>JBQMQE010000156.1:0-10706 GCA_052172655.1 Burkholderiales bacterium
GCACGCCGGCCGAGGCCCAGTCGGATTTTTTCACATCGCGCAAAATGATTTGCACCGCGCCCGGCTCGCATTTGAGCACGCGGCAGGTCTCGCGAGTGATGCCGTCGACGAATTCCCGCTTGATTTCCGGAGTGCGGCCTTCGAACATATCGACCTGGATCAGGGGCATGGTTTTCTCCACTTCAAAATGCGCAAGATAGCCCGTCTCCGGATTCGGCGCAACTGCGCGAAAGCGGCCTGATTCAATCGCCACCGGTTGTGCCGCAGGCGAGCGCCGGGGAAAAACCTTGCGACGGTCCAAGGTCGTGACTATGCTTATCCGGCGCCTCGGATTAGCGTTTGCCTGAGGCTTCCGGGGGCGTCGTTTCGCGCCGGGAGGACATGATGAAGCTGTTCCGGAACTTGCTCTTTGTATCCATGTTCCTTTGCGCTGCGCTCGCCGGGCTGCCGCTGCAGGCGCAAACGGTGCAGCCCAAGCCCAGGGTGATCAGCGAGAAGCAGGCGGACGAGTTGCTCGGATCCGTGGTCAGGGTCAGGGCGCGCGCGCTTGCTGACGCGCGCAGCAGCGCGACGCTGGGCTCGGAGCGCGAAGGCAGCGGCGTGATCATCGACGACAGGGGGTACATCCTCACCATCGGCTATCTGGTGATCGAAGCCGATGCGATCGAAGTCACCACCGCCCAGGGCAAGACCAGCCCGGCCACGCTGGCCGGCTATGATCACGCGACCGGTTTCGGCCTGTTGCGCGCCGCGCTGCCCCTGGGCGCCAAGCCGATAGACCTGGGGGCGTCGGCGGCGCTCGCGCTGCGCGAGCCGGTGCTGGTCGTGCCGCACGGCGGGCGCGAACTGCTCAACCTCGCCTACGTCGTGTCCACGCGCCAGTTTGCCGGCAGTTGGGAGTACCTGCTGGACAGCGCGATTTTTGTCTCGCCGCCGACCTTCGCCTGGGCCGGCTCTGCGCTGATCAACCGCGAGGGCAAGCTGGTCGGCGTCGGCTCGCTGCTGGTGCGCGACGCCGAGGAGGCGGGCACGGTGTTGCCCGGCAATATATTCGTGCCGATCGATCTGCTCAAACCCATACTTGCCGAGCTGATCGAAAATGGCCGTGTGTCCGGCCCGGCCCGGCCATGGCTGGGCATGGCCACCGAGGAAGTGCAGGGGCGCTTGTTCGTCACCCGGGTATCGCCGCAGGCGCCGGCGGATACGGCCGGAGTGCGGCGCGGTGACATCGTCATCGGCGTCGGCGCGGATCCGGTTACGACCCAGGTCGAGTTTTACCGCAAGCTATGGTCGCTGGGTCCCGCGGGGACCGAAGTGCCGCTAAAGCTGCTGCAGGGCGCGAGCGTGAAAGAGATCAGGCTGCGCTCGATCGACCGGATGCAATATTTCCGCGCGAAGCCGACGCTTTGATTGCCGAGCCCGGATACGCCGCGGATTGATTTCGCGCATTCGAATGGGCTCCTGATACAGGGGAGCGCAAGGGGTATTTCCCCTCATTTCGTACGCTCCTCCCAATCACCCGCGTATTCATGAAGTTGCCCTGCGGCTTCGGTCCGCGCTACCAGCCGTGCTAGGATTGCGGGGGAGCCAACTGGAATTGACGAGAGGATGAGGTAATGGAGCAGTTCATCGGCACCAAGCCGGTGGCGGAGCAGCAGCGCTTCGACGTTGCCCGCCTGGAAGCTTATCTGCGCGCGCATGTGGACGGGTACTCCGGCGCGCTAGAAGTCGAGCAGTTCAAGGGGGGGCAGTCCAACCCGACTTATCTGCTCGCCGCCGGCGGCAAGCGCTATGCGATGCGCGCCAAGCCCGGGCCCGCGGCCAAGCTGCTGCCCTCCGCGCATGCGGTGGAGCGCGAGTTCCGCGTGATCAGCGCCCTGGGCAAGACGGATATTCCGGTGCCCAGGACCTACGCGCTGTGCGAGGACGAGGACGTGATCGGGCGCGCCTTCTACATCATGGATTGCGTCGATGGCCGCGTGCTGTGGGATCAGGCGCTGCCGGGCATGACCAGGCTTGAGCGCGGCGCGATTTACGACGAAATGAACCGCGTGATTGCGGCCCTGCACAGCGTCGATTACGCCGCCATCGGCCTCGCCGATTTCGGCAAGCCCGGCAATTATTTCGCGCGCCAGATCGGGCGCTGGAGCAAGCAGTACCAGGCGTCCGAGACGGAAAAGATCGAGGCCATGGACCATCTCATCGCCTGGCTGCCGAACAATATTCCCGGCGGCGACGAGACCGCGATCGTGCACGGCGATTACCGCATGGACAATCTGATTTTCCATCCGACCGAGCCGCGGATACTCGCCATCCTCGACTGGGAGCTTTCCACCCTGGGCCATCCGCTGGCGGATTTTTCCTATCACTGCATGAGCTGGCGCATTCCGCCGGGGCAGTTCCGCGGCATCGGCGGGCTCGATCTGGCGGCGCTGGGCATCCCCGCGGAGCAGGACTATGTCGCGGCCTACTGCAGGCGCAACGGGCGCAGCCGCATCGACAATTGGGATTTCTACCTCGCTTACAATATGTTCCGCATCGCCGCCATCCTGCAAGGCATCAAGAAGCGCTCGGTGGACGGCACCGCCGCCAGCGCGCACGCGGCCGACGCCGGCGCGCGCGTGCAGCCACTGGCCAGGATGGCCTGGGAGTACGCGCAAAAAGTCATCGCGGCCGGAAAATAGCCCGGCCGCTTCCGCACCACTTTCATTTTACGAAAGGCAAACCATGGATTTCGCATATACCGACAAGGTCAAGGCCATGCAGGCCAAGCTCATCGCGTTCATGGACGAGCATATCTATCCGAACGAGCATCGCTTCCATCAGGAAATCCTGGAGAACCGGAAGAAGGGCAATCCCTGGATCCCCACAAGAATAGTCGAGGAATTGAAGCCCAAGGCGCGCGCCGCCGGCCTGTGGAACCTGTTCCTGCCGCATTCCAAGCGCGCCCCGGAGGGGCTTTCGAACCTCGAGTACGCGCCGCTGTGCGAGATCATGGGCAGGGTGTCGTTCGCCGCGGAGGTGTTCAACTGCTCCGCGCCCGACACCGGCAACATGGAGACGATCGAGCGCTACGGCAGCGAGGAGAACAAGCGCCAATGGTTGGAGCCGCTGCTGCGCGGCGAGATGCGTTCGGCTTTCCTGATGACCGAGCCCGACGTTGCATCGAGCGACGCCACCAACATCCAGTGCAGCATCCAGAAGCAGGGCGACGCGTACGTCATCAACGGGCGCAAGTGGTGGTCCTCCGGCGGCGGCGACCCGCGCTGCAAGCTGTACATCGTCATGGGCAGGACCAACCCGGACGCGCCCAGGCACAGCCAGCAGTCGATGATCCTGGTGCCCAGCGACGCTCCCGGCGTCAAGGTGGTGCGCGCGCTGTCGGTGTTCGGCTACGACGACGCGCCGCACGGTCACATGGAAATCCATTTGAAGGACGTGCGCGTGCCGGCATCGAACCTCCTGCTCGGCGAGGGCCGCGGTTTCGAGATCGCGCAGGGCCGCCTCGGGCCGGGCCGCATCCACCACTGCATGCGCCAGATCGGCGTGGCCGAGCGCGCGCTCGAACTCATGTGCAAGAGATCGCTCGCGCGCGTCGCCTTCGGCCGCACCATCGCCGAGCAGGGCGTGACGCGCGAGCGCATCGCCCAGGCGCGCATCATGATCGACTCGACGCGCTGGCTGGTGCTCAACGCCGCCTACATGATGGACACCGCGGGCAACAAGGTGGCCAAGGCCGAGATCGCGATGATCAAGGTGCTCGCGCCCACCATGGCCCTGCAGGTGATCGACTGGGCGATGCAGGCGCACGGCGGCGCCGGCGTGTCCGACGACTTCCCGCTGGCGATGATGTACGCGCATTCGCGCACCCTGCGCTTCGCCGACGGCCCGGACGAGGTGCACCGCAACGCGATCGCCAAGCTGGAACTGGCGAAGCACATGAGCGTGCCCAAGTCGGCCAAGACCGCGTGAACATAACGAACTAAGGGGGAGCCAACGATGTTGAAGCTGGGCGGATTGGCGGTAAGCAATTACTACAACAAGGTCAAGGTGGCGCTGCTGGAAAAGGGCATCCCGTTCGAGGAGGTGTACTGCAGCACATCGCAGGACGAGGCCTACCTGAAGCGCTCGCCCATGGGCAAAGTGCCCTACCTCGAAATCGACGGCCAGTTCCTGTGCGAGTCGCAGGTGATCTGCGAATACCTCGAAGACCATTATCCGGACAAGCCGCTCTACCCGAAAGACGTACTCGAGCGCGCGCGGGTGCGCGAACTCATCACTGTCATCGAACTGCACATGGAGCTGGTGGCGCGGCGCCTGTATGCGCAGGCATTCTTTGGCGGCACGGTCTCGGACGAGATCAAGACGCATGTGGAGAAGGACTTGGCCAAGGGCGTGCGCGCGTTCAAGCAACTGGCCAGGTTCACGCCCTTCATCGCCGGCGCCGACCTGACTTACGCCGACTGCGCCGCGGGCGTGCACCTGCCGCTGGTGTCGCTGTCGAGCAAGATCGTCTACGGCCGCGACGTGCTCGAGGATTGCGCCCCGGTGAGGCCGTACCTGAAGATGCTCAACGAACGCCCGGCGTTCAGGAAAATGAACGACGACCGCAAGCTTGCCACCGAGGCGATGGCGGCGGCACGGGCGAAGAAGGGGTAGGGGCGCACGCGCAAGCTTCCGGCTGTTAATTCGCCGGGCCTTCCGGAGCGCCAAGCGAGCAGGATTTGCCGCACGCTGGCGCCGTAATCAGCAACAGAGTACGAGTTCTCATGTCGGGAAAAAAAGCAGCAGTTTCGGGATCCTCCCATCCAGCCCGGGGCGGCCGCAACGACCCGCCTGCAAAAGCCGCGGCGAATACGAAGCAGGGCCAGAGACGTATCGGGACGGTGCGTCTGTCCGTGCTGGCTGTGGTGATCGGCATTGTGACCGGCTACGGCGCCGTCGTGTTTCGGGATCTCATCGGTTTCATTCACAACCTGCTGTTTTTGGGCCAGGTAAGCGTGGCGTATGACGCCAACGCATTTACGCCGACGAGTCCATGGGGGCCGTTCGTCATTCTGGTCCCGGTCCTCGGCGCGCTAATCGTCACCTTTCTCGTCGAGAAGTTCGCCCCCGAGGCACGCGGACACGGCGTGCCCGAGGTCATGGACGCGATCTACTACAAGGGCGGCGTCATCCGGCCGGTCGTCGCCGTGGTGAAGTCGCTCGCTTCCGCAGTCGCCATCGGCAGCGGCTCCGCAGTCGGACGCGAAGGCCCCATCATTCAGATCGGTTCGGCGCTGGGCTCGACTCTGGGGCAACTCATCCGCGTGGTGTCGGCCGACCGCATCATCCTCGTCGCCGCGGGCGCGGGGGCCGGCATCGCCGCGACCTTCAATACGCCCATCGGCGGCGTCCTGTTTGCCATCGAGCTGATGTTGCCCGAAGTCAGTGTCCAAAGTTTTCTGCCGGTCGCGCTTGCTACCGGAACCGCAACCTTCATCGGCCAGTTCTTCTTCGGCCAGCAGCCGGCCTTTGACGTGCCCGCGCTGGCGCCCCTGCACCTCGACGGGTCCGCCGTCGTCAGCCTGTGTCTTTACGCGCTGCTCGGCGCCATCACCGGCCTCGCCGCCACCGGGTTCATTCGCGGCTTGCACATGATCGAGGACCTGTTCGATCTGATCAAACAGCGCTATCTGCGCCACATGCTGGGCATGCTGCTCGTCGGTATACTGATGTATGTGCTGCACGAGACCGTCGGCCAATATTACGTCGATGGCGTGGGCTATGCGACCATACAGTCCATACTCCAGGGGCACCTCGGTCTGTTCTCGCTGCTGGCCCTGCTGTTCGTGTGCAAGCTCGTCGCCACCTCGTTGAGCCTGGGCTCAGGTTCCTCCGGCGGGATATTCTCGCCTTCGCTGTTCATGGGCGCGACCATAGGCGGCGCTTTCGCGGCGTTGGTCTCCATGCTGCATCTGCCGATACCGATCAGCATTGCTTCGTTTGCCATGGTGGGCATGGGCGCCATGGTGGGCGGCGCAACCGGCGCGGTGATGACCGCAGTCACGATGATTTTCGAGATGACGCGGGACTACAACATCGTCATGCCGATGATATTGGCCGTGGCCCTGAGCGTCGGCGTGCGGCGCCTGCTCTCGGCGGAGAGCATCTATACGCTCAAGCTCTTTCGGCGCGGGCATTTCATTCCCCAGGCGCTGCATACCAACATGTTCCTGGTGCGCCGGGCAAGCGAGGTCATGGACAGCGAAATCGTCATCGCCCCGGCCGAGACCGACTTCGAGGAGTTCCTCCTCCGGCCCGAGCACCGGAACCGGAGGCTGCATATTGTCGTCACGCGCGCCAATCGCATTCTCGGGGTGCTTCGCATCAACACCCGGCTGCGGCACGGTCGTGGGAGCGTGAACGCGGGCGTGACTCTAGGGGATGTCGCCTACCGGAATTTCACCATCGTCCGCGAGAACGATATTGCCCTCCAAGTCATCCGCCGCCTCTCGCGCAAGCATGCGATGATGGCCGTGGTCATACGCGGGCGCGGCACGCCGCGGCCCACCGATATCCTGGGCGTGATAACCAAAGAGCATGTTGCCGATTCGGTCACCGACAGCATTGAAATGTATCCCGGCTAAGCGGCAGTCCGCTGCGCGTCGACGACTTGCGCAGCCTGAATCCTTACGCCGTCGAGTTTCGCTATGACGACGAGATCGTGCCGGCGACAACGCGCGGAACTCGATACCCTGCTGTCCGCAATACTTCAGTGGGCGCAGCAACGCGTGGCGGGATAGCGCGCGGATCTTTCTTATTCTCTCGCCGGCGAAGAACGCTGAATTCAGGAAACGATATACGCCGCCGCACCGCTTGCCAGCAGCGTTCCGTCCGCCCCCAGAAACTCCATGCGCGCCGTCGCCACCCGCGAGCCGAGGCGCATCACGTTGGCATGGAGTTCGAAATGATCGCCGGTCGCAGGCCGCAGGTAGTCGATGCGCAAGTCGATGGTCCCCAGCTTGCCGAACCGGTGGAGCCGCTGCAGCGGAGATTCGTCCATGTGGCGCGCGCCGATTGCCGCCATCACGGCGACGCCGGCCATCGCGTCCAGTCCCGCGCTGATGACCCCGCCGTGCAGCCGGTTGGAAACGAAGTGGCCGATCAATTCGGGGCGCATGTCTATCCTTCCCTTCACGCCGTCCGCCTTCAGCGCAGTGATCTTCACGCCGAGTACGCGGTTGAACGGAATCATCTCGTCGAAGATCCTGGTCAGTCCGGCGACGAATTCAGGCTCGAAGTCGGTCGCTGCTGCTGGTTCGGGGCTTTTTTTCATGCTGCATGATCCGATCGCATAAGTCTGCGCAGTTTACCCTGTAACTTGGGTGCAGTAGGGCGGCCGCCGGCGCTGCGCGCGTCGCGCATGGGATTGCGCTCCCGCAGGATGGTAAAGTGAGCTCTGCGTCGGAAACGGAAATGCAGCGGCAAACCGGTACCACATTGCGACTTTGATTATACAAATGCACTTTCGACCGTCCCGATAGAGGCCAGCCCCATGCGACCGGAACGCGAGCACCTGATGCGCTCACTGTTCGACGAGTATATCGAAATGTACGCCTCGCGCGACGACCGCCTGACGGCGCGTTTCAGTGACAATTTCAGCGGCTACACCGGCGGCGGCGATTTTCTCGTCAAGGACAGGGACGAATGGATGCGGATCACCAGACAGGACTTCGCGCAGGTGACCGGCCGCATCCGCATCGAGATGCAGGACCTGTCGATGCAGGATGTCAGCGATGACGTTGTCGTCGTCACCGCCTTCTTCCACATCCACCTGCCCATCGTCGACCACATCCTGTCGCGGGAGACGGCGCGGCTGGTGCTGATTTTCCGGCTCGAAGGCGAAGACTGGAAGGTCGTGCACAGCGGCATCTCCATCCCCTATCACATGGTCAGGGAGGGCGAGGTCTACCCGATCCAGGGCTTGGACGAGCGCAACCGCGAGCTTGAGACGATGGTCGAGGAGCGCACCCGGGCGCTGGAAGACGCCAATGACATGCTGCAGGAGTTGAGCTACACCGACGGGCTGACCGGCATCGCCAACCGCCGCAATTTCGACCGTATGCTGGCGCAGGAATGGAACCGCGGACAACGCGCCGGCACTCCATTGGCGTTGGTGCTGCTCGACGTCGATCACTTCAAACATTTTAACGACCACTACGGCCACCTGGCCGGCGACGGCTGCCTGCGCTCGCTCGCGCTGGCGCTGGTACAGGCGGGGCGGCGAGCGGGGGAACTTCCGGCGCGCTACGGCGGCGAGGAATTCGTCGTGTTGCTGCCGGATGCGGGCCTGGATGACGCATTGAAAATCGCCCAGCGCATCCAGCAGGATGTCTGGTCGCTGGCGCTGCCGCACGCGGAAACATCTCCCGGCATCGTCACTGTCAGCCTGGGCGTGGCCAGCCTGGTGCCGTCAAGGCAACAGCTCCCTGAAGAGCTTGTGCGACAGGCCGATTCGGCGCTCTACCGCGCCAAGCAGTCCGGGCGCAACTGCCTGCAAACGGCGGCCGACTGACCTGCTGTGGCGATGGCCAATCCAGGTAGGGAAGGTAATCGTGGACGGCGATGACGCTCGCCTGGAGCAGGTTCGCGCCGGTCTGGCGTGGTGGTGCGGCGTTCGCGCCAGGGAGCAGACGCCGGATGAGCGCGAAGTCTACGAACTGGCCGAGAAGGAGGCGCGGGCGAGGAAGCTGCGTTTATGGCGCGACCCTGACCCGGTGCCGCCGCGGGAATGGCGGCGATCCACCCGCTCTCCCAAGGACTGAACGGGTGCACATGCGGCGACTCGCAGTGGCCTATTTTTGTTTGGCGGCGGCAGCTTCTTCAAACGGCTGCTCCGTGATCACCGTTCCTTACCGTGCGCTGAAAGGCATGGCGCAAGGAGGCGTATGGATCGTAAAGAAAACCTACGTCGTTGCCAAAGGCACCACAATAATCGTCTACAAAATCGGTGAATACACCTATGAAGTGGTCAAGGCGCCTATCGAATGGGCCTTGACCTACGATGAAATCAACAGCATCGATGGCCTTCCGGTCAAAGAGGCGATACGCCAGGGCAGGGTAAAAACCGCACCCTATGTGGTCGCGGGGCGGCGCTATGTCCCCATGTCGCCCGAGAAGGCGAAGGATTATAGGGAGGAGGGTCTCGCATCCTGGTATGGCTACGAGAGCGGCAGAATGACCGCAAATGGAGAAGCGTTCAATCCCGACGGTCTGTCGGCAGCACACAAGTATCTGCCCATTCCCATGTTCGTGAAAGTGACCAACCTCGAAAACCGGAAATCCGTAATCGTAAGGGTCAATGACCGCGGGCCATTCCCAAGCGTGCACAACGCCAGGTCAGGGGAGCGAATTATCGATCTCAGCCTGGGCGCAGCCAAGCGGCTTGACTTTTACGGCAAGGGCATCGCTCGCGTAAGGGTGGAGTCGATACAGGTGAAAGAAGAATAGGCGGCAGATTTCAGGCGCGATTTGAATCCATACAGTCCGGCGGATTGCATTGAGCGCGGAAATCGCAGCACATGGCCCTGGCGCCGAGCTGTTCGCTGCCGGGCACAGAGGTGCCGACCACAGCCGCCTACGTCATCCGCGTTTCGCTCGCCGGGGTCAGCGCGTCATCCACGAGCGCGAACGCACGGTCAGGATGGCGTAGGGAAAGACCCACCAAAGGGTGAAGAACGCGAAATACGCGTACACAATCCCATGCACGAAGCGCATCGACCTTTCCGTGTAGACGTAGTAGAGCATGTAGAACCCCGCGCCAACCCCGATGGCAAGCAAAACGCGCGCGAGGGCCATCGGGTCGGATACGGCGATCAGCGCGAGCGTGGCGGTCGCGGTCCAGGCGACGGGAAAGCGCAAATTGGTGATCAGCTTTTCGAACACGGCGAGCACCATGGGCGCGAGCGGCCGCTTCCACACGATGCGGGCGAAGCGGATTTCCTCGCGCACATAGCTGCGGTCCCAGCGCAGGTACATTTTGCACAACTTGGCATAGGTGTCCGGGACCAGCGTATGCACGACGGCGCTGCCCTGGTACACGGTGTCGAATCCGCGCTCCAGGATGTCGTTGGTGAGGGCGCGATCCTCGCCGTAGGTGCAGCGCACTCCGAAGAAACGCTGCGCCAGCCAGGGCTCCAGTACCTCGCGCACGACGCTTGCCCGATACGCGGCGAGCGCGCCCGGACAGCAGTACACGGTGCGGTAAGTGGACTGCACACTGCGCAGGAAATCGAACGACAGGACGTAGCGCACGTGCAGCATCCGCGGGATGAATCCCTGGTCGCGGTTATAGGCGGCGACCTTTCCCGCGACGGCGCCCACGCGCAGGTCGCGGAAAGGGCCCGCCATCGCCAGCAGCGCGTCGGCTTCGATTACGCTGTCGGAGTCGATCGTGACCAGTATCTCGCCGCGCGCCGCGCGGAATCCGGTCGCGAGCGCCACGCGCTTGCCCTGGTTGCGCTCGAGTTTCACCGCGGTGACCAGACCCGGATGGCGCGCCGCCGCGCGTCGGATGTGGGTCCAGGTGTCGTCCGTGCTGCCGTCGTCCACAACCAGGACCTCTAGCCGGCCTCGCGGGTAGCGTGCCGCGGCAACCGACTCAATCGACTGCTCGACCATCGGACCTTCGTTGTAGGCCGGGATCACCACGGTCATGGTCGGTG
>JBQMQE010000157.1:0-10562 GCA_052172655.1 Burkholderiales bacterium
TCGTCGCTCCCCCCGGCGCCGGCAAGACGACCGTCGTACCGCTCGCCCTTCTCGTCGACAGCGAATTGAATCCGGTACAGGTAGGCATAGATGCCGTCGCGCGCCAGCAGCTCCGCGTGCGAGCCGATTTCGGCGATCGTGCCCTTCTGCAGCACCGCGATGCGGTCCGCCTTTTCGATCGTCGACAACCGGTGGGCGATGATCAGCGTGGTGCGGCCTTGCATCAGGGTGTCCAGCGCCGCCTGCACCACCCGCTCCGACTCGGTATCCAGGGCCGAGGTGGCCTCGTCCAGAATCAGCACCGGCGCATTCTTCAGCAGCGCGCGCGCGATCGCCAGGCGCTGGCGCTGTCCGCCGGAGAGGCGCACGCCGTTCTCGCCTATCATCGTCTGCAGGCCCTGCGGCATTTCGCGGATGAATTCCATTGCATGCGCGGCCTCGGCGGCGGCAACAATCGCGGTCTCGCCGGCGCCGGCCAAGGGGCCGTAGGCGATGTTGGCCGCGACCGTATCGTTGAACAACACCACGTCCTGGCTGACCAAGGCGAGATTGGCGCGCAGGCTGGCAAGCGTCAGCGTCTGCGCGTCGATGCCGTCGAGCAGGATGCGCCCGGCACTGGGCTGATAAAAGCGCGGGATCAGGTTGGCGAGCGTGGTCTTGCCGCCGCCGGAACCGCCGACCAGGGCCACGGTTTCCCCAGCGGCGATCGCGAGATTGATGTCGTCCAGGGCCGGCCGGGTGGCGTTGGGATAGGTGAAACACAAATGCTCGAACTCGATCCGGCCCTGCGCACGGTCCAGGCTCTGCGTGCCGCTGTCTTCCTCGGGTTCTTCGTCGATGACCGCGAACACGCTTTCGGCCGCCGCCAGGCCGCGCTGCAGTCCGGCGTTGACTCCGGTCAGGCGCTTGAGCGGCGAGAGCAGCATCAGCGTGGCGGTCATGAACGAGACGAAACTGCCCACGCTCACGCCGTTCGTGCCACTTTGCTGCGTGGAATAGTAGACGATGACCGCGACGGCAATGGCCGCGCATACCTGCACCAGCGGCACCGAAGCGCCGGCGGCAATGGTGTGGCGCATGGCGAAATTGCGCATGCGCTTGATCGCATCGCCGAAGTGGCGCTGCTCGTACTCCTGCCCGCCGAATACCTTTACCACCTTGTGGCACTCGATCGCTTCGTCCAGCACGTGGGTAATGTCCCCCATCGCGCGCTGCGCCTCGCGGCTCACCTGGCGCAACCGGTTGCTGAACGAGCGGACGACCACGGCGATGACCGGTCCTATCACCAGCGTGATCAGCGAAAGCTTCCAGTCGAGGTAGAACATCCAGGCCAGCAGTCCGGCCACGGTGAGGCTGTCGCGCACCATCACCGTAAGCACGCTGGTTGCGGCCCCGGTGACGCCGGTCACGTCATAGGAAAGCTTGGAAATCAGCGCGCCCGAGGAAGCGTCATCGTAGTAGCGCGTAGGCAGGTTGACCAGCCGGCCGAACATCTCGGCGCGCAGATCGAACACCACGCGGTTGGATACCCAACTGAGAGCGTAGTCGCTGACAAAGCCGAATACGCCGCGCACCAGGAACAATCCGACCAGGGCGAACGGAATATAGCGAATCGTGGTGGGATCCTTGCTGACGAAGCTGCCGTCCAGCAGCGGCTTCATCAGCGCCGGAAGCAGCGGCTCGGTCGCTGCCACCATTACCATGGCCAGGATAGACAGGGCGAACATGCGCCAGTACGGCGCGACATAGCGCAGCAGGCGCAGGTACAGGATCCGGCTCTTGGTTTCTGGAATAGCCATGAATTAGTGCGCGGTTCCGCGGAAATATTCGTAACTATATCAGAGCCATAAGGCTAGCCAGCGAGTTCAGGCGCGAGAAACACCAATCTGTGCGCGGATAGGCACGCCGCGCCACGGACCGGATAGCGCAAGCCTTGTTTGCTTACTCGCATCCGCGCACCAGGACGTGCAATAATTCCACCATGACACGAATCGTCGGCCGGCAAGATCGTTCGGAATTTATCCTTGACCCGGTCGAGGCGTGGCACCGCGGGAGACAGCTCGATCTGATGCTGGCGCGCTCGCAACCCGCGCGTCAGCGCGGCGTAACCCGCGGTACGCACGCCGCTTTCGAGCGGCTCGACCACGCACGCAGTGTCGAAGCGGCGCGGCGCTTGAATCGGGGTTGAGCCAAACGCGCGCGCGTGGACGCAAACGCCGACCCGCTGCTGAAACTGCTGCAGCGCTTTCAGAATGAAGGCGTGAAATACATCCTTGTGGGTGGCCATGCGGTACGCCTCAATGGTTTTCTGCGCAGCACCGAGGACATCGACATCTTGCTGCCTGCCTCCATCGAGAACGGCGAGCGCGTCATTAAGGCCCTGAATTTCCTTGCCAGTGCCGCCGAATTGCGGCCCGAGTGGTTCGCCAGCAGCGCGGATGAGCCGGAGAATATCCGCGTCGCGGACGATCTGCTGATCGACCTTATTTTTGCGGCGAATGGCGAAACCTATGAATCGCTCCAGGCGCATGTGCGCACGCTCAGCGTGGACGATGTGGACATCAACACGCTCGATATCGAGGGCTTGCTCAAGACCAAGACCAGTTTTCGCGACAAAGACCAGATCGACCGGAGGGCCCTGTTGCAGATTTTGGCCAAATTGAAGGCCGGCTAAATCTTGGTCGAATTCGGCGTTCGCGCCAGCATCGACTGGATCAAACCCATACCAATTGAGACTGCCTGGCTACTTTGTTTCGATCAGGCGCGCATAGAGTCCGGTCAGCTTCAGCGCCATCGCATCCAGCCCGTACGGCTCCACCCTGCGCCGCGCCGCGGCACCCATCCTCAAGGCCTGCCCGTGCGCAGCGGCAAGATTGAGGCAGCGCGCGAGCTCGACCACGTCGAGCGCATCGCGGCAGACATAGCCCTCGACGCCGCTTTCGACGAACTCGGCCGCCCCGCACTGCAGGCTCGTGACGAGCGGCAGGCCGCAGGCCATCGCCTCCAGCGCCGCGTTCGGAAACGGATCGTACAGCGTGGGCAGAACGAAACAATCCGCCATGCCGTACCAGGGCTTCACATCTTTCTGTCCGCCTGTGAAATGCACGCGGCTGCTGAGCTTCATCTCTCCCGCCGCGCTTTGCATGCGCGCGAGTTCCCGGTCCTCGCCCGCCACGATCAGGTGCGCGCCGCGCACGCCGGTCATCGCGCGCAGCAATTGCGGCACACCCTTGCGCGCAAAGCCGGAGCCGACGAAAAGGAACACCATCGCCGAATCGGAGATGCCGAGTTCAGCGCGTTTGCGCGCGCGCCACTCCCCGCGCAACGCCGGATTGAAGGCGCCGAGGTCGACGCCGTTGTAAATCACGTGCAGCTTGTCCTCGGCCAGCCCGAAATACCGGCGCACCTCCTCCTTCACCATGTTCGAGTTGCAGATCACTGCGCGCAAGCGCGGGCTTTCGAATAGGCGTCTTTCGGCGGCCTTCGTATATAGATGGTAGGGATTAAGCGCGAGGACAATGCGCCCAAACGGCCCGGCCGCCCGCGCGCGATTGGCGAGCCATTGGCGATGCACGCCATCGCCTGCACGGTAGATGTCGCAGCAGGCGATGCGCTCGTGCGACTGCACCAGATCGAAGCTGTGCGAATTCACCGCGGCGCAGACGGAGCGCGCAAAGCCCCAATCCCGCCATACCCGGCCGATGTAGAACGGGTCGCAACGGATCAAGCGCACTTCGCTGGCAAGCTCCGCGGCCCCCAGCCATGCGCGCGCGAGCAGGGTCAGCTCCACATCCTGCGCGGCAAGCGCAGTCATGGCACGCTCGACGAAGCGCTCAGCGCCGCCATAGGGGTTGTAGCGCTGGCGTACCAGGGCGATTTTCATCGCGCCGCTACGCCGTGCCGGCGTGCATCGTCTAGCGGCTGGCGCAAACGCTGCACTTGCTGCACCGCCGTCACGCGCTGCAACAGCGCCCGCGAGCGCCCAACACGCGGCGCAGGCTTTGCAGATCGAGCAGACTGTTCAACATGCGCGCACGATAGCAGAGAACCCGGCAACGGTGAATCGGCCCGCCCGGTGCGCCAGCGGCTCTGGCGTTCAGCGGCCGCGCCGGGCGCGCGCAGCGGCCAGGTGCTCGCACAGTTGCTCGGCGCCATCGAGTATGCGCGGCGTGTTGCGGCTGATCAGGTCGGAATCGATGACGAACAGATTGCCGCGTGCGACCGCGCGCAGGCGCGGCCATTGTTTCCATGCGTCCAGGTTTCCCGCCTGTCCGGCTTCGGCAGTCACGCCGCCTATCGCTTCCGGATCGGTGGCGAGCACCGCTTCGGTCGAGATTTCCGGCGTCAACGGTTTCAGGCCGGCGAACACGTTGCGCCCGCCGCACAGCCGGATCACGTCGCTGATCAGATGCTCGCCGTTGACGGTCAGGAGCGGCTGGTCCCAGATCTGGTAGAACAGCGTCACCGGCGCGCGGCCGGCGTAGCGCCGGCGCAACTCGGCCACGCGCGCAAGGAACGCGCGCGCCGCCGGAAGCGCGACCGCTTCGGTGCCGGCCAGGCGCCCGAGTTGCTCTATCGCGCGCGCGATGTCGGGGAGCCGGCGCGGCTCGTTGTAGTAAACCGGGATGCCGAGCCGCAACAATTTGTCGAGCTGGCGCTGCGCGTTGCCGTACTGCCAGACCACAACCAGGTCGGGCTTCAGCGCGACGATGCGCTCCAGGTCGAGCTGGGCGCTGTCGCCGATACGCGCGATGCGCTGCGCCGCTTGCGGGTAGTTGCTGTACTCGACCGTGCCGACGACGCGCGCGCCGGCGCCGGCCGCGAACAGCAACTCGGTCATGTGCGGCGTCAGGCTGATGATGCGCCGCGCCGGCTGTTTGAGGCTTACGCTGCGGCCGGCATCGTCAGTAAGCCGAATTTCGGCGGCGGCGGCGCTCACCAGCACGATCATGGCGACAAGAAACGCCCCGAGGCGCTGCTTGGTCCGTTTCCCTACGCGGTCTGCGCCCATGTCAGTCCGGCACGAACAAAGTCCGCCCTGCCGCCTCCACCCGCGTCACCCTGTGCCCGAAAGCACCGTGCAGCGCGACCTCGGTCATCACCTCGGCCATCGGCCCGTGCAGCACCGTCGCCTGCGGCGTAAGCAACAGGGCGTGGCTGGCGAAGCGCGCCGCCAGATCGAGATCGTGCACCGTGAACAACACGCCCTTGGCGTGATCGCGTGCCAGCTCGACCAGGTGCTGCAGCACCAGCACCTGGTGATGCAGGTCCAAGTGCGACACCGGCTCATCCAGAAGCAGCAGCCGCGCATCCTGGACAATGAGCGCCGCCAAGGCCACGCGCTGCCGCTCGCCGCCGGAAAGCGTGAGCACGTCGCGCTGCTCGAATCCAGCGAGGTCCACCGCGCGCAAGGCAGCCAACGCGAGCTCGCGCTCGTCCTCGTCTTCCCACTGCCAGCGCGAAAGATAGGGATGGCGTCCGAGCATCACGCTCTCCAGCACGCTCGCGCTGAACGCATCATGAAAATTCTGCGGCAGAAATGCGCGCAGCCGCGCGGCCTCGGCGGCAGGCCAATCGACCAACGCCCTGCCGGCAAGGTGCAGCGCGCCGCCCTGCGGCTGGCGCAGGCCGACTGCGGTGTGCAGGAAAGTGGATTTGCCCGAACCGTTGGGACCGAGCAAACACCACACCTCGCCGGCGTTGAGCCGAAAGCTCATCCCGCGCACCAGCGTGCGCGTTCCCACGCGCAGCAGCAGGTCTTGCGTCTGCAGCAACGGCGCCGTCATGCTGCCGCCTCGCTACTCGATGTGCCGGCTTCGCGTCCGTGCTGTCGGCGGCCGAAGGCATTCGCGGCCGGTCGCATCCCAGGCCTGCGGCCATGACCCCTGCCCCTGCTCATGCCTTCCCCGGCCTGCGCGTCAGCAGGAACATGAACGCGGGCACGCCGACGAGCGCGGTGATCACGCCTACCGGCAACTGCTGCGGCGCGAGCAGGCTGCGCGCGGCGGTGTCGGCCAGCAACAGCAGCGTGCCGCCGGCGAGTGCGCTCGCCGGCAGCAGCACGCGCTGATCGTTGCCCAGCGCCAGGCGCAGCGCATGCGGCACCACCAGCCCGACGAAGCCGATCGCGCCGGCGGTGGTCACCGCGAGCGCCGTCGCCACCGAAGCTACCAGATAAATCCGGCGGCGCAGCGGCGCCACGCGCACGCCGAGTGCATGCGCCAAAGCCTCGCCGCGCAGCAGCACATTGAGCTCGCGCGCCGAAGGATAGGTCAGGGCCAGCGCGAGCGCGAGCGCGAGCAGCGCCGGCGCCCACGATTCCACGCCGTTCAAATCACCCATCAGCCAGAACAGCATTCCGCGCAGTCTCGCCTGCGGCGCCAGTGTCAGCATCAGGGTGATCAGTGCCCCCCACCCGGCGGCCATGATGACGCCCGTGAGCAGCAGGCGCGGCGACGCATCAAGAGCGCCGTACAGTTGCTGGTGCGCAAAATCGCGCCGCGCGAACGCGAACACCAGCGCGACGGCTGCGAGAGCGCCGGCGCTCGCGCCAAGATTGACCGCGAGCGCGCCCAGACCGGCCAGCATGGCGCCGAGCGCGCCCACTGCCGCCCCGCCCGACAGGCCCAGTATGTAGGGGTCGGCGAGCGGATTGCGCAGCAGCACCTGCATCAGCGCCCCGGCCAGCGCGAGCAGGCCGCCGACCGCGAATGCGGCCAAGGCGCGCGGCAGACGCAGGCGGATGACGATCTCGCCCGCGACGCTGTCGCCCGGAGAAATCAGCGCCTGCAGCAGTTCGAGCGGCGGCAAGTGCATGCTGCCGCTGGCGAGCGCAAGCGCGAAAGCGGCGAGCGCGGCGGCGGCGAGGCTAAGCCAGATGAGCAGCGCTCGGCGCAAGCGCAGCCCCTATTGCCGCCGGCACACGGCGGTGAACAACAGCGGAGCTTCTCTATTTGAAGCCATGCTGCGCGCTGACGAAGTAGGTCCTGCCGGCCTCGGGATACACGCAGGAGGGCGTGACGCAGGTAAATGGGGTGTCGACGATGCCGTAGCTGAAGTACTTGCGGTCGGTCAGGTTGTTCACCCCTGCCGCGAGACGCCAGTTGCCAAGCAGATAGGCCAATCTCAGGTCGGCCAGAGTGTAGGCTGGCATCACGCCAGCGAAAAGATTGGCCTGGTCGTTGTCGTAGCGTTGCCGTCCGACATACCTTGCCGATCCATGCAGTTGCAGTCGCGGCGTGGCCTGCCACGACGCGCGCAACACGGCGAGGCGCTTGGGCACCAGCGGCACGTCGCGTCCGCTGACGTCCACCCCGCCGTAGACGCCGCTCCTGAATCTGGCCGTCTGCAGGTTGAGCAACGCACTGAGTTCCAGGTCCCGCAGTGCCCGCCAAGTACCGCTGAACTCGGCGCCGCTGCGGCGCGTGGGCGACAGGTTAACATTGGTACCTGGGAAGAAGAATGGAGCAGGTCCGAGCGCCAGCGGGCTGAAATAGATCTCGTTGTCGAGGTCCATCTGGTAGAAATTTGCGCGCAGTCGCAGGCCCGGGCTGCGGTATTCGGCGCCGAATTCCCGGTTGCGCGCGGTTTGGGGCTCCAGCAGATTGCCGCTAGTCGTGAGGCCGTTGTCATCCACGGTGGCCGTGCGAAAGCTGGTACCGAACTTGCCCAGCAACGCAAACGCATCGTTGAAGTCATGCCGCAGCGCAAGTTCGTATGCCTTGGGACTGCGCGACTGCGTCTGGTCGGTGGGCGCGCCGAAAATCGAATCCGTGTTCAGCTTGTCGCTCACGCGCTGGGTGCGCCAGCCTAGCGAGAACTTGGTGCCCTGATTGAGCTGGGCATTGTACTGCACGAACACGCCGTCGCTGTTCTGCGATGCCACATTGGTGACCTGCGGGCTGGTCAGCGCGGCCGGGTCCACGGCAAAGCGGCGCTTGTAGTTGCCATCGACGATATCGCCTCCGAGGACGAATTCGCTGCGCACACCGAACGGTTCGAAGCGGACGCGCGCGCGCGGAGAAAATGCCAGCGTATCGAGATTGGTCTGGCCGTACAGAGGAATTGCCTCGGTGAATATCGCCGACAACTGATGCCGGTACGAAACATCGGCCGCGAGTTCGAAACGCCCGATGCTGTGACGCGCATAGAGGGTTGCGTTCTCTCCGTCGCGAAAGGAATAATCGTTCGGGGTCGCGGTGCCGCGTGGATCGTCGGCATATTGCAGCTCGTTGCGGCTGCCAGGCAGGCGCAATCGCTGACGATCGGCTGCGAACTTCAGGCCCACCTGCTGCCCTGCTTCGGCGAAACGCAAGTCGCCCTGAATGTTTTCCTGGCGCAGTTGATTGTTTCGGCGGTAGCCGTCTGACTCGAGATGACTGGCGTTTAGCGCAAGCCCGAGTCGCTCGCCGGCAAGATTGGCGCTGGCGCGCGTATCGAGCAATCCGTAGCTGCCGCCGCCGGCATAGACGCGCGCATTTTTTTCGCCGGGTTGCGGGCCCTTGGTGATGATATGCACGGTACCGCCGCTCGCGCCCGCGCCATATGGCACGGCGCCGCTGCCCGGCAGGATCTCGATGCGCTCTATGGCTTGCAGCGGTATCGATGACAGGCGCGTCGTACTCAAGTCGTTTTCGTTGATCCTCACCCCGTCGAGCAGGACCAAGGTATTTTGATCCCCGGTGATGCCGAAGCCGCGCAGGTCGAGTTGCTGATCGGGCGAGCCGGAGTTGTTGCGCACGTAAAGTCCGCCGAACTTGGACAGAAGATCCGACAGGCTGCTGGCCGCGCTGGCTTCGATATCTTCCCGGGTGATGATGCGCACCCCGACCGGAGCATCCAGGGCGCGCTCCGGGAAGCGCGTGGCGGTAACAACCACGGCATCTTCGGCGAAGGTATTGAGACACGGAAACAAGGCGATCGCCAGAACGGCGATGCCAATCGCTGATTTGAATTGCATGACTTCCCCCCGCCGCCAGCGTCCCCGCAGGCGGCACAACCGAAACAACAAAGGAAACACGGGGAGAAATCAGAACCGCAACCGGCGCACCGCGTCCCCGCAGTGTTTCCACCTGTCGCGCAAGGCCGGTCTCCGGGCTCGTGGGATCGGATCTGTCGCCTTCCCGCAAGCGCTTCTCTTGCAGTGGCATCGTGACAGACCCGCGCTCACACACCGTTGCGGGGGCAGCACAGGCTTGGGCTTAGCTACAGGCCGTACCTGTTTCCCGTTTCACCCGCCGGCGGGACGCGCTGGCGGACACCTCGAACGAGTGCGCCGATTCTACACAGTATCCCGGGCAAACGAAAAACATTCAGCCGCGAAGGCACGAGATCACGCGAAGAATAAGGACTCGGCCGGGCGCGCCGTCGAACCGGGTGCGGCAACCAATCCGCCACCTCGAAATCCTGCGCTGGGTCAATCAGATGAGGCGGCATATTCATCATGGAAAGAGCTTTGAGAGTTGCCTGTTATTACTTGACTTGACACGATTTTTGAAACTATAGTGTGGCGATGGATGCGGAATTCGACACCCTCGACAGCAAAATCGACCAGTTCCTGCAATTGTGCCAGCGCCTGAAGAGCGAAAATAGGGAATTGAGGCTGCAATTGGCGTCGGCGCAAAACGACGTCCGGCTGCTCGAAGGCAAGGTCGACGGCGCCAAGACCCACCTCGAAGCGCTGTTGCGCCAGATCCCCGAATGAGCACAAAAGGCAAGACCCTTGATGTCAGCATCATGGGACGAAACTATCGGGTCACCTGCGCCGACGACGAGCGCGAGGCGCTGCTCGCAGCGGTCGCCTATGTCGACCAGAAGATGACCGGAATCAAGGCGGCGAGCAAAGTCGCCGGCACCGAGCGCATTGCGGTGATGACGGCGCTCAATATCGCCAACGAACTGCTCTCGATCAAGATCGGCAGCGGCTTTGACATCGCGGAATTAAAGCGTAGAATGAATTCAGTGCAGTCCAAGCTCGATCAGGCGTTGTCGCAGCAGGATACTCTGTTCTAGATCGCGCCCAAGCGGGCCAGACCGCAACAAGTTTCCCTGCGATGCTCGTTAAGGCCATATATTCCTTGAACCAATATATGTGCTGAGGTTGCGGACCATAGCGCCGCTTTTGTGCGCGTCCCTTCGCCTCGTGCGACTGTGGATGTACCTACGGCGGCCGGAATGCGACCGCTCTGGACTGCAGGTTCAGAGGATGCGGGCCTGACGGCATTTGCGGGGAATCCAATACCTCATCAATCGCAGACCGAATCGCAGACAATGGGTCTGCGATTTTTATTTGCGGGGTTCCAATGCGCTACTGGCTGATGAAATCCGAGCCCGACGAGTTCAGCATTGACGACCTTGCGCGCGCGCCGCGGCGCGGCAGCCCCTGGTTTGGCGTGCGCAACTACCAGGCGCGCAATTTCATGCGCGACCAGATGCAAATCGGCGACCAGGTGCTGTTCTATCATTCGAGTTGCCCGCAGCCGGGCATCGCCGGCCTGGCCGAAGTCTGCGCCAAGGCGCATCCGGACGAGACCCAGTTCGACCCGAAGAGCAAGTATTACGAC
>JBQMQE010000158.1:0-2178 GCA_052172655.1 Burkholderiales bacterium
GGTGCCTACGCTCAGCTTGCTTCGTCCTGTGGCGCACCCAGGTCCGCCGCGATCAAGCGAAACTGCTCCAGCGCCGCCTCCAGGTCGTCGACGATTTCCTGCGCAATCACTTCGGGCGGTGGCAGGTTGTCGGAGTCGGCGAGCGCATGGTCCCTGAGCCAGAAGATGTCGAGGCTGGCTTTGTCGCGGGCGATGAGTTCGTCATAGGCGTACGCGCGCCAGCGGCCATCCGGGTTCTGCGCTGACCAGGTCCGCTTGCGCTCATACCGGCATTCTTACATGGCGCCCGCAAGTTCGTCGCATAGCACCTCGAGCAGCCGGCGCGCGTGTTCCCGATCCAGGCCCGATTGCTGGGCAAGCAGCAAAGGACCGGCTTCGTCTGCTTCGGGAACGAGAATGGTCAACAAGCGCTCGATGCCTGCGCGACCGACCAGCGGCGCCACGTCGCGGGCGAGCAACCGCACACCGGCCTCGACATAGTCGAAATCGTCCGCGTCGAACAGATCCTGGTGCTCGGAGGCCATGCGATCGAGATTGCCGCAGTCCATGTAACGCCCGAGAAACAGCAGCAGATCCGATGCATCGCGTCCTGGATGCGTGTGCTTGCGGTCTTGCCATGCGGAGAGCTTCAGCACGACTTGAGCGGCGATCGGCGCGACCCTCACCTGCACCCCGTCCGGCAAGCGCGCCGTAATGCTTGCCGCGAACGCCTCGGCCACGCCGAAGCAGTCGAACACGATACTGTGCTCGGGAGGCCAGGCAAACGTGCGATCCGGGCGCTCGACGCCACCGAAGGGCACGATGTCCAGGGGCAGACGCGGACCGCTTGTGTGGCGCAAGCGATGCGTTGCCGGCCCCGGACGCGCGGAGAACGCGCCGCTTGCTATCAGAGCGGTGCGCAACGCTTCATAGGCCTGCCAATCGCGCACCATCACCGCGAAATCCACGTCTACGGTAGCGCGCTGCGCCTCGATGCCGTGGCCATGGCGCATGATCAAGTCGCGCGCTGCTGCACCCATCAGGAAAAATTCGACGCCAAGCGGTGCGGCCACCGACTGCAGTGCGCCCGCCACGAGCGCGAGTCCGCGCAGTTCAGGCGTGGTCGAGAAGTCGAGCAACATGGGCGTCGTACACCAGCTTCGCGGTCTCGATGCAGCGGCCGTCGCCGGTGGCGAGCAGGTCCGCGTAAACCAGAATGGGCGGCGTCACAGCGGGGTGCGCCGCATCGCCGGGGAAGTTCCAGAATTTGCGCCGCACTTCCACCACCGCGGTGTGGCCGGGTTCGGGCGTCTTGAGAAACTTCTGCTGCGCGGCGAGCATCCCCGGCAGTTTGTCGGCGTAGATAGTCAGCTCGCCCGGGCGCAGATAGTCGGTGAGCAGCGCGCCCGCCGGCTCGCCGCCCCACAGCGCGCCGTACTGCGCCAGCGGCCAGTCGCGCCAACCCTCCAAGGTCGGCACGTAATAGCGGCCGAGCAACAGGCGCGGGCGCAACTGGCGCGTGTATGCATCGACCCATAGTGCAAGCAGGCGCTCGAGGTTATATAGCCGCCGCGCGCCGCGCCTGCCCTTGAAGGTGGCGAGGAAGCCCTGTTGCTGCAGGTCCGGGATCAACCAACCGACGGTGCCGTGCGCCACGCCCGCCAGCGCCGCAAGTTCGCGGTAGGGAAGCTTGATGCGCGCGGGGTCGCACAACAGCGCGAACAAAACCTGCAAGCCGGTGGGCTGGAACGCCCGGCCCAGCGCCTGCGGCACCAGCGGCGCCGCGGGCTTCTGCCCCTTCACCCAGATGAGCACGCCGGGATGCTCCAGATAGGCGTTGCCCGCCGCATCGAGAAACGGCACGCGCCGCGCTTTCAGCGTTTCGGCCATCGGCGGCGTCACGTAATCGGTCACGAGCAGCGCCTGCTGCCCCAGGCGCTCCAACTGGTGCAGCACCGTGCCTAGCGTGGCGGGACGCACCGTCCGCTTCACTTCTACCGCGTACAGGGCCTCGTGCGCGCCGTGCGTAAGGCGCACCAGCGCGTCCGCGCGGGTGCGGCCGAGCGCGGGCTCCTCCTGTACGAGCTCAGCCGTGAGGCCGAGCGCCCGTGCCGCATCCAGCGCCGCCGATTTCTTTTCAAATACCGCCGCCCGCGCCGCACCCACGCATCCAATAGATATCCCCGCCGGCGTCAGCCG
>JBQMQE010000158.1:2188-10499 GCA_052172655.1 Burkholderiales bacterium
GCCACATCCAGCGCGGCATCGAGCAGTTGGCGATCGGCGGGTTGGAGTTCGGTTTTCATTTAAGCCTATTGTCCACGATTCGTGGACACACGTCAATAATGGACAACAGTGAGGATTGGAGGCCTAGTCGACTGTTAATTGTCCATTAATGCTATTTGTCCACGATTCGTGGGCAGATGGCTGATCAGTCTTTTCATGTTCTCAGTTTGGCAACAAATATCGCCTTTTTGAGAACATCCGGCAACTTGCTGTCGAGGGCGCGAGACCAAAGTTCGTTGCCAGATCGACCTCGCTCGGCCTGCTATGGCGTGCGCCCGATTCGGATTCGTCCGGGCTCGACCACCGCGAAGGCGCCGAAAAGCGCGTCGCCACGTTCCTCTACCAGGCGCAGCAAATCCGCGCCCAACGTGGAGCGGTAGCGCATTGGGTAACGGACATAGATGACGCCGGATGTCGACGCCGCGGCGGCGAAGACGAGTTGTCCGAAATCCTTGTCTTCGGTGATCAGAATGCGCCGCTGGCCGTGCGCGAGTACGATAACCTTGTCGTCTGGGGCACCGTGCGCCGATTCCGCCACCGCGCGCACATCATGGCCAGCTTCCCGCAGGAGGCGCACAAACGTGAAATCGCAGCTCTCGTCGGCGAGAAAGCGCATGCTCCGGCCGGAGCGTTACTTCCTGCCACCCGCGAGCAGCGTTTCTTCGTGCGCCAGCGTATCCGCCGCGTAAACAATGGCCGCCTTGATGTCTTTCTTCTTCAGCGTCGGGTAAGCGTCGAGCAGGACATCTTCAGTCGCACCCTCGGCGATCTTTCTGAGAATCAGCTCCACCGTGATGCGCGTGCCACGCACCACCGGCTTGCCGAGCATGATCCGGGGATTGATTTCGATGCGGTCATTGATGGCCATGGTGAACTCCTGCCAATGCCAATTGATTGTAACCCTTGGCCCATGCAATAGAAAGTCGGTTGCGCCGGGTCCAGCCCTGCGACTCACCTTGTCCACTGGCCATCACATCACCCCCAGGATCCACCCCTCGCGCGCGGCCGTCACGCGCTCAAGATCCGTCAGCGGGGGCGCGCTCTTCCGGCTTATCCGCCACGTGGTCTCTCCTCTGCCAGGAAGGATGCCACTGCTGCCCTGCCGCGCAAGGCGGCGAGGTCCGCAGGCTAGCGCATCACATGCGCGAGCGCGGCGCGCATTGATCCAGACAATTGACGCAAGATGACAGGCACATTCATGGACAAATGGACGGCCTTGATTCAGGTTCCGCCTGGCGTTCAGGCCGATCGAGTTATCAAAATCGGCGAGCTACCCGGCAGCACGCGCTTCCAGTATTTCCACTGCCGGCAGCTTCTTGCCTTCGAGAAACTCCAGGAACGCCCCGCCCGCGGTCGAGATGTAGCCGATGTCCTTGGCCACGCCGTACTTGTTGATCGCTGCGACGGTATCGCCCCCGCCCGCAATCGAGAACCCGTTCGAGGCGGCGATCGCCAGCGCCAGCGTCTTGGTGCCGCCTCCGAACTGATCGAATTCGAACACCCCCACCGGACCGTTCCAGACGATGGTGCCGGCGCGCGTCAGGCTTTCGGCAAGCCGTGCCGCGGTCTCCGGGCCTATATCTAGGATCATCTCGTCGGCGGTGACCGCAGCGGCCGGTTTCACCGTCGCGGCCGCGGTCGCGGCGATTTCCTTGGCCACGACGACGTCGGTCGGAATCGGCACCGCGGCGCCGCGCGCCATCATCGCCGCCATGATTTTCTTGGCTTCCTCCACCAGTTCGCCTTCCGCGAGCGACTTGCCGATAGGCAGGCCGGCCGCAAGCATGAAGGTGTTGGCGATGCCGCCGCCGACGATGAGTTCATCCACCTTCGCAGCGAGCGCGGCCAGGATGGTGAGCTTGGTCGACACCTTGGAGCCGGCGACGATGGCGATCAGCGGGCGCGCAGGCGCAGCCAGCGCCTTGCCCAGCGCCTCCAGTTCCGCCGACATCAGCGGCCCGGCGCAGGCGATGGGTGCGTATTTCGCCGCGCCGTAGGTCGTGGCTTCGGCGCGGTGCGCGGTGCCGAATGCGTCGTTGACATAGATGTCGCACAGCGCGGCGATGCGTCTCGCCAGCGCCTCGTCGTTCTTCTTTTCGCCCTTGTTGAAGCGGCAGTTCTCCAGCAGCACCACCTTGCCCGGTTCCACCTCCACGCCGTCCAGCCAGTCGCGCTTGAGCGGCACCTCGACGCCGAGCAGCCCGGACAGGTGGCGCGCCACCGGCGCTAGCGATTCGGACTCGCTCCATTCCCCCTCCTTCGGACGGCCGAAATGCGACACCAGCATCAGGCGCGCGCCTGCACCCATTGCAAAACGGATCCCGGACAGCGCCGCGCGTATGCGCGTGTCGTCAGTGATCTTGCCGTCCTTCGCGGGTACGTTGAAATCCACGCGGATCAGCACGCGCTTGCCGCGCAGGTCGAGGTCGGTCATTTTCAGGATTGCCATTGCTCGCTCCGTTTACGCCCGGGCTCGATCCCGCACGGCGACGTCGTCCTTCGCCGCCATGGCCGCGGCACGGCCACTGCCGCGCTATTTCGCGTTCATGAACGCAACCGTGGTGTCGAGCATGCGGTTGCTGAACCCCCACTCGTTGTCGTACCAGGAGGACACTTTCACCAATGTGCCGCCCGACACCTTGGTCAGAGTGGAATCGAAAATGCTGGAATGCGGATTGTGGTTGAAGTCCACCGACACCAGGGGATCCGTGTTGTAGGCGAGTATGCCCTTCAGGCTGCCTTCGGCCGCTTCTTTCATTATCTTGTTGATTTCCTCGGCGCTGGTCGCGCGCTTGGCGACGAACGACAGGTCGACCACGGAAACGTTGATGGTGGGCACGCGTATGGCGTAGCCGTCGAGCTTGCCGTTCAATTCCGGCAGCACCAGACCCACGGCTGCCGCCGCGCCGGTCTTGGTCGGGATCATGGACATGGTGGCCGAGCGCGCACGGCGCAGATCTTCATGATAGACATCGGTCAGCACCTGGTCGTTGGTATAGGCGTGGATGGTGGTCATCAGGCCGCAGACGACGCCGATCTTGTCGTGCAGCGGCTTCACCATCGGCGCCAGGCAGTTGGTGGTGCAGGACGCGTTCGAAATTACCGTGTGCGCCGCCTTCAGCACATTGTGGTTCACGCCATAGACGATGGTGGCATCGATGTCCTTGCCGCCGGGGGCAGAGAGAACGACCTTTTTCGCGCCCGCCTTGAGGTGGGCGCCCGCTTTCTCCTTGCTGTTAAAGAGCCCGGTGCACTCCAGCACCACGTCCACGCCCAGCTCTTTCCAGGGTAACTCGGCCGGATTGCGCACGGCGCAAACGCGGATCTTGTCGCCGTTCACGATCATGAAGTCGCCCTCGACCGCGACCGTGCCCGGGAACTTGCCGTGGGTGGTGTCGTAGCGGGTCAGATGGGCATTGGTCTGGGCGTTGCCCAGGTCGTTGACAGCGACGATCTGGATATCGTGTTTCTTGCCGCCCTCATAATGCGCGCGCAGGATGTTGCGTCCGATGCGGCCGTAGCCGTTGATTGCGACTTTAATAGTCATGACTTGCTCCTAGCGATGAATTGGAACCATGGGTTCATCCGGGATAGGTTCACGTATAGCACGAGTAGCCGCGGATGCGGGTTGAGACAGATCAATCCGCGGGCATCCGCAATTATCCTCTTAAATCACGCTCTTTACCGCTGCCACTACGTTGTCCACGGTAAAGCCGAAGTACTTGAACAGCTCCGGACCCGGGGCGGACTCGCCGTAGCGGTCGATGCCGATCACCGCGCCTTCAAGCCCCACGTACTTGCGCCAGTAGTCGGACACGCCCGCCTCCACCGCGACCCGCGGCACGCCGCGCGGCAATACGGTTTCGCGATAGGCGTCGTCCTGGCGGTCGAACACGCTGGTCGACGGCACGGACACCACGCGCACGCGCACGCCCTCCGCGGCAAGTTTGACCTGCGCGCCCATGGCGAGCTGCACTTCCGACCCGGTGGCGAGTATCAGCGCCTGCGGCGCGCCGGCGCAATCGGCCAGCACATAGGCGCCGCGCGCGATCCGCGCGAGCGCCTGGCTGTCGCGCTTCTGGAACGGCAAGTTCTGGCGCGAGAACACCAGCGCGGTCGGGCCATCGCTGCGTTCGATCGCCTTGATCCAGGCCTGCGCCGATTCCACCGTATCGCAGGGCCGCCACACATCCAGCTGCGGAATCAGGCGCAGGCTGGAGACGTGCTCGACCGACTGGTGGGTCGGACCGTCTTCGCCCAGACCGATGGAGTCGTGAGTGAACACGAATATATTGCGCAGCTTCATCAGCGCCGCCATGCGCAGCGCGTTGCGCGCGTAGTCGGAGAAGGTGAGAAAGGTGCCGACAAAGGGAAAGAGTCCGCCGTGCAGCGCCATGCCGTTGGCGATCGCCGCCATGCCGAATTCGCGCACGCCATAGGAAATGTAGTTGCCGCCGCCCGTCGCAGTAACCTGCTTCGCGTTTGACCAATTGGTGAGGTTCGACCCGGTGAGATCGGCCGAGCCGCCGACGAATTCGGGCAGGACCGGGGCCAGGCCTTCGATCGCGTTCTGCGAGGCCTTGCGCGTGGCGATGGTCTCGGCCTTGGCGTCGATTTTCGCGAGCAGCGCGTCGCAATGCGCAGTCCAGTTCGCCGGCAACTCGCCCGCCGTGCGGCGACGGAACTCGCGCGCGAGTTCGGCATACTGCTTCGCGTAAGCGCCAAAGCGCTGGTTCCATTCGCTCTCGTAGCCGGCGCCGCGCGCACGCGCGTCCCAGCCGTCGTAGACGTTCTGCGGCACTTCGAACGGCGGGTAATTCCAGCCGATCGCCGCGCGCGTGGCGGCGACTTCCTTTTCGCCCAGCGCCGCGCCGTGCACGTCATGCGTACCGGCTTTGTTCGGCGAACCCTTGCCGATCACCGTCTTGCAGCAGATCAGGCTGGGCCGGTCGGTCACCGCCTTGGCCGCGGCTATCGCACGATCCACCGCGTCGACGTCATGGCCGTCCACGGCGGGGACGACGTGCCAGCCGTAGGCTTCGAAGCGCTTCGGCGTATCGTCGGTGAACCAGCCCTTAACCTTGCCGTCGATGGAAATGCCGTTGTCGTCATACAACGCGATCAGCTTACCGAGCTTCAGCGTGCCGGCGAGCGAGCAAGCCTCGTGCGATATCCCTTCCATCAGGCAGCCGTCGCCGAGGAACACGTAAGTGTGGTGGTCGACGATGGACAAGCCCGGCCGGTTGAACTCGGCGGCGAGCAGGCGCTCGGCAAGCGCCATGCCGACCGCGTTGGCGATGCCCTGGCCGAGCGGCCCGGTGGTGGTTTCCACGCCCGGGGTCACGCCGACTTCCGGGTGGCCCGGCGTCATCGAGTGCAACTGGCGGAAGCGCCGCAGTTCTTCCATCGGCAGGGCATAGCCGGTCAGATGCAGCACCGAATAGAGCAGCATCGAGCCGTGGCCATTGGACAGCACGAAGCGGTCGCGGTCGGCCCATTTCGGGTTGGCCGGATTGTGGCGCAGATGGCGGCTCCACAGGGCGACGGCGATTTCAGCCATGCCCATGGGCATGCCCGGGTGGCCGGAGTTGGCGGCCTGCACTGCGTCCATGGACAGGGCGCGGATGGCGTTGGCGAGTTCGGTGGTGGATGTTTTCATGGCTGGCGGAAATGAGGGAAGGGGGAATTATCGTCGATGCACCGCGATTTTTCCAATGCGGGCGCCAAATAAGCCGTCCAGGGCGAAAGGACGCCGCGCGGCTAGGCGCGGCGCTTGCGGTCCATGAACTGCAGGATCATGGGCGTGAAGATCAACTGCATCGCCAGCTCCATCTTTCCGCCGGGCACGACGATGATGTTGGGCCGCGACATGAACGAGTCGTGCAGCATGGTGAGCAGGTATGGCAGGTCGATCCCCTTGGGATTGGCAAAGCGGATCACCAGGAAGCTCTCGTCGGCGCTGGGGATGTCGCGCGCAATGAACGGGTTCGAGGTGTCGACCGTGGGCACGCGCTGGAAGTTGATATGCGTCTGCGCGAACTGCGGCACGATGTAATTCACGTAATCGGGCATGCGCCGCAGTATGGTGTCCACCACCGCCTCGGTGGAATAGCCGCGCGTGGCCTTGTCGCGATGCAGTTTCTGGATCCACTCCAGGTTGATGATCGGCACCACCCCCACCAGCAGGTCGGCGTGGCGCGCGATGTTGACCTTGTCGGTGACCACCGCCCCGTGCAGCCCTTCGTAGAACAGCAGGTCGGTGCCCGGCGGCACCTCCTCCCACGGCGTGAACGTGCCCGGCTCCTGCCCGAACGGCGCGGCCTCCGCCTCGTTGTGCAGGTATTTGCGGCTGCGCCCGCCGCCGCTCGCGCCATAGCTCGCAAACAGCGCTTCCAGTTCCTCGAACAGGTTGGCCTCCGCGCCGAAATGGCTGAAGTGGTTGTTGCCGGCTCGCGCCGCCTCGGCCATCGCCGCTTTCATCGCCGCGCGGTCGTAGCGGTGGAACGCGTCGCCCTCGATGATCGCGGCGTTGAGTTTTTCGCGGCGGAAGATATGCTGGAACGTGCGCGTCACCGAGGTGGTGCCGGCGCCGGATGAGCCGGTGATCGCAATGACCGGGTGCTTCACTGACATGGCTGCTGCTCCTGACTATTCAATCCGACCGGCGCTCACTGCTGCGTGAACAGCGAGCGCTCATTGAACAGCGGCGAGGTGTAGGGCTGATCCACGCCGCGGTCGTGCTCGCCATGATAACGCGCAAGGCGCTCGACCTCTTCCTTCGAGCCGAGGATCACCGGCACGCGCTGGTGCAGGCCCTGCGGCCGGACTTCGAGTATGCGCTCGCGCCCGGTCGAGGCCGCGCCCCCGGCCTGCTCGACCAGATACGCCATCGGGTTCGCCTCGTACAGCAGGCGCAGGCGCCCCGCCTTTGCCGGGTCCTTGCTGTCTTTCGGGTACATGAACAGTCCGCCGCGCATCAGGATGCGGTGCACCTCGGCGACGAAGGAAGCAATCCAGCGCATGTTGAAGTCCTTCGCCCGCGGCCCGCTCCCGCCGGCGAGGCATTCCGAAATGTAGCGCTTGACCGGCGGCTCCCAGAAACGCTGGTTGGAGGCATTGATGGCGAATTCACTCGTCTGCGCTGCAATGCGCAGATCCGGATGGGTGAGGATGAACTCGCCTATCTCCCGGTCCAGGGTAAATCCATATACGCCGTGTCCCAGCGTGAGCACCAGCATGGTGGTCGGGCCGTAGATGGCATAGCCGGCGCAGACCTGCTCGGTGCCCGGCTGCAGAAAATCCTGCGCCGCCGGCTCGACCACGCCCTCCGCGCAGCGCAGCACGGAAAAGATCGACCCCACCGCGCCATTGACGTCGATATTGCTCGAGCCGTCCAGCGGATCGAACGCGAGCAGGTAGCGGCCGCGCGGAAACTGCGCCGGGATCGGACTCACCGCTTCCAGCTCTTCGGACACCATGGCGGCGAGGTGCCCGCCCCATTCGTTGGTGCGCAGGAAAATGTCGTTCGCCATCACGTCGTGCTTCATCTGCCGCTCGCCCTGGACGTTTTCCCCCGCCGCCGCCCCGTGCACCCCGGCCAGAGCACCCTTGCCGATGAGATAGGCGATGCGCTTGCAGGCGAGCTGGATGTCGTTCAGGAGCGCGGTAAATCCGCCCGTGGCCTGGCTGTATTTTCGATGCTCCCCGATGATGAATTCGGTGAGCGTAGACTTGAGCGGCATATCCCTCCCCCTTTCCGTTGTTACGTCGCGGCCGCTCGCGTCGCCGCGGCGTGCAACTGCCGCAGTCGTTCCAGCGTCAGATACGGTCCGCCGGCGAGCCTCGCGTCTTCGGCCGCAAGCGGCGCGTCCGCATCGCCCAGGCAGCGCAGCAGCAGATCCGCACCGCTGAAGTCCTGCCCCTCGCTCCAGACGCTGGGCGTGACCACCGTGTACAGTCCGGCAGCCTTGGCCGATCTCAGGCCGTTGACCGAATCCTCGAAGGCGACGCAGTCTTGCGCCTGCAGGCGCAGCATGCCCAGCGCCCGGGTATAGATGTCGGGCGCCGGCTTTTTGCTGGACACGACGTCGCCGCAGGCCAGGGCCTCGAACCAGTTCCAGGCTCCGGCGCCGAACTGCGCGCCGATCAACGCCGAGATGTTGGCCGAGGTCGTGGTCGAGGCGATGGCGAGGCGCACTCCGCCGGTGCGCGCCTCGCCGATCAGCCGCGCCACGCCGGGGCGCAACGGCGCGCGGCCGTCGGCGATCAGCTC
>JBQMQE010000159.1:0-10284 GCA_052172655.1 Burkholderiales bacterium
GGCTTGAACTGGTCGCCTGCGCCGATATCGATTGGATGCACGCGGTAGGGCAGGCCGGTCTCTTCCAGCATGATATGAATCTTGTGGCCGTTGGGCGTGGGCCAGGTGTACAGGTCGATCATTGCTTCACTCCTTTTTGTCAGGATGCTGCTTGCGGATGAGGTATTTGTGCACACCGTCCAGCACCAGTTCGCCGCGCTGATTGTGCACCGTGGCACGCATCACGATCACGCCGGTGGTGCGCTGCGGCAGAAGCTCTGTAATTTCGAGCGCCGAATACAGCGTGTCGCCCGCATACACGCGTTTGAGGAAGCGGCTCGACTGTTCGATGAAACCGACGAGCGCATCGTCCACCTGGTGCGGGAACAGGCCGGCGCCGGCCGCGGTCTGTATCAGCACCTGAAAGCCGTGCGCGAGCAAGTCGGGCATGCCGTGCGCGCGGCAGAATTCGCGGTCGTAGTGTATCGGATGGTTGTCACCGCTCGCCGCCTGAAACGCGAGGAAATGCGCGTCGGTCATGGTGCGGCTGGGCAGCCGGAAAATTTCGCCGACGCGAAAATCCTCGAACCAGCGCTGCTCGGCCAGTTGGTGCGAACTTGGATCGAAGCCAGGCACGGCTATCCGGCTAGAGCAGCTTCACCAATTGCTTGCCGAAATTCTGGCCCTTCAACAGACCGATGAAAGCCTTGGGCGCGCTCTGCAGCCCTTGCGCTACGGTCTCGCGGTACTTCAGCTTGCCCGAGGCGACCCAGTCGGCGAGATCCTTCAGCGCCTGCGGCCACAGGTTCATGCGATCGCCGACGATGAAGCCCTGCACCTTGATCCGGTTCACCAAGATTGCCTGGAACGCCTTCACGCCGTAGGGCTCGGTCGCGTTGTACTGCGAAATCAGGCCGCACACGGCGATGCGCGAGAACGGGTTCGTACGCCGCAGCACCGCATCCAGGATTTCGCCGCCCACGTTCTCGAAATTGCAGTCGATGCCATCGGGCGTGGCCGCCTTCAGGTCCTCGCTCAGCCTGCCGGCCTTGTAATCGACGCAGGCGTCGAAGCCGAGTTCGTTCACCACGTACTCGCATTTCTCCCTGCCGCCGGCGATGCCAACGGCGCGGCAGCCCTTCTGCTTGGCGATCTGTCCCACGGCGCTGCCCACGGCGCCCGCAGCCGCCGACACCACCACGGTCTCGCCCGCCTTGGGCTGGCAGATGTCCAGCAGCCCGATCCAGGCGGTGACCCCGGGCATGCCGAGCACGCCCAGATAGGCCGACATCGGCACGCGACTCACGTCGATCTTCCTCACCTCGGCGCCGTCAGAGCAACCGTACTGCTGCCAGCCATACGTAGCCTGCACGATGTCGCCGACCTTGAATTTGGGGTTCTTCGATTCAATTATTTCGCCCACCGTGCGCCCGCCCATGACCTCGTCCAGTTCCTGCTTGGCGGCATAGGACTTGGTGTCGTTCATGCGCCCGCGCATGTACGGGTCGAGCGAAAGATAGTGGTTGCGCACCAGGATCTGCCCTTCCGCCGGTTTGGCGACGGGCGTGTTCACGATCTTGAAATTCTCTTCCGTCACCCAGCCTACCGGGCGGCTGGCGAGCAGGACTTGCATGTTGGTAGTCATGGGCACCTCGATAAATTAGGGGTTGCGTTTGTTGCGCGGACGAAACGCCGTCCGCGAAAATCTTTGACTGCGCGCGGATGAAAAACGTATCCGTGCGAAATCACCGATCATGTAGAAAAAACCACTCAATACCACTCAAAACCGCTTTTGCTTTTCTCCGCAACCGCGTTTTCCGCACGGATGCGCTTTTCATCCATGCGGAAAACACGGTTGGCGCGCGCAGCGCGCAAGTCAGCGTTCGATTTTCTACGCGGCGCCGGCGAAGCGTTCGCAATGGTGATCCACGTCGCCCAGAGTAGCGTTGATCATGGCGAGGCGCTTGGCGTAATGGCCGGCGGCGAGCTCGTTGCTCACGCCCATGCCGCCATGCAGTTGTATCGCCTCCTCGCTGATCAGGCGGCCGGAGCGGCCGATCTGGATCTTCGCCGCCGACACCGTGCGCTTGCGCTCGTTCGGATCCTCCGACTGCACCTTTACCGAGGCGAGCAGGGCGAGCGAGCGCGACTGCTCGCAGTGGATCATCATGTCCACCGCACGGTGCTGCAAAGCCTGGAAGCTGCCTATCGGGCGGCCGAACTGCTGCCGCGTCTTCAGGTACTCGTAAGTGGCCGCGTTCAGCGCCTCCATTGCGCCCACCGCTTCGGCACACAGCGCCGACACGGCGAAATCGCTGGCGCGCTCGAGCAGCGGCAACGCCGCATCGACCTCGCCCAGCACGGCGTCGGCACCGACCTTGACGTTCGCAAGCCGGATTTCGGCCGCGCGCATGCCATCGATGGTGCGATAGCCCTGCACCGCGACGCCGGCGCTTTTCCTGTCCACCAGGAACAGGCTGATACCTTTTGCTTCGCGCGCGCCGCCCGCGGTGCGCGCGGACACCACCAGCTTGTCCGCGCTCTCGCCGTGCAGCACCACCGCCTTGTGGCCGTTCAGCACGTAACCCGCGCCGTTGCGTTTAGCCGTGGTCTCGACGCAGTCGAGCTCATAGCGCGAATTCGGCTCGCCCAGCGCCGCGGCGAGCAGCAGTTTGCCCTGCGCCACTTCGGACAGGATGGCCTGCTTCTGCGCCTCGCTGCCGGCAAGATCCACCAAGCTGCCGCCGAGGACCACGGTGGAAAAATACGGTTCGACCACGATGCCGCGGCCGAGCTCGGTCATCACCAGCATGGTGTCCACCGAGCTGCCGCCGAAACCGCCGTGCGCTTCGTCGAAAGCTACGCCGAGCAGGCCCATTTCGGCGAACTGCGCCCACACCTTGTCGGAAAAACCCTGCTTCAAGGCGATGATCGCGCGGCGCGCCTCGAAGCCGTACTCCTTGCTGATGTATTTTTGCAGGCTGTCGCGCAACTGCTGCTGTTCGTCGCTGAAAATGAAATCCATGATCAGAGTCCCAATACCATTTGCGCGATGATATTGCGCTGAATTTCGTTCGACCCGCCGTAGATCGAAGTCTTGCGGTAATTGAAATAAACAGCGGCGGCCGCGGCGGCGTATTCGGGCCCGACCGGTTCACCGTGCCAGGCGGCGTCGCGCGCCTCCGGTCGGAACGGCAACGCATACGGCCCCATCGCTTCCATGGTCAGCTCGGTCAGCGCCTGCTGTATGTCGGTGCCCTTGATCTTGAGGATGGAGGCCTCGGGGCCGGGCTTGGTGCGCGAGGACAGCACGCGCAGCAGCGTTATTTCGAGGGCCATCAGCTCGACCTCGACGGCGGTGACGCGGTCGCGAAAGCGCGGATCGTCCATCAGCGGCTTGCCGTTGCGCAACTGCTTGGCCGCGATCGCTTTGAGTTGCTCCAGCTCGCGCTTGGATTCGCCCACGCGGGCGATGCCGGTGCGCTCGTGGCCGAGCAGGAACTTGGCGTAGGTCCAGCCCTTGCCCTCCTCGCCCACCAGATTCTCGGCCGGGACCTTGACGCCGTCGAAGAACACTTCGTTGACCTCGTGCTCTTCGTCCAGGGTGATGATCGGGCGCACGGTGATACCCGGCGTCTTCATGTCGATCAGGAGGAAAGAGATGCCTTCCTGCTTCTTCACCGTGGTGTCGGTGCGCACCAGGCAGAAAATCATGTCGGCGTACTGGCCCAGCGTGGTCCAGGTCTTCTGGCCGTCGACGATGTAATGATCGCCCTGGCGCACTGCACGGGTCTTGAGCGAAGCCAGGTCGGAGCCCGAGCCGGGCTCGCTATAGCCCTGCGCCCACCAGTCCTCCGAGGACAGGATGCGCGGCAGGTAGTATTCCTTCTGCCATTTGCTGCCGAAATGCTGGATCACCGGCGCCACCATCACCAGGCCGAAAGGCATCACGCGCGGCGCGCCGGCGTAGCCGCATTCCTCGTCGAATATATGCTGCTGGATCGGCGTCCACTCGCAGCCGCCGTACTCCTTCGGCCAGTTGGGGGCGACCCAGCCCTTCTTGTAGAGGATCTTCTGCCAGCGCACCCAATCGTCCTTGACCAGGCGCTTGTGATGCAGCACCTTGTCCGCGATGTCCTTGGGCAGATTGTCGTGCACGAAGCTGTGCACTTGTTCGCGAAACGCCTGTTCTTCCTTGGTGTAATTGAGGTCCATGAGGAGTCCTTGGGATGGCGCGATTGGCGATTTTTATTATATCACCGCGAACCTTCGCCCGAGTCCGGGCGCGCCTGTTTTCAGCCGGCCGAAACCGATGGCGCGCGTCCGCGGATGAAGGGTCCGAACTTTTTGCCAGGCGCGACTTCGATCTGCTATGTTCGCCCTGATTCCAGGCGAAGGAGTATGGCATGAGCGGACCGCTGACGGGGGTGAAGGTGCTGGAACTCGCGGGCATAGGCCCGGGGCCTTTCTGCGGCATGCTGCTTGCCGACATGGGCGCCGACGTGCTGCGCGTCGATCGCCTGCAGGCGAACGATCTGGGGCTGCCGGTGGAGCCGAAGTACGACATCATGTCGCGCGGCCGGCGCTCGATCGCGCTCGATCTGAAGCAGCCTGCGGCTATCCAGACGGTGCTGGAACTCGCGGCCAGGGCCGACGCGCTGATCGAGGGCTTCCGCCCCGGCGTCACCGAGCGCCTGGGCCTGGGTCCGGACGCCTGCCTCGCGCGCAATCCGCGTCTGGTCTATGGCCGCATCACCGGCTGGGGGCAGGATGGGCCGCTGGCGCAGGCCGCCGGCCACGACATCAATTACATCGCGCTGTCGGGCGCGCTGCACGCGATCGGGCGCAAAGGCGGGGCGCCGCTGCCGCCGCTCAACCTGGTAGGCGATTTCGGCGGCGGCGGCATGTATTTGGCCTTCGGCATCGCCTGCGCGCTATTCGAAGCGCGCGCCTCGGGCAAGGGCCAGGTGATCGACGCCGCGATGAGCGAAGGCGCAGCCAGCCTGATGGCCATGTTCTATGGGCGCATGGCCGCCGGGCACTGGCGCGATCAGCGCGGCGTGAATGTGCTCGACACCGGCGCGCCCTGGTACGACGCGTATGAGACCGCGGACGGGAAGTATGTGGCGGTCGGCTCCATCGAGGGGCGCTTCTACGCCGAGCTGCTGGCGCGGCTGGGCCTGGACGCCGCCACCCTGCCGGGACAATTCGAATACACGCGCTGGCCCGAGCTGCGCGCCGCTTTCGCCGCCGCTTTCAAAAGCAAGACGCGGGATGAATGGTGCCGCGAGATGGAAGGCACGGACGTGTGCTTCGCGCCGGTGTTGTCGCTGGCCGAAGCGCCGCAGCATGCGCACAACCGCGCGCGCGGCGCCTTTATCGACATCGACGGCGTGACCCAGCCCGCGCCGGCGCCGCGCTACTCGCGCACCCCGGGCGCCGTTGCGCGCGGCGCACCGCGCCGCGGCGAAGGCGGCGCGCAGGCGCTCGCCGACTGGGGCTTCGGCGAAACCGAAATCGAAGGCTTTCTCGATAGCTGACAGCCGCGCCGTGCGCGTTCAGCCTGCGCCAGAGCGACGCAGGCGGCCTGCCAGAGCGGGCCTCAGCGCCTGCTGCCATACCCTTTGCTTGTGCGCACGCGACAGGGAAGCGTTGGCCGGGCTGGTGGAAGGCAGGCGCCGATAGTTCTGCGGCCCAAGCCCGGCCGCGAGCAAAGGCAGCACGTGTTTGCGATAGCAGGCCTCGGCCTTGGCGCCGTTGAAGAATACCTGCCCAATCCGCGGATGGGCGCGGTAGAACGTTAGGAAATCATTGGCGTTTATCGTGGCGTCGTCGATCGCGGAATCCAGGCTGCCCTCGCGCGTGCAGGATGCGAGCACGTCCCACAACGCGATGCCGTGCGATCTCAGCGCCCGCGCCCGGGCCGCATAGCTCAATGAGGATGCAGCACCGGTAACTTCGCCGAGGATGTGCCAGAACAGGTTCTGCGCGTGCGCATAGTATTGCCCGGCCGCGAGCGACGCCGTCCCCGGCATGCTCCCCAGGATCAGAATGCGCGCCTTGGCATCCGCGATCGGGGGAAAGCTCTGAACCTGCGACATTGCGTCATTGCTTCTGCTGCAGCGTGCCCGGGACCTTCATCGGCGGACCTTTCGGCAAGTCCCTGCCGCTGAATATGAGCCACCAGAAGAACCAGATACCGAGAACCGCCAATATGCCGCAGACAATCAGAATCTTGCGCAAAGTCCGGCGCCGGGCGGTCTCTGCTTCCTCGATCCGGTCGAGCGTCTTGCGCACCTTGCGCAAGGCGGTCTGCTCGGTCGTGCGCTGTGCGTGCGCTTCGATCGCCGCGCGCTCGATGTCATTCGGTGTCTCGGCGCCCATGTCGGTGCTCCCAGGTCAGAACAGAAATTGCTTTGCCGCCGCCACGGATGCAGCCGGGTCTTCTTCCTGCGGCACGTGTCCGAGTTCATCAAACACGATCAGGCGGCTGCCCGCGATATCGCGATGGAAGCTTTGCGCGTCGCTTGGCGGCAGCAGCCGGTCGCGCCCTCCCCACAAAATCAAAGTCGGAACTTTCAGCGCCGCTATGCGCTCGGGGTGTATCCCGGCCGGCGCCTGGGCGAAGCGCTCGACCAGCGCACGTCGGTTGCCTGCGCGCAAGGTGAGCTCGAAGTAACGATCCACGAGTTCCGGCGTCACTTTGCCCGGATCGCCGTAGACGTTGCGCACGCTGGATTCGATCAGGCGGCGCGGCAACGTGAACTCCATCAGGCGGTTCAGCAGCGGGATTCTGGCTATGCGAAATCCGAGCGGAACCGACACCGGCTGAAACGGGTAGCCGGCCGCATCGACGAGAATCAGCTTTTCCACGCGCGCGGGATGCGCCAGCGCCGTTTCCCAGGCCACCTGGCCGCCGAAGGAGTTGCCGGCAAGCACGCAGCGCGACACGCCGAGCGCATCCAGCATGGCGGCGACGAAACGCACATAGCGCTCGATGCGGTAGTCTGCATCCGGCGACGGGCCCGTCAGGCCGATGCCGGGCAGATCGAAGCGGATCACGCGCCGGCTTGCCTTGAGTTCCCTCGCCCATCCATCCCAGGTGTGCAGGCTGGACGAGGTGCCGTGCAGCAGCACGATCGGTAGCGGATCACCGCGCGGTCCTTCGTCACGCAGATGCACGTTCATGCCCTGGACCTGGACGAAGGTGGAAGGCGGCTGCGCCCAGCGTGCTTTGAGTTCGGCTAGCGGCCGGTCCGGCGCCCAGGTCGCCGCCACGGTCGCTGCGATGAGCAGCACCAGAACAAACAAGACTGCAGCGAAAATTTTTCCTATCGTTTGCATGGTCCGGGACACCTGCTTCATCGCGCTCCGGGTTCGGAGTTCGGCAACCACGAGCGCAACTGGGAGTATATCCCGGCGTGATGACGCGCGAATCCGGCGCGTCCCAACACGGCCCGATCCGCGCCTGCCGTTGTGCGGCGCAATGTAGGCAGAATAACGCGGATCAGGTATCTTGGCCGCGCTTCAAGACGCGGCGGCAGGGGCGAGACAAGCTACCGTCGCCGCGACAGCGCAAATCCACAACAGAAGGAAGGGACCCCATCATGCAATACGTAAACAAGTTACGCACCGTGTTACTCGCGCTCGCAATGCTCGCCCTGACGGCGACCGCCGTACAGGCGGCCACCAAGATCCATTGGTACGGGCAGGCCGCCTTCAGGATAGAGACGCCCTCGGGCGGCGTGATCCTGATCGACCCATGGCTCACCGTTCCCACCAATCCGGACAAGGACTCAATCGCCAAGCTCGGCCGGGTGGACTACATCCTGATCACCCACGGGCATTCCGACCACGTGGGCAACGCGGTCGAAATCGCGAAAAAGACCGGGGCGGTGCTGGTTGCGCCCTACGGGCTGCAATTCAATTTGAAATCAGTGGCGGGCTACCCCGAGAAGCAGGCCACTGCGGCGACCGGCGGCAACGTCGGCGGCACCTTCGCACTGCCCAAGGCCGGCGCCAAGGTGACGATCGTCAACGCAATACACGGCTCGGAGCTGGTGCCGCCGGTCGCGCCTGTCGCCGAACCCGGTCATCCCCAGGCTATTGCCAGCGGCAATCCGGTCGGCTACATCCTGCAGATCGACGGCGGCCCCACCATCTACCATACCGGCGACACCGACGTGTACGAGGACATGAAGCTGATCCCCGAGTTCTACAAGGTCGACCTGATGCTCGCCTGCATCGGCGGGCATTTCACCATGGACCCGGTGCGCGCCGCACTCGCAGTACAGTGGGCGCAGGCCAAGCACGTGATACCGATGCATTTCGGCACCTTCGGGCTGCTCGCCGGCACGCCGGCGCAGTTCAAGGCGGCGCTGGACAAACGCGGCCTGGGTGATCGCATGATCGAAATGAAGCCGGGCGAGGATCGCGAGTTCTAGAGCCCGCCTGAACCCGGCAGGCGATCGCGGCGAGCGTGCGCAGCCTTCAAAGCCAAAGGCTGCGCAGCTTCTGCGCGACGTTCACGTTCGGTCTGCCACCGGCCGGGCTTGCTTCCGTGTCGGCTTCTCCCCAGGTTGACGGCTCCATGCAGGCCATCACCTCGCGTGTGAGGAAACGGCTGTTCGCGCCGTACACATGCCGGTCGCCGCTGCGCGACTGCTGCGTCACGTAGTACTTGAGCGGCGCGATCAGGTCGAGTTCAGTTTTCGCTCGCGTCATCGCCACGTAAAGCAGGCGCCGCTCTTCCTCGATCAGTTCGGGTCGTCCGGTCGAAAACTCGGACGGGAAATTGCCGTCGGCGACATTGAGCAGGTACACCGCGTCCCATTCCTGGCCCTTGGCCGAGTGTATGGTGGAAAGGATCAGGTAATCCTCATCCAGCAGCGGCGTGCCCGCGAGGTCGCCCGAGGCCTGCGCCGGATCGAGCGCGAGTTCGGACAGGAAGCGCTCGCGCGTGCCGTATTGCTGCGCGATGCGCTCAAGTTGCAGCAGATCCCCCGCGCGCACCTCGGCCGCGTCATGCAGGCGATCGAGATGCGGTTCGTACCACTCGCGCACCCGTCCCATCTGCCCCTGCCACGGCCCTTCCGGAATAGCGAGCGCAAGCATCAGCGCCGAGAACGCGGGCCAGGCCTCGCGCGCGAGCGGCGGCGGCGCAAAGCCTTGCAGGTTCGCCCAGGCATGCGCATTCGCCTCGAACGCATCGAAGCATTTCGCCGCCGCGGCCGGTCCGATGCCCGGCATGAGCTGCAGCGCGCGAAACGCGGCGATGCGGTTCTTCGGGTTGTCCGCCCAGCGCAGCAGCGACAGCGCGTCCTTCACGTGCGCCGCCTCGAGGAACTTCAGCCCGCCGTATTTCACATAGGGAATATTGCGGCGTACGAGTTCGAGTTCGAGCACGTCGGCATGATGCGAGCTGCGAAACAGCACCGCCTGGCGCCTGAGCGGCACGCCGCGCTCGCGCGTCTCGAGCACGCGCGTCACCACGTATTGCGCCTGCGCCAGATCGTCGAGCACCGTCACATAGCGCGGCCGCGCGCCCGCGCCGCGCTTGGCGGTCAGCGTCTTGCGGTACTGGCGCCCGCCGCCGGCGATCAGCGCATTCGCCGCATCGAGTATGCCCTGGGTCGAGCGGTAGTTCTCCTCCAGCGTCACCACCGCCGCCGCCGGCGCATACTGCGCCGGAAAGCCGAGGATATTCTCCACCGTGGCCGCGCGAAACGAGTAGATGGACTGCGCGTCGTCGCCGACCACCGTCAGGCCCTCGCCCGAGGGCCGCAGCGCGCGCAGGATTTCGGCCTGCAGCACGTTCGTGTCCTGGTACTCGTCCACCAGGATCTGGTCGAACTGCGCGCCGATCTCGCGCGCGAGCCCGGCGTCCGCCGCCATCGCATGCCAGTAGAGCAGCAGGTCGTCGTAATCGAGCGCCTGGTGGGCGAGCTTCCTCTCGACGTAGCCGCGGTACAGGCCGGTCAGCTCGTCTTCCCACTCGGCGCACCAGGGAAACACGTTCGCGAGCGTCTCGGCGAGCGGCCGCTGCGTATTCACCCGGTGCGAGTAGATCGCGAGGCAGGTGTCCTTGCGCGGGAAGCGCTTCTGCGCCTTGGACAAGCCGCGCTCGTGCCGCACCACGTCGATCAGGTCCGCCGCATCGCCGCGGTCGAGCACGCTGAAATTCGCATCCAGCCCCACGCGCGCCGCGTAGCGCCGGATCAGGCGATTGGCGATCGAATGAAACGTCCCCGACCAGGGCAGCTTCACCTCCTCGCGCACTTCGCCGACGATGCGCTGCGCCCGGCG
>JBQMQE010000160.1:0-10207 GCA_052172655.1 Burkholderiales bacterium
GATGTGCACGTTCGTATCAGGGAAGCGTTTTTCAACAGCCACGCAGGAATCCGGACTATCGGTTCGATGCCGGCCCTACTTTAGCGCAGGATGCAGAACCGCGTCGAGCCCAGCGTCTTGTTTGGAAACGCCGATTGCTGCTGATTATTGTACAATCAGCTCAATCAACGGACCTTGGCACACTCCCGCAATCGCGGCCTTCGGGCGCACGCGCGACCTCCAGTTTCCAGAACCACCACAACCAGGAGCAAACCCCATGAAACGATTGTACAAGTCCATTGCAGCCGGCCTCATTGGCGCTACCGCAGTCGCTGCCGGCGTCGCGTTCGCCGCCTACCCCGAGAAGACCATCAGTTACATCATCGCCTTCGGCCCGGGCGGCGAGTCGGACGTCTCCGCACGCCTGCAGGAGCCGTATTTCAAGAAGCTCACGGGGCAATCGGTGGCGATCCAGTACAAGGCCGGTGCCGGCGGCGCGGCGGCGTGGTCGCAGATCAACTCCGCCCCCGGCGACGGCTACACCATCATCGGCACCAACCTGCCGCACATCGTCCTGCAGCCTCTGCAGAAGGACGTGGGCTACAAGACGAAGGAACTCGCCAACGTCTACTGGTTCCATTACACGCCCGACGCCATCATCGTCACCGCCGACAGCCCGTACAAGACGCTCGACGATCTCGTCGCCGCGGCGAAGAAGTCGCCCGGAGCGCTGACCTTCAGCGGCTCGGGTACGAACTCGGCCAACCACCTGGCGCAGCAGCGCTTTGGCAAGCTGGCCGGGATCAAGACGACCTATATCCCGGCGAAAGGCACGGGCGCGTCGAACGCGGCGCTCCTGGGCAAGCATGTTGCCGGCGCGTTCAGCTACTCCACCGTCGGCGCGCAGCTAGGCACGCAGGTGCGCTGCCTGGCAATCGCGCTCGAGAAACGCCACCCGGCGCTGCCGGACTGCCCGACGTTCAAGGAAAAAGGCTACAAGCTCGTGAGCGGCGCCTATCGCGGCATAGCCGTTCCCAACACTACGCCCAAGGCCACGCAGCAGGCGCTCTCCGACCTGATCGGCAAAATTAACCACGACCCGGCCTTCATCAAGTCGATGGAGGACAAGGGTTTCGCGATGATCGACGTGGGCCTGGCTGACATGCCTGCGTTCATGGCCGAGCGCCAGCAGGAATACGAGGCCATCGCACACGACATGGGCATCGTCAAGAAGTAAGCAAGTCTTCGGCTCGCCCGGACGCCGCCATGCGCGACGTCCGGGCGTAATCCGGCCGCGTACGACGATTTTTTCCACGGCGTGCGCAGTTTCAATAACGAGGACTTTCGCAATGCCGGGCATAGAGTTTCTGCTCGCCGCGCTCACCCCGTACAACATTCTGCTTGCCGTTGCCGGCGTCGTCGCCGGAACGATGATCGGCGCGCTGCCGGGACTCACCGCCACGATGGCGATCGCGGTGCTGATACCTTTCACCTTCGGCATGCCCCCCGCGTCCGGGCTGATTGCCCTGGGCGCAATCTACACCGGCGCCATCTATGGCGGCGCTTACTCCGCGATTCTGCTGAACACGCCCGGAACGCCCTCGGCCATTGCAACGACCTTCGACGGCTACCCGATGGCCAAGCGCGGCGACGGCGACCTCGCCGTCACGCTCGCGTGCATCGCGTCGGTCATGGGCGGCCTCGTGGGCGCCGCGTTTCTGCTGCTGCTCGCCCCGCCGCTGGCGCGCTTCGCGCTCGCCTTCGGCCCGGTCGAATACTTCTGGCTGGCCGTCTTCGGGCTCAGCCTCATCGCGAGCCTTTCCGAGGGCAGCTTGCTCAAGGGCTTGATCGGCGGCGCGGCCGGGCTCCTCCTGGGGACCGTGGGCCTGGCCGAGGTGGGCGGCGACATACGCTATGTCGGCGACTACAATGCGCTGCTGGGCGGCATCGACGTGATCGCGGCACTGATCGGGCTGTACTGCGTGCCCGTGCTCATCGATCTCGTGGCCACACCCGACCCGCATCTCAAGCTGACGCATCAGGTGGCTGGCTTCCGCTTGCGCGAGGCAGCGTCAATCGCCTGGCGGTCGCGGCTGAATCTCGTGCGCAGCTCCATCATCGGCACCCTGGTAGGCATCCTGCCCGGCGCCGGCGGTTCGATCGCCTCCCTGGTCTCCTACTCGGAGGCCCGCCGCGTCGCCAAGGATCCGCAGCGCTTCGGCACGGGAGAGCCCGACGGCATCCTGGCTACGGAATCCGCGAACAATGCGACCGTCGGCGGCGGCTTCATTCCGACGCTGGTGCTCGGCATTCCCGGAACGCCCGCCGACGCGGTCATCCTTGGCGCGCTGCTGGTGCAGGGCATACGCACCGGCCCCACACTGTTCCTGCAACAGGGCAAGATCGTCTACACGTTCATCTACGGCTTGTTCATCGCGACGCTGCTGATGCTGCCCATCGGGCTGGTCATCGGCCGCTACGCGTTCAAGTCCATCGTCAATATCCCCAAGGCGGTGCTGGTGCCGTCGGTGGCAATGCTCACCATCCTCGGCAGCTACGCGGTCAACAACAACGTGGAGCAGGTCCAGCAGATGGTGATGATCGGCGTCTTCGGCTGGATCGCGGCGCGCTTCGGCTTCACCGCTTCGCCCATCGTACTCGGACTCATCCTCGGGACCATCGCGGAATCGGGGTTCGTGCAGGGCTACCTCATCGGCAACGCGCGCGGCCAGCCAATATCCGAATTCTTCACCCGGCCGATATCGCTCGGGATCATCGCCTTCACGCTGCTCGGACTCGCCTATCCCCTGATCACAGCGCGCAAACGCAAACGCAGCCCGTCCAATGAATGAGAACCCACGTCGCGACATTCCCGGAATCGCCGGCTCGGCGGTGTTCATCATCGTCGGCATACTTGCGTTCTGGGGCGCGCGCGATTTTTCGCCCCTGGGCACCGTGTTCCCGCGCACGATGGCCGTTGCCATGATCGTGTTCGCGGCGGCCTATATCGCGATGGCGCTGCTGCGCCCTACTGCCCCGGCGGCGATGCCGGTTGGATCGCCCTGGCGCCGCGGCGCCGTCATGGTGGTACTGATCGCGTGGTCGTTTCTCCTCGGGCACGTCGGATTCCTCACGACGAGCGTCGTCGCCTATACCGCACTCCTGATAATTGCAAATTATGATCGCTGGACGCCGCGCATGGCCGTCATCTACGCGGTGGTGGGCACGCTGGTGCTCGGCGGCCTGTACTGGGTTTTCCACCAGGTGCTGCAGGTGCCGCTGCCCCAGGGCCTGCTGCTCTGAGCCGGACCAGCCGCAAGCAAACAAGACGCGTCCGGCCGAAGGAAACACCATCCTGGGAACAAGCGCTTGCACCCTGCCCCGGTAAAGACTTCCCGGCGGTCACAGCCGCCATTTGCCAAGATTTTCGTCACTTCTCCCAAATTGTTACTTGTAGGGGACTAATCAGGGTTTCCTCGCGCGCGAGCGAGATCCCGGCAAGCTTGCCCTCAAGTAGCGCTGCCGAGTGCCGATGAACGAGATAGGCATGACCGAGGAGAACGCCATGACACCCGAGCAATGGTGGGAAGCGGTACGCAAGGAGTCGCAGTTCTGGCACGCTGTCCGCGGGCAGCCGGCCTGAGCATGGGCGGAGCGCCCGCGCCGCAAGGCGCGACGCTTATGTCGGAAAGTCGCCGCTCGGGACCGCGCAGCGGCCGAGGATACGCGAAGCGACCATGGACGGCATCGCGGTGTGAACGCGCTAGCCGGGATGATATATTCCGCCGAATAGCCAGTCTTGGTGCCGGCAATCATACGGATTGATATTCCCATCCTTCGACAGCGGCACCGGGGGCTATATTCTTCACCGCGAGATGACGCGTTCTGAAGGAGGCAAAATGGGGAAGCAAAAAAGATACGCGAAACCCAGAGGCGAGGTCCTGGCCGACGCGAAGGAAATCGCCGCGATCGAGCACTATTGGCACCTGGCAGGCCGGCCCCAACTGCGCAAGCCGCCCAAGAAATACAAGTATGTCGAGGAGCTAGCCCACCTGCAGGTGGAACTGATCAAGCTGCAGGAATGGGTGCGTCTGCGCGGGGTGAAAGTCGCCGTGATCTTCGAAGGCCGCGATGCCGCCGGCAAGGGAGGCGTCATCAAACGCATTGCCGAGAGCCTGAATCCAAGGGTGTGCCGGATCACCGCGCTAAGCACGCCGACCGAGCGCGAACGCAGCCAATGGTATTTTCAGCGCTACGTTGCGCACTTGCCCGCTGCAGGCGAAATCGTGCTTTTCGACCGCAGTTGGTACAATCGCGCCGGCGTGGAACACGTCATGGGCTTTTGCACCGACGCCGAATACAAGGAGTTTTTGCGCGCGTGTCCGTTGTTCGAGGAAATGCTTATTCGTTCCGGCATATTCCTCATCAAGTACTGGTTCTCGGTGAACGACGCAGAGCAGGAGCGGCGCTTCCAGGACCGGATACGCAACCCGACCAAGCGCTGGAAACTGAGCCCGATGGACATGGAGTCGCGCAAACATTGGATCGAGTATTCCAAAGCCAAGGACGACATGTTCGCGGCGACCGATCGCAGGGTGAGCCCCTGGTTCGTCGTCAATGCCGACAACAAGAAGCGCGCCCGCTTAAACTGCATCGCCCATTTGCTGCAGCAGATTCCCTATGAAAACATGATTCCGGTAGAAATCGAAGTGCCGCCGCGGCAGCAAGACATAGGCTACAGGCGGCCGAAGCTGTCGAGTCAGCGCTTCGTTCCGAAGATTTATTAGCGTAGCGCGGGGGGTCCCGCATCGCGAACCGAATCCGGGGACCACATGGGTCAAGCGGGATCGATTTCGCCGTCCGTTGAAACCGCGATAAGCTTGCATCGCGGCAGGCGTCGCCCAACCCGGGCGATAGCGCGCGCCCACGCCGCCTCTGCATCAGACAACCGATAGGATGCGCCGCACCAGGGCCGGGTCACCGGGTCTTGCGAAAAATAATGTCCCACACGCCGTGGCCGAGTTTCAGGCCGCGGCTCTCGAACTTGGTCAGCGGCCGGTAGTCCGGCCGCGGCGCAAACCCCGGCGCGGTATTGGCGAGCGCGGGCTCGGCGGCGAACACTGCGAGTATCTGCTCGGCGTACTCCTGCCAGTCGGTGGCCGCATGCAGGCAGGCGCCCGGCGCGAGGCGCGAGGCGAGCAGCGCGACCAAAGCAGGCTGGATCAGCCGGCGCTTGTGGTGGCGTTTCTTCGGCCAGGGATCCGGGAAAAAAATATGCGCGCCGGCGAGCGACGCAGGCACGATCATGTGCTCCAGCACTTCGACCGCGTCGTGCTGGATCAGGCGCAGGTTCGCGAGCCCGCCTTCGGCGATGAGTTTGAGCAGGCTGCCCACGCCCGGCGTGTGCACTTCGATGCCGAGGTAATTGTTCTGCGGGTGCGCCTGCGCGATTTGCGCAGTGGTCTCGCCCATGCCGAAGCCGATCTCCAATATCGTCGGCGCGCGCCGGCCGAATGCCTGTTCGAAATCCAGCACGCCCGGCGTATAGGCGATGCCGTGGACCGACAGCAGCGTATCGACCGCGCGCCGCTGCGCATTGGAGACGCGGCCCTGGCGCAGCACGAAGCTGCGTATCGGCGGATGGGAGGATGCGGGCATCGGGCTGGACGGTGCCGGGGCCGGGCCTTGCCCGGCGGGCCTCAGGCGGCCTTGCCGATGATGCCGCCGCTGGGCGAGCTCGGCGCGGCCGCGTACAGTTTCTTCGGCATGCGCCCGGCGAGATAGGCCTCGCGCCCGGCCTCGACCGCTTTCTTCATCGCCTGCGCCATCAGCACCGGATTTTTCGCGGCCGCCACCGCGGTGTTCATGAGCACGCCGTCGCAGCCCAGTTCCATCGCAATCGCGGCGTCCGACGCAGTGCCCACGCCGGCATCGACGATCACCGGCACCTTGGCGTTCTCCAGGATCAGTTGCAGGTTCCAGGGGTTGAGTATGCCCATGCCAGAGCCGATGAGCGAGGCGAGCGGCATCACCGCCACGCAGCCGATTTCCTCCAGGCGCTTGGCCAAAATCGGATCGTCGCTGCAATACACCATCACCTTGAAACCTTCCTGCACCAGGGTCTCGGCCGCCTTGAGCGTCTCCATCATGTTCGGAAACAGGCTCTTCGGGTCGCCCAGGACTTCCAGCTTCACCAGCTCATGGCCGTCGAGGAGTTCGCGCGCCAGGCGCAGCGTGCGCACCGCGTCATCCGCCGTGTAGCAGCCGGCGGTGTTGGGAAGATAAGTGTATTTCGACGGCGGCAGCGCGTCGAGCAGCGAAGGCTCGTTCGCGTTCTGCCCGATGTTGGTGCGGCGGATCGCCACGGTGACGATCTGCGCGCCGCTCGCCTCGATGGCGCGGCGCGTCTCGTCGAAGTCCTTGTACTTGCCGGTGCCGATGAGCAGGCGCGAGGAATATGCCTTGCCTGCGATGGTGAGGGAGTCCATGAATGCCTATTTGGTTTCAGCGACGCTCACGCGCGCGTCGCAGGAGACGGGGAAATTGACCGAGTTGGCGATGAAGCAATGCTCGTGCGCCTTTTCGTGCAGCCGTTTGGCCAGCGCCGGATCGCCGCCCGCTGCGATGACGACTTGCGGGCGCAGGCCGACGCCGGTGAAGCGCATCTTGCCATCTTTCAGTTGCATGGTGCCGCTGGCTTCGTCCGAGTAGGCGACCACGTGCACGCCCGCGCGCGCCGCTTCGGCGAGGTAGGTGAGCATATGGCAGGCCGACAGCGACATCACCAGCAGATCTTCCGGGTTATGGCGCGAGGAATCTCCGCGGAACACCGTGTCGGCCGAACCCGGCAGCGGCGGCTTGCCCGGGACTTCGATCAGGTGGTCGCGCGAATACCTCTCGTACGAACTGGTGCTGCCTTTGGCCGCACCGGTCCAGCTCACTTTGGCGCTGAAATGATGAATCTCGGCCATGTTCAACCGCCTCCGACCGCGACCACGATCTCCAGCCGGTCGCCGTTGGCCAGCGCCGTCTGCGCGAACCGGCTGCGCGGCACGATCTCGCCGTTGCGCTCCACCGCGACGCGCTTGCCCGCGAGCTGCAGGCGCTCGAGCAGGGCGGCGATGTCGGTGTCGGGCTCGAAGCGCTGGGTGGCGCCGTTAACGTTGACTTCAATCACTTTCGGGGCCTATGTAAGCGGGCGGATTCGGCGGCGATCGGGCTGCAGCGCAAGCCATGCGCTCGTTCCGGCCGGCTTGCGTTCTGCCACCGAACCGCGTCCGCGACGACTTTGATTTTACGTCAGTTCGAGCTGCAGGTCATCATCGAACCGCGGGTCTGTCCGGAATGCGCCCAAAGTTCGGCCCACTCTGGCTTTTGCAACACGACTACCTTATCCTTGTTCATGGTCGCGTGCCGCCTTGTCGTCGCTGAAGATTCAAGCTCACACCCGCAATTCAGCAAAGCTACGCCGCCTCATCAACGCATTCCCGCACAGCAGATTCGGTTATGACTCCCGCAGCATGAAGAGCAGGAACGACAGAGTTCTGGAACAGTTGCCAGAGCGATAAAGGGTGGATCATGGAGACATTGACGAGCAGATCAGGTTGGGAGGTGGTGGAGGCGGAATGGCCCGATTTCAAGGGTCCCGTTTTCAAGAACAGACCGAAGAATGTTGTCGAGCTGCTGCAGGATACCGTCACGCAATATCCGGACCGGGAGGGCTTTATCGGCGCGGACTGGCGTCTGACCTACAGACAATTCGATAGGATAGTAAACAGGATCGCAGCGGGACTCGAACAGCATGGGATAAGACGTGGAGACCATGTCGCCGTGCTCCTCGGCGTTCAGGTGGAGATGGCGCTCAGTTTCTTTGCCGTGATGAAACTGGGGGCGATCCTCGTGCCGCTCAACACCCGGTTCAAGGGAGAGGAGCTTGCCTACGAGATAAACGACTCCGAGAGCAAGGCGCTGATCGTCGATGAGGAGTTCTGGCCCACTATCAATTCCGTGCGAGGCCAACTGGCGATGATCGAGAATATATTTGTCAACGGCGCAGATGCGCCCGCCGGGACGCTGCCTTTTGCCCTGTTAAGCCATCACAAGGAGACTGGGTTCACACAAGCGGCGCTTACGGAATCCGATGATGCGGCGATCATGTATACCTCGGGAACCACCGGGAAGCCGAAGGGCGCGATCCTGCATCAGCGGGGTTTTGTGTTGACGGCCATGCTCTTGAGCGATTTTTTGCAGTACGAACCACGGGACAAGATGATTTGTTGTGTTCCCCTGTTCCACGTTACCGGCCTGGCGATGGTGATGCTTTCGCCGATTTTCAGCGGGGTCGGGGCGGTCTACCTCCGCGCATTCAAGACCAAGGATTTTCTCGAGATCATGTCCCGGCAAAAGGTAACCCACTATACGGGGGTCATCAATGTCATCTGGTTGATGATCAATCATCCCGAATTCGGCAAGTATGACTTTTCCTCATTCAGGTTCGCCTGTTTCGGAGGATCCCCCGCCAGCGAGGAAATGGTGAGGGGCATCATGAGCAAGCTGCCCAATCTTAAAATGAGCGTGGGTTACGGGCTGACAGAGAGCCACGCCATGGTCTCGACCACCCCTTACGCGGATGCGCTGCGAAAGATCAAAGCCGCAGGGAAGCTTCTTGCCTTGGGAGACGCCAAGATAGTCGATGATGACGGGAATGCACTGCCCAGAGGGAGCACGGGTGAAATCCTGTTAAAGGGCGCAAAGGTGTTCAAGGGGTACTGGAAGAAACCGGCGGCTACCAAGCAGGCCATGGTGGACGGCTGGCTGCGCACGGGCGACATAGGAAAGATCGATGACGAGGGCTTCCTCTACATATTGGACCGCAAGAAGGACATGATCAACCGGGGAGGGGAAAAGATATTCTCCCTGGAAGTGGAGAATCTCATATTCAATTATCCGAAAGTTCTGGAAGTGGCTGTTGTCGGTGTTCCCGATAGCGTCCTGGGCGAAGCGGTAAAGGCGGTTATCGCCCTGAAACAGGGTGAAACAGCCACGCCAGAGGAGATCAGGAAATTCTGCGCGGAACACCTCGCGGATTACAAGGTCCCGCAGTTCGTAGAATTTGTCGCCAGCCTTCCCAGAAACCCTGCTGGCAAAGTGGTCAAAGCGGATTTGCGGTACTCTATCTGACGCGTGTGCCCCGAACCGGGACAAACAACGATGGTTTCACGGCATAGGCCGGCGGGAAAACTGGTTTTCTTGTGATGAAGTGGGCGGTACGAACAATCCGTAGCATAACGGAAACAAACTTAAGGAGGTTCTATGATGGTCAAGAGTTACCGAAAAACACCCTTGTTAGCGGCTGGGGCGATAGCACTGGTTTCCTGCATCCTTGCTGCGCCGGCCTTCACGGCCGAAGCGGTCATCAGCCTGAAGTACAGCAATTTCCTGCCGCCTCTGCACGCGCAGAGCGTGTTGGTCGACCAGTGGGGCAAGGAACTGGAAAAACGAACGAATGGCAGGGTAAAGGTGCGCCAGTTCGCGGGGAATACGCTGACGCCGGCCAATCAAACCTATGACGCTGTCGTGAAAGGCATCACCGACATAGGTCTGTCCATACTTTCTTACACGCCTGGAAGGATGCCCCTTACGGAGGTGCTTACACTGCCTCTCGGCGTGAAAAGCGGGTACCAGGCATCGCACCTGGCGAATGCCTACTACAAGAAATTCAAACCCAAGGAATTGGACGACGTAAAGATTTTCTTTCTGATGGGACCGGGTCCGTTTATCTGGCATTCGAAAACCTTAGTCGCGAAGATGGAAGACCTCAAGGGCATGCGGTTCAAAAGTGATGCAAATACGTCGAAGATCGTTGCCGCGGCCGGCGCCACCCCCACCACCATGCCTATGTCGGAGACTTACGATGCCATGAAGAGGGGCCTGGCGGAGGGCGTCCTCAACCCCATAGAAACCCTGAAGGGATGGAAGTTTTCCGATGTGGCGGGATTTACCTGGGAGAACTATGGCGGCGCCAACACCAACAGTTTCTTCGTTGCCATGAATAAGGAGAAATGGAACTCGCTGCCGAAGGACATCCAGCAGATCATCGACAACAATACACTGGTCGCCGGAGACATCATCTATGTGAGTGGAGTCATCGTAGGGAACGTCACGCTCAGTGCCAGCAGCAATTCGGGCAGCAGCGCGAGGGTATTGAGGCTGGCCGGCTCCTCGATGG
>JBQMQE010000161.1:0-10101 GCA_052172655.1 Burkholderiales bacterium
CATTTACCGCGTGATAAAGATTAAAACCATCAATGAATGCTGCGACGCGGATCATACAAAAAGAAATGCCGCGAACCTTGGTCCGCGGCAGGCGCCTAGGCTTTCGCCTAAACGGGATGACTTAACTAATATTGTAGGTCTTATTCTCAGTCTTTTCAAGACCTTACCCCTATTTATATATCAGGTAAATAATGTAAATTTTACAACGATTTTACCTCGAAATTTTGGACATTTAGGGGGAGTTTTGGACACTGGACTTAAACACTCAAGTTCTAAGTCTTTGATTATTTGGTCGGGGCGAGAGGATTTGAACCTCCGACCACCTGCACCCCATGCAGGTACGCTACCAGGCTGCGCTACGCCCCGAGTTGAATAATTTTATCACGCCGGCCCGAACGCTATAGAAGTTTCAGTGCGGGCTGATGCGCGAAGCGCGTCGTGCCCTGACCGAAACCGGCATTGCATGCACCTGCGCCGCTCAGGTGCGACTTTCCAGCGCTTCGATGATGCTCTTGATCTCGCTCCTGATCGCGGCCAGATCGACCTTGCCCTGCTCCGTGCGCGCGGCCTGTCCGCGTCCGCCGCCCGATGCACCCTCATCCAGCCGGTTGCGCGCGCCGCTGATGGTGAAACCCTGCTCGTACAGCAGGTCGCGGATGCGGCGGATCAGCAGCACTTCGTGATGCTGGTAGTAGCGCCGGTTGCCGCGGCGCTTGACCGGCTTCAGTTGGGTGAACTCCTGCTCCCAATAGCGCAGCACGTGCGGCTTGACGCCGCACAGTTCGCTCACCTCGCCGATGGTGAAATAGCGTTTCGCCGGAATCGGCGGCAGATCACTGCTGCTGTTGCTGCGGCTTTCCACGATTGGCCTTTTCTACCAATGCCTTCAGCTTCTGGCTGGCGTGGAAGGTGACCACGCGCCGCGCGGTGATCGGAATCTCTTCCCCGGTCTTGGGGTTGCGCCCGGGACGCTGCGGCTTGTTGCGCAACTGAAAATTACCGAATCCGGAGAGCTTCACGCTGTCGCCGTTTTCCAGCGCGGCGCGGATTTCTTCGAAGAATGTTTCGACCATATCCTTGGCTTCGCGCTTGTTAAGCCCGACTTTCTCAAACAAAAAGTCAGCCAGCTCGGCTTTGGTTAACGTCATTTTTTCTCCCTAGGTGCGCAATTTGGCGCCGAAGCGTTGGACGAGAAGCTGCAGCAGTTGCGCCATCGCCGCCTCCGTCTCCAGGTCGGTCAGCGTTTTCGAAGTATCTTGCATAACTACCCGAAATGCAAGGCTTTTTTTGTCTGCGGCTACCCCTTTTCCGCGGTACAAGTCAAACAGCCACAGGTCCTGGACCAGCGCCGGGCGCGAGCTTTGCATCGCCTCCAGCAGCGCCTGCGCCGGCACGGCTTCATCCACCAGCACGGCCAGGTCGCGGATTACCGGCGGAAACTTGGATACCTCGCGATACTGGGGCATCGGTGCGGCAAGCATCGCCGCCAGGTCGAGTTCGAATAAGACCGGCGCCAGCGGCAGTTCGTATTTCTGCTGCCAGCGCGGATGCAGTTCGCCCAGCCAGCCGATCGTCTTGCCGTCGATCATCACGTTCGCTGCGCGGCCCGGGTGCAGCGCCGGATGCGCGCTGCGCTCGAAACGCAGCCGCCATGGCACCAGCAGGCTCTCGATGTCGCCCTTCAGGTCGTAGAAATCGACATTGCGCTGAACGAGACCCCATTGCTCCGGGCGCGCCGGGCCATAAGCAATCGCGGCGAGCTTGAGCGGCTGGTCTATGCCGCCCACGGTGAGCGGGCCGTCGGCGACGGCGGCGTCGGCGCGGAACACGCGCCCCAGTTCGAATACGCGCACCCTGCCCTGCTTGCGGTTGAGGTTGTAGCGCACGTTGGCGATGAGGCTGCCGGCAAGGCTGGAGCGCATCACTGCGTGCTGCACCGAGATCGGATTGAGGAGCTTCACCGGCGCCTCGTTGCTGCACAAATCGCGCTCCCACTCGGCCTCGACGAAGCTGAAGTTGACGACTTCCTGGTAGTCGCGCGCGGCGATCGCTTCCTTCACCCTTGTGAGCGGGCGCACGGTCTCGGGCTGCTCGCGCATGGCGGCGCGCACGCGCGGCCGGCTCGCAGGTATGCGCTCGTAGCCGTGTATGCGGGCGATCTCCTCGATCAGGTCTTCCTCGATGGCGATGTCGAAGCGGTATGAGGGCGGTGTTACGCTGTAGCCGTCGGTAGTCTTCGTCGCGGCGAGTTCGAGGCGTGCGAAGATGTCGCCGATCTCCGCGTCGGCGAGCTCGATGCCCAGCACCTTCCTGGCGCGCGCGCTGCGCACGTGCACGGGTTTGCGCTCGGGCAGCCGAGCCACGTCGTCGACGGTCGGACCCGGCACGCCGCCGCAGATTTCGAGTATCAGCTCAGTCGCGCGCTCTATCCCGTCGACATTGTTGTCGAAGTCGACGCCGCGCTCGAAGCGGTGCGCGGCGTCGCTGGAAAAATTGTAGCGGCGCGTGCGGCCGGCGACGACATCGGGGAAGAAAAACGCGGACTCGAGGAAGATGTTCCTGCTGTCGGTCTCGGCCTTGGTCGAATCTCCGCCCATGATGCCGGCGAGCCCGATCGGTCCCGAGGCGTCGGTGATGCACAGCACGGTCTCGTCCACGTCGACCGTCTGCTCGTTGAGGAGCTTCAGCCGCTCGCCCTTCCTGCCAAAGCGCACGTCGATCGCGCCGCTCAGCTTGTCGAGGTCGTAGACGTGCAACGGCCGCCCCAGTTCGAGCATGACGTAGTTGGTGACGTCGACCAGCGCCGAGATCGAGCGCTGCCCGGCGCGCGCCAGGCGCTGCACCATCCACTCGGGGACGGGCGCCGCGGCGTTGACATTGCGGATGACGCGGCCGGCGAAACGGCCGCAGCCCTCCGGTGCGGTGATTTTGACCGGGTGGCGCGCCTCGCATTGCGCGGGAATCGGCTTGATCTGCGGCGGCTTGAACCGAGCGCCGGTGATTGCGGCCACTTCGCGTGCCACGCCAAGCAGGCTCAGGCAGTCGGCGCGGTTCGGCGTCAACTTGAGCGTGAACACCGTGTCGTCGAGCGCCAGCACTTCGCGCACGTCGCGCCCGATGGGCGCATCGGCGGCGAGCGGCAAGAGGCCGCTGTGGTCGTCGGCGATGCCCAGTTCCTTCGCCGAGCACAGCATGCCCTGGCTCTCGACGCCGCGCATTTTTACCGGCTTGATTTCAAACGCGGCGCCGTCCTCGCCGGTGAGGCGCGCGCCGATGAGCGCGCAGGGCACGCGCATGCCGGCCACGACGTTGGGCGCGCCGCAGACTATGGAGAGCGGAGCGGGTTCGCCGACATTGACCTTGCACAGCGACAGCCGGTCGGCGTTGGGATGGCGCGCCACTTCGAGCACTTCGGCCACCACCACCTTGGAAAAAAGGGCTGCCGCAGGCTCGATCGTCTCCACTTCGAGTCCCGCCATGGTAAGAGCGTGCGCCAGTTGCGCCGTGTTAAGTGGCGGGTCGACGAGGCTGCGCAGCCAGAGTTCGGAGAACTTCATGCGAACTGCTGCAGGAAGCGCAAGTCGCCTTCATAGAACAGGCGCAAGTCGCTGATGCCATAGCGCAGCATCGCCAGCCGTTCCACCCCCGACCCAAAGGCGAAACCGATGTATCTTTCCGGATCGAGCCCGAAATTACGGACTACCGACGGGTGCACCTGACCAGCGCCGGAAATCTCCAGCCACTTGCCCTTGCTCGGGCCGGCACTGAAGGCCATGTCGATCTCGGCCGATGGCTCGGTGAAGGGAAAAAAGGAAGGCCGAAAGCGGACCTGCAACTCCTCGGTCTCGAAGAAGCAGCGCAGGAATTCGGTGTACACGCCCTTCAGGTCGGCGAAGCTGATGTTCTCGTCGATCCACAGGCCTTCGACCTGGTGGAACATCGGCGAATGCGTGGCGTCGCTGTCGACGCGATAGGTGCGCCCCGGCGCAATCACCTTGATCGGCGGCTGATGCATGCGCGCATAGCGCACCTGCATCGGGCTGGTGTGCGTGCGCAGCAGCAGGGGCCGGCCGCCGGCGTCTTTCGCCTCGACGTAAAATGTGTCCTGCATCGAACGCGCCGGATGGTTCTCCGGGTTGTTGAGCGCGGTGAAGTTGTTCCAGTCGGTCTCGATCTCCGGTCCGTCGGCGACGTCGAAGCCGATGGAGCGGAAGATCGCCTCGATGCGATCTTGCGTGCGCGTGATCGGGTGCAGGCGCCCGCGCCCTGAGCCGCGCCCGGGCAGGGTCACGTCGAGCGCCTCCTCGGCCAGACGCGCATCGAGTTGCACCCGCGCAAGCGCTTCGCGCCGCGCTGCGAGCGCGACCTCGAGCAGATCCTTGGCCGCGTTGATGCGGCTGCCCGCCTCGCGCCGCTCTTCAGCCGGAAGCTTGCCCAGGCCTTTGAGCAGATCGGTGAGCGCGCCGGCCTTGCCGAGAAAGCGCGCCTTGGCCTGCTCCAGCTCGGCCGCATCCTCGATGCGGCTGAACTGCTCCTGTGCGGCGCTGACTATTTTTTCCAGATCATTCATTCTCGCATCCAATGCCAATTACTTGGCAGGCGGCGCGTCGCTAGGCACGGGCCTCTAAGCAGCCCGCGCCGGACTCACGCGCGGGCGGTCAAAAACAAACGAAAAGAGGCTAAGCAAGTTAGCCTCTTTCGTTGCGTCGCGCTTTGGTACCAGTTGCCGAGGCCGGCCTTACGTGGACGCCGCGCCCGCCTCGGTGGCAGGCAAACTTGCCTTGCTGGAAGGCATGAATGCCTTGGCCTGCTCGGCAAACTTGGCGAAGGCGGCCATGTCGGTCACGGCGAGGTCGGCCAGTACCTTGCGGTCTACCTCGATCTGCGCCCGCTTCAAACCATTCATGAATACGCTGTAGGTCAGGCCGCACGCGCGTGCCGCGGCGTTGATGCGCGCGATCCACAGCGCGCGGAACACGCGCTTCTTCGTCCTGCGGTCGCGATAGGCATACTGGCCTGCCTTCATCACCGCCTCTTTGGCGATGCGAAAGACGCTGCCGCGGCGGCCGCGGTAGCCCTTGGCCAGGTCCATTACTTTCTTGTGACGGGCGCGCGCTTCTACTCCACGTTTTACTCTTGGCATGGCTCGTTCTCCTTAACCGTTGGGAAGCATCGCGCGCACGGAGCGCAGGTTGCTCGCGTCCACCATGGACGTGCCGCGCATATTGCGCTTGCGCTTGGTGGTCTTCTTGGTCAGGATGTGGCGCAAAAACGCTTTGGTGCGTTTTATTCCGCCGCTGCCTTGGATGCGGAAACGCTTGGCCGCGCCCCGCTTGGTCTTCATCTTGGGCATGACTACTCCTAGTTTTGACATGGCGGCAGGTGTCCCCCGGGGGGAGAGCTTGTTGACCTTGACACCACTTGTTTTGCGTCCCCGGCGAACCTGGAACGGTGCTAAACAGAAAGATGAGATTCCAGTCTTTCCGAAAACCTGCTAAAAAAACGTTGAGGGGATAACTCCCCTCATGCTCCTGTCGATCGAGCCGCTGCGAAAATTCATTTCGCAGCGGGTTCAGCTTTTTTCTTCACCGCCACCTTCTTCGGCCCCAAAACCATCACCAACTGGCGCCCTTCCATCTTCGGGTACTGCTCGACCACCCCGTGTTCGAGCAGGTCGTTTTTCACGCGCTCGATCAGCCGGTGGCCGAATTCCTGGTGTGCCATCTCGCGCCCGCGAAAGCGCAGCGTGACCTTGGTCTTGTCGCCTTCGTCCAGAAACTTCATCAAATTGCGCAGCTTGATCTGATAATCGCCTTCGTCGGTGCCTGGCCGAAATTTCACTTCCTTGACCTGGATCTGCTTCTGCTTGAGCTTCGCTTCGTGCGCCTTCTTGGCTTCACGGTACTTGAACTTGCCGAAGTCCATCAGCTTGCACACCGGGGGAACGGCCGTCGGCGCGATTTCCACCAGATCCACTTCCAGTTCCTCCGCCCTCCGCATCGCGTCTGCGATGGGCACCACGCCCAACTGTTCGCCTTCGGTGCCGACCAGGCGTATTTCGGGTGCGGTTATCTCAGTGTTGAGGCGCTGCGCTTTTTCCTGAGCGATGTTGTTTCTCCAAAAATATAATGATTAGGCCGCGCTGCCCACACGCGCCTCCCGTTGGAGGCGTTGGATGAATTCAGCGAGCGTCATCTGCCCGAGGTCTTCACCGCTGCGGGTTCGCACGGCCACCTTGGAAGCTGCCTTCTCCTGCTCACCAACGATCAACTGGTAGGGCAGCTTCTGCATGCTATGTTCCCGTATTTTATAGGTTATTTTCTCATTGCGCAAATCGGCTTCGGCGCGGAATCCGGCGCGGCGCAGTTCGGCCGCCACCAGCGCGGTATATTCGGCCTGGCCGCCCGAGATATTCAGCGCCACCACCTGCAGCGGCGCGAGCCACAGCGGCATCGCCCCGGCGTAATGTTCGATGAGAATGCCGATGAAGCGCTCCATCGAGCCGACGATGGCCCGGTGCAGCATCACCGGCACCTTGCGCGTGTTGTCCTCGGCGACATATTCGGCGCCCAGGCGCCCGGGCATGGAGAAGTCCACCTGTATGGTGCCGCATTGCCACGAGCGCCCGATATTGTCCTTCAGGTGGTATTCGAGCTTCGGCCCATAGAATGCGCCCTCGCCCGGCAGCATCTCGTAGGGCACGCCGCTCACGCGCAGCGATTCGGCCAGCGCGCTCTCCGCCTTGTCCCATAAGTCGTCTGCGCCTACGCGCTTGTCCGGGCGCGTTGCAAGCTTATAAACGATCTGGTTAAAACCGAAATCCGCATAGACCTTCTGCAGCAGCGCAGTATAGGCCACGCACTCGGGCAGGATCTGGTCCTCGGTGCAGAAAATATGACCGTCGTCCTGGGTAAACGCGCGGATGCGCATGATGCCGTGCAGCGCGCCCGAGGCTTCGTTCCTGTGGCAGGCGCCGAATTCGCCATAGCGCAACGGCAGTTCGCGATAGCTGCGCAGGCCCGCGTTGTAGATCTGCACGTGGCCGGGGCAGTTCATCGGTTTCACTGCATAGGTGCGTTTCTCCGATTCGGTGGTGAACATGTGCTCGCGATAGTTCTCCCAGTGGCCGGATTTTTCCCACAGGCTGCGATCCAGGATCTGCGGGCAGCGGACTTCCTGGTAGCCGTTTTCCAGGTAGACGCGCCGCATGTACTGCTCCACCTGCTGCCACAGGGTCCAGCCCTTGGCATGCCAGAACACCATGCCCGGCGCCTCTTCCTGCATATGAAACAGATCGAGCTGCGTGCCCAGCTTCCTGTGGTCGCGTTTCTCCGCCTCCTCCAGCATATGCAGATAGGCGTCCTGGTCTTCCTTTTTCGCCCAGGCGGTGCCGTAGATGCGCTGCAGCATCTCGTTCTTTGAGTCGCCGCGCCAGTAGGCGCCCGCGACCTTCATCAGCTTGAACACCTTGAGCTTGCCGGTGGAGGGCACGTGCGGCCCGCGGCACAGGTCGACGAAATCGCCCTCGCGATACAGGCCTATGGGCTGATCTTCAGGAATCGAGGCGATGATTTCGGCCTTGTAATGCTCGCCCAGGCCCTTGAACAGCGCCACCGCCTGGTCGCGCGGCAATACTTCGCGCGTCACCGGGTAGTCTTTTTTTGCCAGCTCGGACATTTTCTTTTCGATCGCGGCCAGGTCTTCCGGCGTGAACGGCCGCTTGTAGGCAAAATCGTAGTAGAAGCCGTTCTCGATCACCGGGCCGATGGTCACCTGCGCGTCCGGAAACAGCGTCTTCACCGCGTACGCAAGCAAGTGAGCAGTGGAGTGGCGGATGAGCTCGAGACCGTCCTTGTCGCGCTCGGTGACGATGGCGAGATCGGCATCGGCGTCGATGCGAAAGGAGGTATCCACCAGCTTGCCGTCGACGCGGCCGGCCAGTGCCGCCTTGGCCAGGCCTGGGCCGATGCTGGCCGCGACCTCCGCCACCGTGACCGGCTGGGAAAACTGGCGGACCGAACCGTCAGGCAGTTTTATGTTTGGCATAAGTTAGCGATTCCGAAATGAAAAAAGTGCGGGCCAGCCGCACCTTTTCCACAAATTACACTTTCGGCCAAATCCGGATCGAGATCTCCTCCGGAAACGCCGGCACAAGCGTATGTTATCGCGCTTTTTACCCGACCGGGGGCGCGCGCAAATGCTCAGGTAATCTCTCAAGACCCAAGCGCGAGCAGCGTATAAGCCGCGATTACCGTGCCGACAAAGGCGAGCCCGTAGCACACCAGCTTGACCATGGTGACCGCGTGGACACCGAAATCATGCACCAGGATGGCGATGCGGTGCGCCGCATGCCACATGAACAGCGAGATGACGGCCAGCAGCAGGATCTTGCCGAGCCAGTTATGAGAAAATGCCAGCATATGCCCGTAGCTCAAGGTGTCCGGTGCGAAAATGAGCCCGAACGGCACGCCGATGCCGGTAATGAACACCAGCGCCGGGCCTATCAATGCTGCCAGCATCCCGCCGGCGCCGAACAGGGACCAGAAAATCGGTTCGTTAGAGCGCTTCATCCAAGCATCCTCCGCACGATTAACAATACCGCCAGACATGCGACCACGGCGGCGGCAAGTCCGGTGCCTGTGATCGTTCCCGGCTGCACGCGCTTGCCGCCGACGAACATGATCGGCATGGTCTTGGGCATGATATTGAACCAGCTCCAGGTGTGATAGACGAAGGTTGCCAGCAATATCAGATGAAACACCAGCGACAGCGGGGTCTTCAGCGCCTGCAGCCAGCCGTTGTAGGCCGCTTCGCCCTGGCCCAGGCGCACCAGCCCGACCAGCAGCACCACCGCGTAGGCGGCGACGAATACCGCCGTTGCTTCGCGCGCCATGTAGCGCATGAAATAGGCATCCCGCTTCCACCAACCGTCCATGGAGCGGACGTAGGGTCGACGATTGCTCATTTGTCTGCCCCCCCTGGCGTGACGAATCGGGTGAAATAATTGATCGCGCTGTTCATCTTGTTCTGGTTGATCGCGTTGGCCGGGTCCACGCCCTTCGGACATACCACGGAACAGTAGCCGACCGCGGTGCACCCCCAGAAGCCCTCGTCCATGTACCCCAGCTTCAGCCGCTCGGCGCTGCCACCGTCGCGCGAATCGGCGTTGTATCGGTGCATCAGGGCGAGTATACCGGGGCCGATGAACTTCGGATTGAGCCCGTACTGCGGGCAGGCGGCGTAGCACAGCATGCAGTTGATGCAGGAACTGAACTGCTCGTACATGTCGCGCTGCTGCGGCGTCTGCAGGTATTCGCCCTGCTCCAGCGTGCGCTCCTCCTTTGGAATGATGTAAGGCTTGATACTCTCGAGTTTCGTCACGAAGTCCGTGGCATCGACGATCAGGTCGCGCTCGATCGGCAGGTGCGCCAGCGCTTCTACCCGCAGGCCTTGCGGGTAGTACTCGCGCAGGAAGGTCTTGCACGAGAGCTTCGGTTTGCCGTCGATCATCATGCCGCAACTGCCGCAGATCGCCATGCGGCAGGACCAGCGAAAGCTCACCGTGCCGTCGAGGTAGTCCTTGATGTACTGCAGCCCCTGCAACACGGACGTGTCTTCGGTGAACGGAACCTTGTAGGTCTGCAACACCGGCTCTTTGTCCTGCTCCGGGCGGTAGCGCAGGACTTCTATTTCGATTATTTTTTCGGCATCAGCCATTGCCTGCTCCCTCGCGCGCGCGTTCCTCTGCTTCCGCCTTCTCGCCGGCGGCGCCGTAGGCGCGTGTGCCCGGCTTGGATTTGGTAATTTTCACGTCTCCGTACTCGATCCGCGGCGCGCCGTCTCCGGTGTAGTAGGCGAGCGAGTGCTTGAGGAAGTTGACGTCGTCGCGCTGCTCATAGCCGTCGAGGCGCTGGTGCGAGCCACGCGACTCCTTGCGGTTGAATGCCGAATACACGATCGTCTCGGCGACTTCGAGCAGATAGCCCAGTTCGATGCCGAGCAGCCATTCGGTGTTGTACACCTTCGAGTGGTCGTCGATTTTCAGGTTCTTGTAGCGTTCCCTGAGTTCCCGCAGTTTGTCGCAAGTGGCCTGCATGTCGG
>JBQMQE010000162.1:0-10082 GCA_052172655.1 Burkholderiales bacterium
TCCACCACTCTGGATCCAATTTTTCAGCAGTAATAATTGCGTCGAGCGTGAAGCTACACTTTTCGATGATTAGATAAAACGTGTCGCGATACTCGAATGCCTGATGTATGTAGGTAATATTCGGATGCCTAAGCTCAAGGAGCTTATTCAATTCGCCCAGCCAGTTTTCCTTTATCTCGTCATACGGGCGGTCTCTCGGAAAGAGAATTTTCGCTACCAGCGGATTACTCCATTCATCGGTGCATTCATATACTGCTCCAAAGGAACCAGTCCCAATCTGTTCACCGAGGAAATAATACTTGCCGTCCACAAGAACTGACTCTTCCTTCGACGGCGGTTGAAAGGATCTCGGTTGCTGCGGTTCAATTTGAAGCTCGTCAGCCATTGATGAGTCCTAACAAGAAGTCGCTTCCCCAAAGGGGGCTATATAACACCCCAAATGCAGGGTCGAGCACGGTCAGGTTACGCCCAACCCATTGTTTCCTCAACTAGGGTTAACGGGATAGGTACCTGCGCGCTCACACGAAATAGGCACCACGGGGTTATGTCATGCCGTCTTCTGAAGTCATTCATGCCTGTCTCCACAGTTACCGAAAATGGCCAAATCGTAATTCCCGCCGAAATTCGTGCCCGCTACGATTTGACGTCCGGCAAGCAGCTTGAGTTTATCGACGAGGGCGGCACTATCCGCCTGCTCGTGCGGCGCCGGGTTTCCCCGTCCGACCCAGCGTCGGGCTAGGGTCTGATCAAGGTCAAGCCGAGTCGGAGCGGGCCACGCCGGTTATCGGGGTTCGATCCTACGGCCGCGCTCAAGAGGCGGCGGAGCAAGATATAATCGCCGCGTGCGCGCGCTTTGTCAGCTTCGACGACTGCGGGTATCGCCAGCGCCGTCGCAGCCAATAACGCAGCAACACTATGCCCACGAAAATCTCCGACCTTCACATCGCACGCGAAGACCTGTTGCCCGCGCCGCGGGAGCTGCACGCCGAGCTGCCGGCAGGCGAGGCGGAAGCCGCGCATATCGCCCGGGCGCGCGCTGCGGTGCAGGCGATCCTGCGCGGCGAGGATGACCGCCTGCTGGTGATCACCGGCCCCTGTTCCATCCACGAGCCCGAGTCCGCGATCGAATACGCGCGGCGGCTGCACGATTTCTCAGCCGGCGTGGCCGATGCGCTCCACCTGGTGATGCGGGTGTATTTCGAGAAGCCCAGGACGCGCATGGGATGGAAGGGCCTGATTTACGACCCGGATCTGGACGGACGCGGCGACATTGGCGAAGGCCTGCGCCGCGCGCGCCGTATCCTGCTCGAGTGCGCCCGCCTGGGTGTTCCGGCTGCTTCCGAAATCCTCGACCTGGTGACGCCGCAGTACTACGCCGAGCTGCTCACCTGGGGCGCGATTGGCGCGCGCACGGTGGAGAGCCCGCTGCACCGGCAGATGGCGTCGGCGCTGTCGGCGCCGGTCGGGTTCAAGAACGCCACCGACGGCAGTGTGCAGACTGCCGTGGACGCGATACTCGTCGCTGCGCAGCCGCACACTTTTCCATCGATTTCATTCGACGGCAGGGCGATGATCGTGACGAGCACCGGCAATCCCTACGGGCACCTGATCTTGCGCGGCTCGGAGCAGGGGCCAAACTACGATGCCGCCAGCGTGCGCCTTGCGGCCGATGCCTTGTCGCGCGCCGGGCTGCCGCCGCGCCTGATCGTCGACTGTAGCCACGGCAACAGCGGCAAGGACTATCGCAAACAGCCCGAAGTGGCCGCCTGCGTCGCGGACCAGATTGCAGGCGGCTCGCGCGCGATCTGCGGCGTGATGCTGGAGAGCCATCTGGTCGAGGGCAAGCAGGCGATCACGGACGATTTGGAAAATCTTCGCTACGGCCAGAGCGTCACCGACGGCTGCATCGGCTGGGAGCAAACGACGCGCGTGCTCGATCGCCTGGCTGCCGCGCACCGGCTAGCGGGTCAGGCCTCGGTCGCGAGCAGCGGACACGGCATCGGCCGGCTCAGACGCCGATGAGCCGCGTATTCGCGAGCGACAGCCGCTCGACCAGGATCGCCATGAAGGCGCGGTCGAATTTGTGGCGGCAGACGTCCGATGCGCGATCCAGGTCTTCGTTGCGGATGGTGATCACGCGCGATTCGCTCAGGGTGACGACATCGGCGCTGCGCACGCTGCCGGCTTCCCTGGAGATATAGGCCATCTCGCCGAAACATTCGCCTGCGTTGAGTATGTTGAGCAGCTTGCCCTGCTTGATCACCTTGACTTCGCCGGATGCAAGCAGGCAGAAGAAATCGCCCGTCTGTCCCTCGAACATCAGCGCCTTGCCCGGCTTGCAGTATTCCCAACTGCTGATGCGCATCACTTCCCACAACTCGGCGTCGCTGAAATCGGCGAAGAATGACAGGCCGCGCAGGATATTGAATTTCTCGCTGTCGGCGAACTCTTCCGTCTTCTGCGCCGCCTGTTCGCGGCTGATCACCGTCGCCAGGTCGTGGGAGAATTCATTCCAGTCCTGGTAGCGCTGCTCCAGTTCCTTTTGCATCGCGCGGCGCACGATCCAGTCCACCGCGGGCGGGATTTCCGGGCGCAGGCTGGCCGGCGGCTGCGGCTCGACGTTGGTGATCTGGTACAGCATGCTGAAGTTGTTCGTCGCCTGGAACGGCAGTTGCCCGGTCAGGAGCTGGTACATCACCACGCCGAGCGAGTAGATATCGGTCTGCAGCGTGAGCGGATGCTCCTTCACCTGCTGCGGCGACATGTACGCGGGAGAGCCGATGCCGCTCACCTGGGTAACCATGCTGGTGGTGATCAGCGCCGAGCCGAAGTCGGAAATCTTGATGTCGGTATCGCCGTGCAGCAGAATGTTGGCCGGCTTGATGTCGCGGTGGATGACCCCGGCGCGGTTGGCGAAATCCAGGGCCCGCGTGCACTTGAAGACGATCTCGACGATTTTGTCCACCGGCAGCAGCGCCTCCGGCTTGCAGTGCGGCTCGAGCGTGCCGCCGTCCACGTATTCCATCACCACGTAGCTGATGCCCTCGTCCAGCACCGCGTCGTAGATTTGCACGATATGCGGATGGGCGAGCTTGCCTGCGAGCGAGGCTTCGGTGATGAACAGTTTGCGGAACAGGTTGCGGTTCTCGGCGTCGGTGAGCGAGTCCGGGAACACCACCTTGATCGCGACCTCGCGGTTGGCGAAAGGATCGTGGCACAGATACACCTCGCTGGTGGCGCCTTCGCCCAGTTTTCTCGTAACCTGGTACTTGCCGATTTTCTCCATCGCCGCGTTCAAGCCTTTTCGACGTGAGGGGATACCTCATGTTCCCCTAGATTGGACCGTTGCAAAATTCATTTTTGCAGCGGCCGATTAGCCCAAACCTTTGCGCGCACGCTTCACCGCGGCGCGCACGCGCCTGGGCGCGGTGCCGCCGGCGTGGTCGCGGCTGGCGAGAGAACCCTCCAGCGTCAATACTTTGAATACGTCAGCGCCCACCAGCGGCGAGAACTGCCGCAATTCGGCCAGGCCGAGCGTGGCGAGATCGCAGCCGCGCGCGTCCGCCCGGCGCACCGCGCGCGCCACCGCTTCGTGCGCATCGCGAAACGGCAGGCCTTTTTTCACCAGATAGTCAGCAAGGTCGGTCGCAGTCGCATGGCCTTCGAGCGCCGCCGCGCGCATCGCGCCCGCGTCGACTTCGATGCCGGCCACCAGGTCGGTGAAAATCGCCAGCGTGTCGGCGAGCGTATCGACGCTGTCGAACAGCGGCTCCTTGTCCTCCTGGTTGTCCTTGTTGTAGGCGAGCGGCTGCGCTTTCATCAGCATCAGCAGCGCCATCAGGTGGCCGGCGACGCGGCCGGTCTTGCCGCGCGCGAGCTCGGGCACGTCCGGGTTCTTCTTCTGCGGCATGATCGAGGATCCGGTGCAGAAGCGGTCGGGCAGGCGGATGAAGCCGTAGCGCGGGCTCATCCACAGCACCAGTTCCTCCGACAGGCGCGAAATGTGGGTCATGATGAGCGCTGCCGCGGCGCAGAACTCGATGGCGAAGTCGCGGTCCGACACCGCGTCCAGCGAATTCGCGCAGACGCCGTCGAAGCCCAGGTCCTTCGCCACCATGTGGCGATCGATCGGATAGGAGGTGCCGGCGAGCGCGGCCGCGCCCAGCGGCAGGCGGTTCACGCGCTTGCGGCAGTCGGCGAGCCGCTCGCGGTCGCGCGCGAACATCTCGAAATACGCCATCAGGTGGTGGCCGAAGGTCACCGGCTGCGCCACCTGCAGATGGGTGAAACCGGGCATCACCGTGCCGGCGTGGCGCTCGGCCTGGTCGAGCAGGTTCTTCTGCAGCGCGGCCAACTGGGCGCCGATCGCATCGATCGCCTCGCGCAGCCACAGGCGCACGTCGGTCGCCACCTGGTCGTTGCGCGAGCGTGCCGTGTGCAGGCGCTTGCCGGCGTCGCCCGCGAGCGCGGTCAGGCGGCGCTCGAGGTTGAGGTGCACGTCCTCGGCAGCGAGCGACCACTTGAATTTTCCGCTGCGCACTTCCGCGAGGATGGTGCGCATGCCGGATTCGATCGCCGCGAGGTCGCGCCTGGAGATCACCGCGCACGCGGCGAGCATGCGCGCGTGCGCAAGCGAGCCGCGGATATCGTGCTCGGCCAGGCGCTTATCGAATGACACCGAGGCGGTATAGCGCTGCACCCGTTCGGCCACTGGCTCGGCGAAGCGTCCGGACCAGGCGATAGCGGCTTTTGTCTTCTCGGGGGCGTTCTTGCTCATTGTTGCGATTGCGGTCAGAATCCGGGAACAGGCGGCGCGCAGGCGCCGTTTAACTTTCGCTTTCAATATGTTATCCGTGCCAAGTATAGATCAAAACACGCGCACCGACTCCCTGCCTGATTTTCGAAGTCTGGGGGTCGTGGTGCGTGTTCTGATGCTCGGCAATATTGCGGGCTTTGCCGCAGCGCTGCTCCAGTCAGGCGATCCGGTGCAATTTGCGCAGCGCTTCGCGGAAATCGCGGCGGTACTCGAGCCGGTAGCGCTGTTCTCGCTGGCAACGTTGTACGCGATGACAACGTGGCTGGCGCGGCTGCCTTACGCCTGGGGTATCACCGCGGTCATGCTGCTCGCAGCCGGATGGACGGCGCTGGTGCTCGAAATCCTCGTGGTGCCGGGAGCAGTGCTGACGCCTTACCGCCTGGCGCGAGCGTGGATTCTTTGCAGCATGCTCACCGCGTTCCTTATCGCCTATTTTTTCTGGCGCGCGCGTGCGTTTTCTCCCGCCCTCGCCGACGCCCGCTTGCAGGCCTTGCAGGCGCGCATCCGGCCGCATTTCCTGTTCAACAGCATCAACGCCGTGCTCTCGCTCATCCGCAGTAACCCGACGCGCGCGGAAGAAGCACTGGAGGATCTGGCGGAACTGTATCGCGCGCTGATGCAGGATATCCGGCGTCTCTCCACCTTGGCCGACGAAGTGACGTTGTGCCGCCAGTATCTCGGCCTGGAGCAACTGCGCCTGGGCGAGCGGCTGCGCGTCGACTGGGATATCGAGACCATGCCGGCGGATGCGCTGGTGCCGCAACTGCTGCTGCAACCCCTGGTGGAGAATGCGATCTATCATGGCATAGAGCCGGGCATGGAGCCGGGCACAGTGCGCATACACATCGCGCGCGACAACAAGCAGGTGCGTCTGCTGCTCACCAATCCCTATCACCCGGATTACCAGCACCGCGTCGGCAACCGCATGGCGCTCGCCAACATCCGCGAGCGCCTGGCCCTGCAATTCGACGTCGAGGCGAGTCTCGCCACGGAAGTGATGGGCGACCGGTTCGAGATCCGCATCGTGCTGCCTTACCGGCGGCGCGGTGAGTGAGGCGCTGCGCGTCGTGCTGGTCGACGACGAGGCGCCGGCGCGCGCGCGCCTGAAGGAGTTGATTGCCGATTGCGCGCCGGTAGTGCCGGCGAAGGTGGTGGGAGAAGCCGCCAACGGGCGCGAGGCGCTCGATCTGCTCGCCTCTGTCGCAGCGGATCTGGTGCTGGTGGACATCCGCATGCCGCAGATGAGCGGCATCGAGTTCGCGCGCCACGCGCAGCTGCTTGAGTCGCCGCCCGCGATCATATTCGTCACCGCCTACGACGAGTATGCGATCAAGGCGTTCGAGTTGCGCGCGCTGGACTATCTGTTGAAGCCGGTGCGCCGGGCGCGCTTGGTGGCCGCGCTCACGCGCGCGCGCGGCATGGCCGCCCCCGCGGGCGAAGCGCTGCGCGGACTGGATTACGCGCCGCGGCGGCATCTGTCCGTGCCCGAGCGCGGGCGCATCACCTTGGTGCCGGTGGCCGATATTCTTTATCTCAAGGCGGAGTTGAAGTACGTCACCATCCGCACCGCGGAGCGCGAGTACTTGCTGGAGGAATCGCTCACTCACCTGGAGCAGGAATTTGCCGAGGCTTTCGTGCGCATACACCGCAACTGCCTGGCGGCGAAGTCGCGCATCCGCGGTTTCGAGAAAGCCGAAGTGCAGGATGGAGAGCAGGGCTGGGCGGTGCTGCTCGAGGGCTGCGCGGAAAAGCTCGCGGTGAGCCGGCGCCAGTGGCCCGTGGTCAAGGAGCTCGCAACAGGTTGAACACATCGTCCGGGCGCGGCAATGGGGCAACGGCGCCGAATCCGGTGGTCGCGAGGGCGGCCGCGGCGTTCGCATAGCGGGCCGCGTCCCATACCGAGTCGCCCGCCGCGAGGCGCGCCAGCGCCGCGCCGCAAACTCGGGAACGTGTCCCCGAGTTTGAATGAACGCTAAGCCGGATTCATCGGGTGCTGCGCATTTGGACGAGTGCTGCATCGATGCGCTCATCGAGGAAATAGCCGTAGTAATCGGCACCGCGAAAGCCCACCAGCGGTTCGCCCAGCGCTTCCCCGCGCGCACCAAACAGCATCACCGTAGGCATCATGGTCACACGCTGCCGGCGCGCGAAATCCGCCTGGGTTGTCTTGTTGCCGGCGAAATCGACGAGCGCGCCGGCGCTGTCGATACCGACCTCGCGCATCATCACCTTGGCCTGGTATTCCGGATTGCGCTGCATCGGCAGCAGGGATTCCTGCCGCGCGCGCTCGCACCAGGGGCAGCTTGCCTCGGAGAACAGCAGGAGCAGCGGGGTCTTCCGCTGCGACGCGAGGCGCGCATCCACCGCGAGATCTCGCGCTTCGACCATTTGCGCGCAAGCCGGCGCGGCAACGAACAGCGCGGCGAGGCATGCTAGAATCCAACGCGTCGGCACCAGACGTGCGGCCTTAGTCAGGGGCTGATTCAGAAATTCTGAATCAGCCTCCGAATTAGGGGAGCATGAGGGGATGTATCCTCTCATTTTGTAACACCTTCCAAGAATCCAGTCTTGAATCATCCTGATCGTATCGTAATCGCCACGCGCCAAAGCCGCCTTGCGCTGTGGCAGGCCGAGCATGTGCGCGACCGGCTGCGCGGATTATGTCCGGATTGCCGGGTGGAGCTGCTTGCGCTGTCCACGCGCGGGGACGAGATCCTGGATACGTCGCTCGCCAAGATCGGCGGCAAGGGCCTGTTCGTGAAAGAGCTGGAACTGGCGCTGGCCGAAGGCCGCGCCGATCTGGCCGTACACTCGGCCAAGGACGTGCCGATGGAATTGCCCGCCGGTTTTGCCCTGGGCGCGATCCTGGAGCGCGAAGATCCGCGCGACGCCTTCGTTTCGAACAAATTCGACGCCCTGGATGCCTTGCCCGCGGGCGCCGTGGTCGGCACCTCGAGCCTGCGGCGTGAGGCGCAGTTGCGCAGCCGCTATCCGCAGCTTGTGGTGGCGAGCCTGCGCGGCAACCTCGACACGCGCCTGGCGAAGCTCGACCGCGGCGATCACGATGCAATAATTCTCGCCGCCGCCGGCCTGAAGCGGCTGGGGCTGGGCGCGCGCATCCGCTCCGTACTGACGCTCGAGCAAAGCCTGCCCGCCGCAGGGCAGGGCGCGCTCGCGATCGAATATCGCGCCGAGCGCGGCGATATCGCCGAGCGCCTCGCCGTGCTCAACCACCGTGCCACCGAGCTTGCCGTGCGCGCCGAGCGCGCGGTGAGCCGTGCGCTCGGCGGCAGTTGCCAGTTGCCGCTCGCCGCCTACGCCAGCGTCGCCGGGGCGACGCTGGAACTGCGCGGACTGGTGGCGAACCCGGACGGCAAGAGCATGGTGAAGGCGGAGGTTTGCGGTCCATCCGGATCGCCCGAGGAACTGGGTACGCGACTGGCCGGCGAATTGCGCGCACAAGGTGCCGACCGCATCCTCGCCGCGCTGCTATGAGTCCGGCGGCGCTGGCCGGGCGCCGCGTCGTGGTGACGCGGCCCGCCGAACAGACGGCGCACCTGGCCGCGCTCATCCGCGCCGCCGGCGGCGAGCCGCTGCTGTTCCCGGCCCTGGAAATCTTCGATGCCGCCGACCTGCAGCCGGTGCTCGCGCTGGTCGAGCGGCTGGAGGCGTTCGATCTGGCTATTTTCATCAGCGCCAATGCGGTAAACAAGGCGCTGGCGCTGGTGCGCGCGCGGCGCGTCTGGCCGCCGGCCTTGCGCGTTGCCACGATCGGCCGCGGCAGCGAACGCGAACTGAAGCGCCATGGCTTTGCCGCGGTGATCGCGCCCGCCGGGCGTTTCGACAGCGAGGGCCTGCTCGATCTGCCCGAGCTGAAAGCGGTGGCGGGCAAGCGCGTGGTGATTTTCCGCGGCGAAGGCGGGCGCGAGTTGCTCGGCGACATGCTCGCCGCACGCGGTGCCACGGTCGAATACGCCGAATGCTACCGCCGCGGCCGGCCGCATGCCGATCCCGCGCCGCTGCTCGGCCTGTGCGCGCGGGGCGAACTCGATGCGTTCAGCGTGACCTCGAGCGAGGGCCTGGCCAACCTGCGCGACATGCTGGGCGAGGCCGGCCGGCAGTGCTTCGAGTACACGCCCTTGTTCGCGCCGCACGAGCGCATCGCCGCCGCGGCGCGCGCACTGGGCGTGCGCACCGTGGTGCTGACCGGCCCGGGCGACGAAGGTCTGGTCGCAGGCATGGCCGCATTTTTTGTTAAAGTGTGATATCCGCATTCTGCGCCAGACGCCCATGAACGAAAGCGATACCGATTCCGCCAAGCCGGCAGCAGGGCCGATAGAGGCCGCGCAGCCGGAGGAGCCCAGCGGCCGCCGCAGCAGCGAGCGCGAGCCGTCCGCGCCCGCCTGGCGCCTGCCGGTATTGCTGGTGCTGCTGGCTGCGATTGCCGCGCTCGGCTGGCAGTGGTACGACACCCGCAGCCGCATCGAGACCATACGCGAGGAACTGGCCCAGCGCCTGCGCGCAAGCGACAGCACGGCCGGCGAGAGCAAGGTGTTGGCGAAGCAGGCGCTGGAAGGGGTGCGTGAGGCACAGGGCAAGCTCAGCGTCATCGAGAACAAGCTCGCCGAGTCGCAGAGCCAGCAGATGGCGCTGGAGGCTTTGTACCAGGAGTTGTCGCGCAGCCGCGACGAATGGGCGCTGGCCGAGATCGAGCAGATGCTCACTCTGGCATCGCAGCAACTGCAGCTCGCCGGGAATGCGCAGGCGGCATTGCTGGCGCTGCGCACGGCCGAGGGACGTCTGGCGCGCACGGACCGGCCGCAGTTCGTCGCGCTGCGGCGCGTGCTAAACCGCGACATCGAGCGCCTGCAAGCCGTGCCCAATGTGGATATCACGGGCATGGCGCTGCGCCTGGACCATCTGATCGGCCAGGTCGACACCTTGCCGCTGCATTTCGACGCACGCACGGAACCGGCGCCTCAGCCGGCCGGGCCGGCGGGGGTGAACGCCGGCTGGGAGCGCGTGCTGGTCGAGATCTGGAGCGAAATGAAACAACTCGTGCGCATTCGTGTCCTGGACGAGCCGGACGCGGCGCTGCTGTCGCCGGAACAGTCCTACTTCCTGCGCCAGAACCTGCAGTTGCGCCTGCTCGATGCGCGCCAGGCGCTGCTGGCGCGCGACCCGGCGCGATTGCGCGCCGACCTGGAGACGGCCCAAGCCTGGATCACGCGCTACTACGACACGCGCGCGAAGAGCACCGCCGCTG
>JBQMQE010000163.1:0-6167 GCA_052172655.1 Burkholderiales bacterium
GGACAGGAAGACGGCTACCTTGTGTCCGACCATCGCCTGAGTCACCGTTATCGAGTGGTGGCCGATCAGGTCTCCAGAACCTACAGCAAGCCCGAAATGGATTCGACCGCCGGACCCTCCGTGTTTCTCGGCCAGCGCTATGCACGCCACGATTATCTTCTGGCGAATGGTCGGATTTCGGTGGCGTATCGCCACACCGTTCCCTACCTCGTTACGATGAAGGCGGGTAAGTCCACGCGATAGCTTGTCGCGGATGTCGCGCCAGATTTTACCCTCCGACATTTTTCAGAGCCTCCAGGATTGCATACGCCTGAGCCCGCGTAATCCTGATTACATCGGATCGCTCTAGCTGCTGCTCGATATATTTGATGATCGAGTCCGGGTCGGTTTGCGTGTATGGAGGAGTATTCATTTAAACCTCGGTGATTTCATCGGCTTCGGCAATTCATGCGTGCGGTTTCGTGCGGAAAGCCACCCATCTGCGGATATGTCGCATAGACGGTAATCGTGTGGAGGCATGGATCCGGATACGACCTCGCCGTCCTCGATGATCGCTGCAGTGGTGCAGTGTTCTCGGTTAGCTTTCCAGATTTCGACCATTTCAGGATACGGATGCTCCATTGAGCGCCTCCTTCAGTTGCTTTGGTTTCATTGCCCACACTTCCGCCCGTTTCCAGCCGGCGGCGATCAGTTCGTCCTGCATTGCCTTCTTTTCCTCGCGGGCCTCAATTATGTGCCGCGCCCTTCCTTCGGAGTGACCAAGTGCAATCAGGTCAGCGATACTCTTAGCCATCGCTTGCGCCTTTCGCTCCGGCGACATCTCAACGCGTTGACGATTCGCCAAATCGACTTCCGCCAATACCCCCTCTTCTTCCAGCACCGTACGAGACTGCACCGGGAACGCATGATTACACTCCGGGCAGGAGGACAGGTGCGAGCGGAACCTGGCGTAGCAGATCGGGCACTCCCGGCTGTTCGATATGTCCGGCGGATTTTTATTCCGCTCCTCGGACTCCAGCGGCCAATCACGGTCATCGTCAACGTAGCCGTGCCGTGAGAAGTTTCCGGACATGCACAGGAAGATGCACGGCTCGTCGTCAGGTCGCAGCCCGCGCCCATACATCTGCAAGTAACGCGGAAGGCTTTCAGTCGGCGCCCGATCTATGATGCAGCGCACGCCTTTGAGGTCTGTGCCTTCGGTGAATAGGGCAACGTTGAACACGCCCATCACGTCGCCATGCTCGAACGCGTGGATACCACGGTCGCGCTCGACAGGATCGGTGTCGCCGTCAACATGGATGAAGTTGTACCCGCGGCGCTGGAACTCGGCGGCAAGGTGTTTGCTGGCCTCGACCGATACCGCGAAACCGAGCGTCTTTTTTCCATTCGCGTGCTTCTCCCACTCATCCACGGTATCGCCGACGACTTTCGGCTTGTCCATGATTTCGGCAAGCTCGTTATTCTTGAACTCTCCGGCAACGTGGTGAACAGCGGAAAGATCAGGCGACGGCGGGGTGAACAGCCGATAGCGGCAAAGATAGCCCTCGTCCATGAGCCAGCCTATCGACGGGCCATAGACGCATACCTCGTAGAACTCACCGAGTCCGCCTGACTTCACGCGCGGGGTGGCGTCCAGGCCCAGGTGTCTCGCATCGGGGAATTTCAGGAATAGCTCGCGCCAGGTGCGGGCTTTCAGATGCCGGGTTTCGTCCCAGACGATGATGTCAGGCGGCTGCAGCTTTTCAGTGCGGTTGCGGATCGTTCCGATGCTGGCAACCTGCACCATGCAGCGATGGTTGGGCGGAGTGCCGTTGGCGATGATGCCGTGGTAGACGCCAGCCTCACGGAATGCCTTGCTGGTCTGCCTGATTAACTCGCGTCTGTGCGTAATCCACCAGACGCGCTTGCCGCCAGCAGCGAGGCGCCTGCACCCCTCTACCGCCGTGCGAGTTTTGCCCGCGCCCGTAGCGAGCTGGATCAGAACCGACTTCTTTCCGTCGCGGTAGTGCTGCCAGGTCTCGGCTAGGGCTTGCTTTTGGTAATCGCGCAACATTTAAACGACGCCTTCCGCCCGCAAGATGGCGAAAACACGCTGCCGAGAGATGGGCGGCGTCATCAGCGCGCCTATCTCAGCGTTTGAGAAACCTCTGCGCCAGAGTGCGACGACCTTTTTCCGGCGCTGCTCGCGCTGCTTTTTGAGTGGGGTCATTCGGGGTGCCTGCCGTTGAAATTGGGTCGATCATAGACCCGGAAGTTTTCGTTTGCAAGGTGTTGACATTGTGTTTCGGTCGTGATTCACTACGGCCTCACCAACCGGAGATTCGCATGGCCGCATACGTTTACCGCGTCACCCCTAAGAAGCCCGAAACCTTCGTCCTGGCCGACAGCAAGTCGGACGCCAGAAAGACTGTATCCAACCAGATCGAGGTCGAGCGCCTGACGACCGAGGAAGTAATGGAGCTGTACGCCAAGGGTATCGAAATCCTGAATCCGAAGGCGCAAGTGGTCGATCCTGACCAGCAGGACCTGCCGATCGTTCCGGCATCGCAGGAGTAACTCATGAACCCAGGCATCCATGCTCTTTCAAATTCCGAATACCATGCGGCGCCGGGGATTGGCAACTCCGGCCTAACCATCATCGCCGAGCGCACGCCGGCGCACTACAAGGCGTCTCTCGAAACGCCGCGCATCGCCACACCCGCCATGATCGCCGGTACGCGATTGCACGGCGCGGTGCTGGAGCCGGAGCTATTTACGCAGTGCTACGCGGTCGCGCCGAAGTTCGACCTGCGCACGAATGTAGGGAAGGCGGATAAAATTGCATGGGAAGCGGAGAACCCGAATCGCATCGCAATCTCCGGCGACGAATACTCGCAATCCATGTTCATCGCGGACATCCTGCATGCCAATGCCACGGTGCGCGAACTGTTACGAAGCGGCCATAACGAGCGGTCAGTGTTTGCCAAGGATCCGGAGACTGGCGTGCTGGTCAAGTGTCGGCCAGACGCAGACGCCATAATCACCGGACGCCGAATCCTGACCGACCTGAAAACCACCGAGCGCGCGTCACCGGACGACTTCATGTGGTCGGCCTACCGTTACGGGTATTTCAGGCAGGCGCCGTTCTACACCGATGTCTGCAACTGGGAAGGAAGCGAGCAGGCGGTGGACGGGTTCTTCTTCATCGCCGTCGAGAAGGAGCCTCCCTACGCCTACATCATCTACGAGGCAGCGCCGCGATTCATGCAGCGAGGCCGGGATGCGTACCGATCGGCATTGAACGAATACGCCCGCTGCGTGGAAACCGACACCTGGCCCGCCTACGACACCACCACCCATACCCTCGACCTCCCCGAAGCAATCCACAAGCGGATGGACATGGCCGACAGCGATCTTGTAGAGGACATCAGCTATGTCGAATGACGTTTCAAATCTCAACGACACAATCATTCCCAAGAGCGATCAATTAAACGCTGACCAGCTCATCGGCGGCCCGATCACGATCACGGTTACCAGCGTTCGCCGTGGCTCCGGCGATGACCAGCCCGTCGTCGTCCACTACGAAGGAGAGGCAGGCCGTCCGTTCAAGCCATGCCTTACCATGCGCAAGGTGCTGATCTTCGCGTGGGGCGAGGACGGGTCAGCGTGGGCCGGTCGCATGCTCACCCTCTACAACAAGCGGGACGTAAAGTGGGGCGGCGTCGAAGTCGGCGGCATCCGGATCAGCCATATGTCGCACGTTCCGGGCGACGTGAAGCTCTCCCTGGCCGCCACGCGCGGCAAGAAGGAGCCGATCATCATCAAGCGCCTGGACGCCAAGGATCCACTGGTGGCCGCGCGCGCCAAGCTCGATACCGCGGCCCGATCCGGACTGGAAGCCCTGAAATCGGCGTGGGGATCCTTGCCCGGCCCGCAGAAGGTCGCCATCGGAGGACAGGAAGGCTGCCCAGCGTACTTGAAGGCGATCGCCGCTGCGGTGGATGCTCCGAAGGTGGAAGCGCCGCCTGTGGCCGTACAGGAGCATATCGACACCGGCACGGGCGAGGTGACCAGCCAGCCGGCGGACGACGACAACCCGAACATGTGATCCAGGAGAAATCTATGTTTGTTTGGACTTTTGATGGCGTGGTAGGCGCATTTATGCTCGGATTGGCTGGGCTGCTTTTCGGAGCGATGGCGGTCTTGCTGTTGGTCGGGAAAGTGCAGGACTGGTGGAAATATCGTAAGCGCAAGTGATATAACCAAGTTGCAAGCGGGCAACCGCACGGGGCTTGCCGACACCTCCCCGGTTCATGAAAAAGATCGGCAGTCAGTGATTGGGTTTCCCTGCGTGGCAGGCGGCGTCTCTTCGACAGCGCTGAGTCCTAGGCCCGAGTGAGCTGACCGCGGTGCCCGGCGTGTGAGTCCGGGTGGTTTTTCGCATGCGGCTTGCAGTGAGTCCGTGGATACGTAATCGACCGGCAGGTCGCGTCGTATGCCCCGGCGGTAGCGTACCGGCCGGTACAGGCCGCAGTCGAAAAACCTACGGATTCAACCCCTGCTGCTCCCGAACCCACTCCTGCAACCCCGAAAACCTCACGGCGTCCGCGTGACAGAGGGTGTAATTGCTGGCGACGGTGCCGGCAAAGGTTGCAAGCTCGACGGGGGCAGCATCAGGGATGCGGGCGGGGTCGGGAAGGAAGCCCCCGGCGGCGGCATCGTGGAACACGCGGACAGACCCAGGCAGATCAGGGGCGTCCACAGGAACGTAGACGGGAACCTGCTTGACGATGGTTTGGCCTCTTTCATAAACAGTCCTCACTTTATCCACATAGACGGTTTCGATCTTCGTGGTCACGACGACCTGTTTCTTTTTCAGTTCTTCGACCAGCTTTCGTCCCTTCGCCGTCGATGCGTCCCACTTGCGCTGCGTATCCGCCTGCCCTGCGTCGTAAATCCGAACACTGGCATATCCCAGCACGGCAACGATCGCCAGAACCCACCAGTATTTCAGCGCGAACGCCAGCGCAGTCATTTCGACTCTCCATTTTTCATCGCTCTACCACCCGTGCTTCTGCCTCTCGGCGGGCGGCGAGACCCTTCTCGTTCACGGTGCCTCGCCAGAGACGGATCATAGCCCTCAACTGCGCCGAGATACAGGAATAGTCCTGCGCCGGCACGCATTCGTCTCGGATCACACGCATTTCTCGGCGGTTGTCGCCTGTCATGGAGCCCCCTCGGTTGTAGACCAGCGATACCAGCGCGCCCTTGGCGGCAGGCTTCAGTAGATCGTAGCCCGGCCCGAACGCGCGCCTGGTCCTGCGCTCGTATTCGATCAGTGTTCGCTCCGAGAACACGATCACGCAATCGGCGTACGGGGTTACGATCTGCCGGTAGCGGGGTAGTGCTGCAGCGGCAGCCTTGCCACGGATCCCGGCCGTGGTCCCCAGCCGGTAGCGGTCAGGGTGCCCCAGCCAGTCGTCCAGGATCACGCGCTCGGTCTGGTGGCCGCCGTCGTAGCCGATGCACCAGGTCACCCCGCTTGCGCCGCCAGGCCAGATGGGATTCACCAGGCGCCTGGCGTAGAACTCCGGGCTGGTAATCTCCCATCGGACGATCAGCTCCACGGCCGCAGCGGCCACCACGGGGTCTATGGCGGGCGGCGGGATTGGGTCGACTACTTGCTGGATCGCGTCCTGGACGGCTGACAGGGGCGCAGCCACGACTTCTGACGCTGATTCCACAGCCTCCGGGAGGGGTTGGTCGGCGACAACTGCCTCTTCCATAGCGATTGGGGCCGTCGCAGGCAGTGCTTCGGGTGCCGTAGTTGCCGTCTGGTCTACAGGCGGCAGGATGTCCGGGCGCTGGCAGCCAGCCAGCAGCAATGCCAGCAGGAGGCCAGCAAGGCGCATCAGCGCGTGAACCAGTAGGTAGAGAAGGCGAGCGCCGCGAACCACTCTACGCGGTCGCGCCACAGGTAGGCCTCGGTCAGGCGGTTGCCCTGATTCACTACGTCCCGGAAAAGCTCCAGCTCGGTGCGGTCGTGCAGCGAGAACCACATCCACTTCTTCATCCAGAACGCGGTGAAGATAATCATGGTCGCGCGCACGCCGTTGAGGGCGTAGCCGAACAGATCGCCGAACCCCTCGCCCGGCTCGAACACCGCCGCCGATCCGCGCAGCACGATG
>JBQMQE010000163.1:6177-7338 GCA_052172655.1 Burkholderiales bacterium
GCCGAAACCCTCTACGCCGATGCGCGGATCGACCGATTTCAGCAGAACGTAGATGCTGAACAGGAACGCCACCATGATAATCATGTGGACGAGGATCAGGCTGCGCTTCCAGAACTCCCACGCGCGGACGCGGGTGGGGACTGAGGCTTCAGGGTTGGCTGGCTGGCTGGACATAAATTACCTCTTGAATGGCTGGTCGCGTGGACCGGCGAGATAAGCCTCGATCCGATCCAGTCGGTCGTCGTTGCGCTCAATGCCGCTGAGCGCAGCATCCTTGTCGCCGTTGTACAGATAGGCCGCCATGCCGCCGGTCAGGGTGAGAACGAACATACCACCGATGGCCATGTTCTTCAGGCCCTCGGCGAGCTTGTCCGTGCGCGACACCGTGTCCCACATCCGGCCAAGCTGCTCGGTGTGGGATACCGTCGAGCCGGACAGGGAAGTGATGTCATCCACTTTCTTTGAAAGTCCATCGAGCCGCGTGTTTACGCCATCAATAGCGGTACGCGCAACCTCCGCATTGTGGGTCTGCTGCTGCTGCATGGATGCCATGCTACCTTTCAACTCGGCAAGATGCATGCCAACTTGAACGGGATCGTTAATATCTATGCTAGACATATCTGAACCTTTATTGTCAAACATCAAGACGCTGCATCCCCCGGGAGTAAACAGCGATAAAGATCAAGCTAGCGTGAAAGGTTGGCGCTATTCGCGCTAACCATACGGAAGGAACCCGGAAGGGACTGATCCGCTGAACGAGCCAGAAGTGGTGCGCAAAGTAAGGGCGTCGCCAGGGGAGGTCACGCTTGCTGCTGCGTACATGGTTCCGAGACCAGAGGCGTAGGTAACTATCGGGCTAGTATTCGTTGCTGGGTTGCCGGTGATGTAGGTTCCGTTCACCCTCACCCACATGCGGCGCAGGGTGAAGTCCACCGCGACGCCCACCACGTCGCCGGCGCCGAGATGCCTGCCCCGCTGCAGTACCTCGCCCCCTACGCCGGCTGCGCGATGGGCGAAGAGGTGATGGAGAACGGCGTCAAGCTGGGCCGGCACAAGGTCAAGGACGCGCTGTGCGTTTACGACGATCTGACCAAGCACGCCTGGGCTTATCGCGAGATGTCGCTCCTGCTGCGCCGCCCGCCCGGCCGCGAGGCCTACCCG
>JBQMQE010000163.1:7348-10062 GCA_052172655.1 Burkholderiales bacterium
ACCCTGCGAAATAGGAGTTGCCGTTGGAATACCAGCCGTACTCTCCGGCCTCCTGCCCAAGGTCACTGTCGTAGTCGACGGCGCCGCCAGTCCGGGATATTCCTACGCTCCTGGAATTTACGGCGCCGCTGCACAAAACCTCGAAATAGTATTTGCCGGTTGAATAGCCAGCCGTCGCCAATGCCTGTGCTGTTGCGGACGAACTGCCGAGGTTGTTGTTGCCTCCCGAAAGTAAAGCGTAGGCTCCTTTTTTCGACGGATCGAACGTGACCGATCCTGTGACTACCGCTGCCTTCTGAGCAATCATTATTTGCTGGATGGGCGGCATTAGGTGAGGTTCGTGCCGTTGATCTGCCACGAGGTGGCGGTGATTTTTACGGCAGTAGCAATGCCGTTGGCAGCAAGCGTCCTGCTGCCGGTTGCGCCTGAGCCAGCAAGGCGCAATGTGTCCGTAGTGATCGCAATGGTGATCGCGCCAGCGGCGTTGTCGTTGATGAAGGTAACCACGGTTCCAATCGGGAACGGCACCGAGCTGTTCGCTGGGATTGTCCAGATGCGCGCAGCGGTATCTGCGATTGGGTGGTAGATCTGCTTCCCGGAATCCGCAGCAACGAGCGTGTATGCAGCGGACTGGCTATTCTGCAAAACAAGCAGCGGAGCCTTGGCATCAAGGGCTGCTTGCAAGTCGGTCTGCGCAGACAGTGAGCCGGTCAGCGACCCCCACGCGGCAGCTGGCGCAGCAGCCCACGCGGGAAGACCAGCAACAAGGGTAAGCAAGTGCCCGTTCGTGCCCGCAGCAAGGCGCACGGCGGTGCTGCCCGGGTTGGAGTAAATCATATCCCCGGTGGTAGTCATTGGGTTGGCAAAACCAGCTGGAGCTGCTGCCCAAGACGGAACGCCTGCAGCTAGCGTAAGGATATGCCCATTGGCGCCGGCCGCGAGCTTGGACAGGGCCGCGACGCCAGATGCATAAAGCAGATCTCCGACAGCATATGCGGTCTGCCCAGTCCCGCCCTTATTGGCGGCAATTTCGGTCGCATTCCATACGCCTGTGGCGATGGCTCCAAGCGTAGTGATAGATGCCTGCCCTACGTAGGCTGGATCAATTCCAATGACCAGGCCCGTGATCGCTATCTGCCCAGCAGCCCCGGCGTATGGAGCGGCTGAGTCGACAATGTCTTGCACGGTACATTGCTTGCTGACGCCGCCCTGCTCCAGCTCGACCAGCTCGGGTCCGGAGAGTGGCAGCGCGGCTGCGGGCAAGTCCTGAATGCGTTCGAGTGCCATTAGGCTATAATCCTGAGAGCATTGGAGGTGGTAACCCGGAGGTTCCCATCCGTGGTGATGCGGTTGGTCCTGGCTGAGCCAGACGCCTGCCCAGGAACATACTGCATCCCGTCGAAAATTAGGGTGTCCCCTGCAACAACGCCGGCGTCGTCGACATCGGCCAGGTCTCCAATCACGGCCGCAGTATCAAAGGATCCAGCTCCGGTGCGGCGAACAACGCCGGTTCCAGCCAGCCCGGAGAGCCCGACAATGTTGGCCGGGATGTCCGCAATCAGGGACCAGTAGGTAACCTGCTGCCCAGGGGTTGTCGGCTGCAGCAGCATGTCTTCAGTGACCAGCGTGCCGTCCGCCCAATACAGATTCCGACCCACGGTCGCGCCCACCGTAGCCCCGCGCTCCAGTTCAACACTGATATTGCCGCCAGTGAACCGCTGCAGCAGGAACTTCATTGCTGGTTCCTCACAAATTCTGATTGCGAGAGTTTACGCTGGGAGCGTAGGACTTTCAGCAGTTCGTCCTTATCCTTCTCGGAAGCAACGGAATCAGGATCGCCCGTAGTCAGCGGCTCGCTGAAAACGAAATTGCCCCATATTTTGTTCACATCCGCATTCGTGAGGCTGTCGTCGTCCAGTTCCTCGATGTAGTTGTCCAATTGCGAGACGGACTTCTCTGCCGCGCTGTACCCTTTCAGGCTCCACGCTTCCTTGTAGTTCATCTTGACGTTGCCGGTTTCGGTGCGCTTGACCCCACGCATGCGCTGACCGGTCTCCTTGTCGCGCGCCGTGGTGTTCGCCTTGTAAATGTCCACCGTTGCGCCTTCCAGGCCGAGTTCGGCTGCCTTCTTCTCCACCTCGTAGCGCATATCGGCAGGGGCGGTTTCCGGAGGCAGGCCGTTGGCGAAGTCTTGGAGGGATTGTTTGGCGGCTTTGATTTTGTTCGCCTCGGTGACGTACTGCCCGTAAGCCGTCTTTTCCTCGCGGCTCATATCGCGGTAGTCCGGTGCCTTCAATTGCGCCGGGTCGCGATGTTGGACGCCCATGCCAAGCAGTTCCAGCATGGTGATCGCCGCCCCCGCCGGAACGCCATGAGCGACCATCACGTCCTTAACGTTCTGCATCGACAGCGGCACGACCAGGCTGGTGACAATGCTGCCGGGAGTGGCTTCCACGCCAACCACGTCCTCGCCAGCGAAGGCGTTGACGATCGCTCCGGGGATGGGGGCCAGCTTCGTGCGCACGAACCGGCTTGCTACGTCGTAGGCGTTCTGAGCGCCATATTCGACCTTCTCGTCGCCCTGCAGGGTAAGCCGGTACTGATTCCGAAGCGGGACGACCTCGCCCTTGCCGGTGACGCTCTCGCCACTTATCTCTCTCGCAAGGAACGTCGTGACCTGAGACAGTCCGGCCAGCGGGTCGATGTACGTGTTG
>JBQMQE010000164.1:0-8513 GCA_052172655.1 Burkholderiales bacterium
CGGCGAACAGCATATCCACCGTACCCGTCATGCCCTGGGGAGGAAAGCCGTAGCCATGACTTGCGGCGGCGCCTATTCGGCGTCCCAGGCTTTCTCCGGCAATGGCAGCCCGGCGAAATCATCCACGGTCAAGCGGCGGTTCGGCTCGATCTCCAGCTCGTCGAGGATCAGCATCAACTGGCGCGTATGCTGCGCCGGGTGCCACACGCTGCGCTCGAGGACTGCATGCAACGGGTGCCTGCCAAAGTAGGTATCCATTTCGCTGCCGCAGCTCTTGTCCGCATACCCCGCCCACCATTGCTTGAAGCGCGCGAGCACGCCTTCGCCGTAGTGCGCGATGTCCTTGCCGCTGCGCAACTGCGCGACGGGCTCGGCCATGATGCGCTCGTAGGAGAGCGGCCCGGCGGGCACGACTTCGAGGAAGGCCTCGGGAATGCGAAACAGGTGACAGCCCAGCGCGCGGATCGGCCGATTGCGGTTGCGGAAAGGCAGCTCGAGGCGATCATCCGGGATCTGCCTGATGTAGCGCGACGCCGCGGTGAGCACCAGGTCGAGTTTCTGCACCAGCTCCCCCGGGCTCAGCGGCTCGTGCAGCTTGATCTGCAGGTCGAGAAACTTGACGATGTCGGTGAGCGTCTGCGAATAGACGAAGCGCTCGCCGCGCGATACGATCGGCACGCTGCGCGCGCCGAGCTTGCGCAGTTCCTCCATGCCGGCGCTGTTGCCGTGGACATTGATCGACTCGTAGTCCACGCCCTGACGGGTGAGGAACTCTTTGGTCCTCAGGCAGCTCGTGCATCCGGGCTGCCAAAACACCTTTACGCGCTCGCTTGTGTTCATGCTCGCTCCTTTGAAACATTTGCGGGTAGCCGAGGCCGGCAAGACCGGCCGTCCGGTCTCTACACCTTCCCCATGCAGGGGCCGGTCTCGATGTCAGCCGGCGCGCCACCCGCGCCAAGCAATAGTGTACCGAATTGCCGAGGACGGGGCGCCGATTTGATAGCTGCAGTACGTAACAGGCGGCAAGATCGGAAGTGCTCTACACGCCTGCGCCGAGCCCGGTGTGACCATCATTTCGGCCGATAGTCAGCGCGGATTCGAAAGTAAGCCGCCGGGCGCCGGCTCGCCTTCGCGCCAGAAGTGTTTGACGCGGTTCATGCGTATGAGAGTTCTCTTTGCTGGTTCGCCGCGCGCGAGCCCGGAGGGTCGCCGCAGCCGCCCGGTTCATGGTTGGCGGCCACCAACCCGCTTTGATAGCGGCGACGTTCAGATTTGAATTTGTTCTGGGCCGACAGCAGAAGTGGCGCGCAGTCCCTGTCCGCGGGATCCTGGAAGAGCATGTATACTGGACACACTACCTACCAGCGCCGGCACACCCACTTGTCTCAAATGCGGTGCCAAGGCGCATCTCGAGCAGTCTTCACTCATCGAGGCTTGCAGGGCATGCTCCGGCGCCGTTTACAAGAGCAAGAAGGACTTCTGAAAGCTCAAGCGAGCTGCATGCGCAGGCAGGAGTTGCGTGCGCACGCGTCAGGTGTTCCTCCCGACATTCCACCATTACCACCAAGGCGGGAACCACCTGACATCGTCCTGCCTCCACGATTCCCACCACCCGGGCCGCCGGAAAAACTGCCTCCGCCAGTACCACCACGGCCGGACCCTCCGCCGGCCCCTCCGCGGGCCCCGCCGCGGGCCCCGCGGCTTCGTCGTCTGCACCGGTGGCGGGCCGGGCATCATGGAAGCTGCAGGGAGAGCGCAACAAAAAAGAAACCCGCCGAAGCGGGTAAAGGAGGAGACCTGACATCATGCGCTTGCAGTATAGGCGGCTGATTGCGGTCGATCCAAGGAACTACTTCTCATCCTGGGTCAGAAATGCCGATCGATGGTGAGCGCCATCTGCCGGCCCTTGGGAAAATTCCACGGTAAGACGGCTTGGTTATAGCCGCTCTGAGATGGTCGATTTGCGCTCCATTCGGGCTAGAATTAAAAAATTCGCCACCAGCAGGGGGCACGACATGACGCAAAGAAAACGCAGTTTCTACGGCTGGGGATACGAGGACTACCAGTTGCCGGCGGGCGAGCTGGCGTGGTTCGAGCGCGCCTGGTCGGGCTTATTCAAGGTGGACCGGTTCGAGCCGGCGGCGATGCCGCGCGCGGACGAGATCACGCTGCGCGCGCCGCGGGTGGCGGTGCCGGCCAGTCTGGCCGCGGTCTGCACCATGGACAAGCACGAGCGCCTGTTCCACAGTTTCGGCCGTTCGGTGCACGACCTTGCGCGCATGATTCATAGTCGCGATTTTTCCAATCCGCCGGATGTGATCGCGTACCCGAAAACTGAACAGGATATTGCCGGCCTGCTCGACTGGTGCGGCGCGAGCGACGTCGCCGCGATTCCCTTCGGCGGCGGCTCGAGCGTGGTGGGCGGCGTGAATCCGCCGGCATACGAGCGCTACAAGGGCGTGCTCACCATCGACATGAAGCATTTCGACCGCGTGCTCGAGATCGACAAGACCTCGCAGGCGGCGCGGGTGCAGGGCGGCGTGCTCGGGCCGAGCCTGGAGGAACAGCTTAAGTCCTCCGGCCTGACCATGCGCTTTTACCTGCAGGCGTGGGAATTCTCCTCGCTCGGCGGCTGGATCGCGACGCGCGCCGCCGGGCACTACGCCACCGTCTATTCGCAGATCGACGATCACGTCGAATCGCTGCGCGTGGTCACGCCCGCGGGCACGCTGGCATCGCGCCGCTTGCCGGCGTCCGGCGCCGGCCCCAGTCCCGATCGCATGTTCCTCGGTTCCGAAGGCGCGCTGGGCATCATCACCGAGGCCTGGGTGCGGCTGCATCGGCGGCCGACGTTTCGCCTGAGCACCACGGTGCGCTTTGCCGATTGGGAGAAAGCGGTGGGCGCGGTGCGCGCGCTCGCCCAGTCCGGCCTGTATCCGGCGAATGCGCGCCTGATAGAAAAGGACGAAGCGAAATTTACCGAGGCGGGCGACGGGGCGAGCCACATCCTGGTGCTCGGCTTCGAATCGGGCGACCACCCGCTCGAACCCTGGATGAAGCGCGCGCTGGAGTTGTGCGCCGATTACGGCGGGGCATGGGACGAGCGCTCGTTGCAGCAGAAAGATGCGCAGCGCTCGGGTGCGGCCGGCAACTGGCGCGACAAGTTCGTGCGCGGGCCCTACCTGCGCGAGCACGCGATCGCGCGCGGTGTGATGCGCGACACGGTGGAGACCGCGATCACCTGGGACCGCTTTCCCGATCTGGAGCGCAAGGTGAAGGATGCGACCCTGAGGGCCATTCGTGAAGCAACCGGGCGCGAGGGCAGTTGCACCGTGCGTTTCACGCATTTGTATCCGGACGGCCCCGCGCCCTATTTCACCTGGCACGGACTGGGCCACAAGGCCAGGCTGGCGGAGCAGTTCTGGGCGATCAAGGCCGCGGCCTCGGACGCGATGCTCGCAGCCGGCGGAACCATCACGCATCACCATGCGCTCGGGCGCGACCATCGTCAGTGGTACGACCGGCAGCGGCCCGAGTTGTTTGCGCGCGCACTCGACGCGGCGAAGAACACGCTGGATCCGCAGCGCATTCTCAATCCGGGCGTGCTGCTCGATCCCTGAGTCCTTGTGCAGCCATGTCAAATGTCATGGGCGCGATGACCGCCACCACGCTGTTCGACAAGGTCTGGGAGCGGCATGTCGTGGCCGAGCTCGCGCCGGGCGTGTCGCTGCTGCACGTCGATCGCCATTTCTTCACCGACCTGCACAGCCCCGAATTCAAGCTGCTCGCCGCGCGCGGGCTGCGGGTGCGCAATCCCGAGATGACGTTCTGCGTCGCCGACCACGTCGTATCCTCCGAGCCCGGACGAACCGGCGGCAACGCGATCTGGAGCGAGTCGCTGCTCGCCGAACTGCGCGCTGGCAGCAGGACGCATCGCATCAAATTGTTCGATGTCAACGACGAAGGCCAGGGCATTGCGCACGTGATCGGCCCGGAACTGGGCATCACCCAGCCGGGCATGCTGGTGCTGGTCGGCGACAGCCACACGAGCACCCATGGCGCGCTCGGGGCGCTGGCCTGGGGCATCGGCTCATCCGAGGGGGTGCACGTGCTTGCCACCCAGACCGTGGTGCAGAGAAAGCCGAAGCGCATGCGCATACGCTTTGACGGCGCACGCGGCCCCGGCGTCGAGGCGAAGGACCTGATCCTGCACGCGATCGGCAAGCTCGGCACCGCCGCCGGAGCAGGTTACGCGGTTGAATATGCCGGCAGCGCGATCCGGGCCCTCGACATCGAAGGCCGGCTTACCGTGTGCAATCTCTCGATCGAGTTGGGCGCAAAATTCGGCATGATCGCGCCCGACGAAAAGACGGCGGCCTACCTTCACGGCCGGCGTTACGCGCCCAAAGCCGAACACTGGGATCTTGCGCTGCGGCACTGGAAAACGCTCAGCAGCGACGCGCAAGCCATGTTCGAGCGGGATATCGAAATCGATGTGGGCGAAATCCGGCCGCAGATCACCTGGGGCACCAGCCCGCAGGATGTGATTGCGGTCGACGCCATGATTCCCGATCCCGCCAGCGCCGCCGACGGCGAGCGCAGGCAGGCGATGTGCGCGGCGCTCGAATACATGGGTCTGGTTCCCGGCCAGCCGATCGCCGGCACGAAAGTGGACTGGGTATTCATCGGCTCCTGCACCAACAGCCGGATTTCCGACTTGCGCAGTGCCGCGAACGTGGTGCGCGGGCGCAGGGTCGCGGCGCATGTGCGCGCCTGGGTCGTGCCCGGATCGCAGGGCGTGAAGCGCGAAGCCGAAGCCGAAGGACTGGACCGGATATTCCGCGCGGCCGGGTTCGAGTGGCGCGAGCCGGGCTGCTCGCTTTGTGTGGGCGCGAATGGCGAACTGGTCGGACCGGGTGAGCGCTGCGTGTCGACTTCAAACCGGAACTTCGTCGGCCGGCAGGGCCCGGGTGCGCGCACCCATCTTGCCAGTCCGCCGATGGCGGCTGCTGCTGCGATCGCCGGCGTGATCACCGATGTGCGGCATATATCACGGGATAGCCAATGATGGAAAAATTCACCCTGCTCAAAGGCATCGCCGCCCCGCTGCTGGTGCCCAACATCGACACCGACCGCATCATACGCATCGAGCGCTGCGCCGGCGTCGCGCGCGAGCGGCAGGGCGAGTATTTGCTGGAGACGATGCGCTTCAATGCGGACGGCAGCGAGAACGCGGAGTTCATCCTCAACAAGCCGCCTTACCGCGACGCGAAGATCATCCTGGCGGCGGAGAACTTCGGCTGCGGCTCCTCGCGCGAAAATGCGGTCTGGGCGCTGATGGGCTGGGGGTTGAGATGCGTCATCGCGCCTTCCTTCGGCGACATATTTTTCGGCAACTGTTTTCAGAACGGGATGCTTCCGATCCGCCTTCCGGCGGCAACCGTGGAGCGGCTGGCGGCAGGCATCGAAGCCGACGCGCGCGATGCGCTGCTGACTGTGGATCTGGAGCGGCAGCGGATCGTCACCGCGCAAGGCGAGGAAATCGCCTTCGAAGTCGAACCCCTGCGCCGCAGAATGCTGCAGGAGGGGCTGGATGAGATCGGCCTCACGCTGGAGCATGAGACCGAAATTGCAGCTTTCCAGCGCCGCGATCGCAGCGCGCGTCCCTGGCTGTACGCCTGAGACGGCCGCTACAGGGTCTGATCGCCGGCTACGACGCGACGGCGCGGGCGCATCAAATGCGCTCTCAGGCATTCGGTTTTCGGTCGCCGCGTCAAGCAGGTGTATCATGAAATTTCCCCGAAGCCCGGGTGGGCGACGGGGTGCGCCAACTAACTTGAGGAGATCGAAATGGCCAAGAACGCAGAAGGGGTCTACAAGATCGTCGAGGTGGTCGGAATCAGCAAGGTTTCATGGGAGGATGCAGGCAGGAAGGCGGTGGAGGTCGCTTCCAAGTCGCTGCGCGACCTGCGCGTGGCCGAAGTGATCAAGACCGACATGAAGGTCGAGAACGGCAAGGTGACCGCTTTCCGCACGCGGGTATCGCTGTCGTTCAAGTACGAGGCTTGACGCCGCTCGCGCGCGCGCCGGCGCCGTGGTCAGGCCGATCGATTCGTTGCGACAGACGCTTGCGGCAGAGGCGCCGGTCAAGCCCGCGAACGATGGTGGAGGATGGCGCCGGCGACGCAACGATCCGCGCAAGGGGGTAGTGTATTATCGCGAAATCCTCTTTGCTCCGCTAAGGATATCGCATGTCTGCGCTCAGAAAGGTCTCGGTCAGCACCGGCATTTTCTGGGTCGAAGCGGCGGCCGCCGATATTCGGATACTGTGCGGATGCCCGGTTGACTCGGTCAAGCATCTGCTCCGACGGGGCTTGATCGTTTCGACCGAAGTGAATGGCGTCGAGTGCGAAACCGGGCCCAACGCCATCCTGCTCTCGGATCTCGCCATTCAGAACGGCCGCGCCTGCAGCCGTTCTGAGTTTCCGGTGCTGCAAATGCTGTATAAGCAGGGCCTGATCGTGCCGGACCACCCGTGCAACACCGGATTGCGGCCATTGCTCATCGGTTCCGCCGGCCAGGTTCAGGCGCAGATGGAGTACCTGTTTCGCGGAAACTATGGCCTCGCTTCGCGGGAAGAGTTGATCGAGGCTGGAGTTGAACCCGCGCAGGCGGACGAACTCATGCGGATGAAACTCGCCTTCGCCTTCGGCCGGATCATGCCCACAGAGGAACTCGTCCAGCCGCTTTTCGTCGCGCGCGACACGGTCGAAATACGCAATGGCGTAACGGTTCGAAGACTGCGCACCAACGTATTCGAATTTGCCTACCAGGGCGAGCGCGTCGAAGTCGACCTTAATCTCGGACCAGGCGAGGCGTACGAGTGTCCTTACACGCTCGACAAGCATTTGCTCACGCGCGACTATTTTTCGGTGGTGCACACCGGCGACGGCGACGGCTGGGACATGAATCGACCGACGATGGGCAGCATCCTCCTGTTTCAGGGGTGCGTATATCTTGTGGACGCCGGTCCGAACATCGATTATGCATTGACCGCCCTGGGCATCGGCATCAATGAAATCGACGGCATTTTCCACACACACTGTCATGACGATCACCTGGCCGGACTGACTACGTTGATCCGCGGAGACCGCCGCATCGCCTACTATGCCGTTCCCATGGTGCGGGAATCGGTAATCAAGAAGCTGTCGCGGGTGATGCGCATCCCGGAAAGCGAATTCGGCAAGCTGTTCGATGTGCACAATCTGACGCTGGACGAGTGGAACGATATAGAAGGTCTGGAGGTCAAGCCGATACTTTCGCCGCATCCGGTCGAGACAACCATTTTCTATTTCAGAGTGATGTGGGAAGGGGGCTATCGCAGCTACGCGCATCTCGCGGACATCGTATCGTTCGAAGTGTTGCGCAAGATGATCGCGCCGGAAATCGCGGCGGACGGCGTCAGCGAGGCGCTTTTCGAAAAAACCGTGAGTGCCTACGCCCACCAGGCCGACGTCAAGAAGATCGACATCGGCGGCGGCATGATCCACGGCGTCGCACTGGATTTCCGCGGAGACACTTCGGGCAAACTGATACTTGCGCATACCGCCAGGCGGCTGACCGAGGACGAGCGGGCCATCGGATCGGGTGCGCCGTTTGGAACCGTGGACGTGCTCATCGAAGGGACTTCGGATTCGCTACGCCGGCGCGCGTTCGAGTATCTGCGCAGCTACTTTCCGGACGCGCCCTTGCACCGCATCCGGCATCTGATGAATGGCGGGATACTTGTGTTCAATCCGGAGGTCTTGCTCTACAAGGAGCAGGCGCAGCTCGACGCTGTATACCTCATTCTCAGCGGGGAGGCCGAGTTGCTGCGTACGGGGGTGCGCGGGAGCAGCCTCGTCTCTGCCGGCTCGCTTGTGGCGGAGGCGCCGGCATTGCTGGGCACAGCCGCGGTGGAGACCTGCCGCGCGGTCAGCTTCGTTCAAGCGCTGCGTCTGCCCAGAGATCTGTACCTCGACTTCGTCCAACGCGGAGCGATGCGCCTCGATCTGGTCGAATCGCGTGAAATGGTCGACTTCCTCAGGGGAAACTGGCTGTTCGCGGAAGGTGTATCGTGCGTGACCCTCAGCCGGCTGATTCGCTCTGCCGAATCCGTTGTCTTCGACAAGGACCGGATTATTCCTCCTCCCGCGGACGAACTGCTGGTGCTGCGCTCGGGCGAAGCGGCGATCGCGACACCGTCGGGGTATGCGGAAAGCCTGCACGCCGGCGGCTACGTCGGCGCGACCGCGATATCGCGGGACGAGTCGAAGGGCGCGCAGCTTCGATTTCTCGAATTGTCGGAAGCCTACCGCTTCGCGCTCGATGCCATAGCCAATATTCCGGTCGTGAGGTGGAAATTGCTCGAGACGCATCGGCGGCGCTACGTCGACAACTGAAGAACGTCGCGCCGGCGGCAGGCGCCGGCTTGCTGCCGCGGCAATGCAGTTGCCGAAAAAACAGACTAAATG
>JBQMQE010000164.1:8523-9997 GCA_052172655.1 Burkholderiales bacterium
CAAGGCGCTGGAAAAGCATATCGAGCAGGGCAAGGGCGAGGCGAGCGACACCGCCCCCGCCTGAGGCGTAGGCCGCGTCCACCGCTTGCCCGAGGCCGGCCGCATCGCGCGCAAAGAAAAGGCCCGGGACGCGCTTGCTTCACCGGGCCGAAGATTGCAGCCAGATGTTCTCTTACGGGCAGGAGAGCCCCCAACATCTGCCGCAATCATCGCATTCCCGCACCGGGCGCGTCTTGTTCTAGATCAACTGCGGCGGAATAGCCCGGTGCCCCTGATGGGCGGTCCCGGCTGCGAATCCCAGTAACAAAAACGTTATGTATCCGTGTGATACATGACATTCTTACAACATTCATAATTCCTCACGAAACCAGTGTTGATCGCGGTCAATGGGCCGTGCCGCGCAGGGCCTAGCATGGTGCACAGGTATGGCAGAGTATCCTCAACACCTGGTACGGCATCGCAGTTTGCGCGACGGTGCGCCCGTGACCATCCGGCCGATCCGGCCGGAGGACTCCGGCTTGGAGCAGGAGTTCGTGCGCCATCTCTCGCAGGACTCGCGCTACTTTCGCTTCATGGGCTCGCTGCGGGAATTGCCGCCGAACAAGCTCAAGTTTTTCACCGAAATCGACTACGACCGGCATATGGCCTTCGTCGCCACCGTGATGCAGGAGGGCAAGGAACTGGAGATCGGAACGGCGCGTTATGTGGCGACCGAAAATCCGGGAAGTTGTGAGCTTGCGGTGACGGTGGACGATGCCTGGCAGGGCAGTGGGGTGGCAGGGTTGCTGATGATTTCCCTGTTGGACGCGGCGCGCACTAAGGGCTTCAGGATGATGGAGGGCATCGTGCTCGCGAGCAATCACAAAATGCTCAAGTTCGCCCGGCAACTGGGCTTCAGGTGTTACCACCTGCAGGGGGAAGCCGATACCATGCACATAGAATTGCAGTTGTGACCCGACCTTGATTTTCGTCAAGGCCGGACCAAGGCGCCGGGATAATCTGCAGCCATAGACAGCGTCGCCGTCCTTGCACGTTGTAAAGAGCGCATCGGACGCGCCGCGCGCAGCTCGGGGCCACATGCGCGAAACACAAAGCAGTGCAGCAACGACCGTCGTAGAAGCCATTCCCGGCTATCCGGCCGGCCACGCCGTGGTGCCGAACATGCGCGATTATGCGGCGTTGCGTTCCGGCTTCTCCTGGGACGAAGCCCGGCGCGAACTCGACGGCCTTCCCGCGGGGGGGCTTAACATCGCGCACGAGGCGGTCGATCGGCATGCGGCGGGTGAGCGCAAGGGACGGGTCGCTTTGCGCTGGCTGGGCAAGAGCGGCGCAATCCAGGATTATTCCTACACTGAGTTGAGCCGGCTTTCCAACCGCTTCGCCAACGTGCTGCAGGCACTGGGCGTCGGCGCGGGCGAACATGTCTACCTGCTCACCGGGCGCATACCCGAGCTCTATATTGCGGCGCTGGGCG
>JBQMQE010000165.1:0-9992 GCA_052172655.1 Burkholderiales bacterium
TTCCGCGACCAGGCGAAGCACACGGTGCCCACCGGCTTTTCCGGCGAGCCGCCGCCGGGGCCGGCGACACCGGTGATCGCCAGCGCCACCTGCGCGCGGCTGTGGACAAGCGCGCCGGCCGCCATCTCGCGCGCCGTCGGCTCGCTCACCGCCCCGTGCTCGGCAAGGGTGTGGGCGCTTACCCCGAGCATCTCCTGCTTGGACGCGTCCGAATAGGTGACGAAACCACGCTCGAACCAGTCCGAACTGCCGGATATGGCCGTAACCGCCTGCGCCACCCAGCCGCCGGTGCAGGATTCCGCCGTGGCAAGCATGACGCCTTGCGCCTTCAGCTTTGCGCCGACGAGCGTTGCGAGGGTGGTGAGCGTGTCGGAGGGCATCGAGCGTCAACCCAGCACAACCTTGCACACGGCCATGGCCAGCAGCGTATAGAACGCCGCGAGGATATCGTCGAACATCACCCCCAGTCCGCCTTTCAACTGCGCATCGACCTGGCGGATCGGCGGCGGCTTGACCACATCGAAAAAGCGGAAGCCGAAGAATGCGAACGCCTGCCACTGCCAGGCCTGCGGCGTCAGCATCAGCACCAACTGGAACGCGACGATCTCGTCCCAGTTCATGCCGCTGTGATCGGCCAGCCCCAGGTCGCACCCGGTGCGCGCGCAGGCCCATACGCCGAGCACGAACATGGCCGCGATCAGCGCCAGCAACGCGAGCGGCCCGTAGGGCGCGAGCAGGTCGCTCGCGATCCAGTAGACGGGAAAGCCGAGCAGCGTGCCCACCGTGCCGGGCGCAATGGGCGACAGCCCGGTGCCGAAACCGAGCGCGATGAAGCGCGCCGGGTGCGCCAGCATGAAGCCCGCGGTGGGACGCAGAATGGCGTCAGCTGCCAAAGTGATCAAACCCCTTACGCGCGATTTGCATGAGCTTGCCGGCCGCATCGCATACCGACACCAGCCCCGGCTCGCCCGCGCCGACGGTGCCGATACGCGTCAGGGACAGCCCCAACTCGCCCGCAACCGCGGCGACCCGGACGCGCGCACCCGGCTTGGCGGTGAACGCGAGCTCGTAGTCGTCGCCGCCGCCGAGCAGGCATGCCTGCGCCAGGCCCTCGTCCGCGCAGGCCCTGAGCGCGCGCGAGCGCGGCAGTTCCGCGTAGCGCAGTTCGATCGCCACGCCCGAGCGCTCGCCGATATGGCCGAGATCGGCGACCAGACCGTCGGAAACATCGATGGCGCTCGTTGCCAGCCCGCGCAACGACTGGCCCAGCGCCACGCAGGGCACCGGCGTGTGCAAGCGCGCAAGACAGTGCGCCAGCGCCGCAGCGGACAGCCGCACGCGAGCGTCGAGGTGCGCCAGCGCCAGCGCCGCGTCGCCGGTGCAACCCGACAGCCAGACCTCGTCCCCGAGTTTGGCGCCGTCGCGGCGCAAAGCCAGCTCCGGCGGCACCGCGCCCATCACGGTAATCGAAATGTTGCGCGGCCCGCGCGTGGTATCGCCGCCGATCAGCTCCACGCCGAAGGCGTCGGCCAGCGCGAAAAACCCTTGCGTGAACTGCGCGAGCCAGCCCTCGTCGGCCTCGGGCAGGGCAAGCGCGAGGGTGGCGTAGCGCGGTGCTGCGCCCATCGCCGCGAGATCGGAAAGATTCACCGCCAGAGCCTTGTGGCCCAGCTTGGCGGCATCGGCGCCGGCGAGAAAATGCCGCCCCTCGACCAGCATGTCCGTGGATACCGCCAGCACAGTGCCCGCTTCGGGCGCAATCAAGGCACAGTCGTCGCCCACGCCCAGCAGCGCGCGCTTCACCGGTCGGGTGAAATAGCGGCGGATGATGTCGAATTCGGAAACCAACGCGTCTCGCGCGGTGAATGTGGACAGGACCTAGGCGGCCCCGCCCCCGCCGGCCTTGCGCGCCTTGACCTCGGCCGGACGCGAGCGCATTGCGAGCTTGTCCAGCACGCCGTTGACGTACTTGTGGCCGTCGGTGCCGCCGTAGGACTTCGCCAGCTCCACCGCCTCGTTGATCACTACCTTGTAGGGCACGTCGGGCACATGGGCGAGCTCGTAGGCGCCGATCAGCAGCACACCGCGCTCCACCGGCGAGAGCGCATCGACGGGACGGTCGAGCAGGGGAGCGAACGCGGCCTCGAGCTCGGCGGCATCGGCGATGACCCCATTCAGCAGCCGCTCGAGATACTTCTGATCGGCCTTGTCGTAGCCCTTGAACTCGGCCAGGTGCGTGCGAATCTCGCCGGGATGCTCCTCGGCAAGCAGCCACTGGTACAAACCCTGCAACACCAGCTCGCGCGCCTTATGCCGTGCGTTTTTCATTCCTGATTTCCCTGGCCAGATTGGCCATCTCCACCGCCACTTCGGCGCAATCGCCGCCCTTCTGCCGCACCCGCGCCATGGCCTGCTCCTCGGTATCGGTGGTGAGTATGCCGTTGGCAACCGGCATGCCCGCATCGAGTTGCACCTGGGCGATGCCGGCGGCGGACTCGTTGGACACGACTTCGAAGTGATAAGTATCACCGCGCACCACCGCGCCCAGCGCGATCAGCGCGTCATAGTGGCCGGTGGCGGCGAGCTGTTGCAGCGCGAGCGGAATCTCCAGCGCGCCGGGCACGCTCGCGAGCGTAATGCGGCCGGGCGCGACGCCGAGCGCACCCAGGCGCTCCAGGCAGGCGGCGAGCAGACCGGCGCCGATGGCCTCGTTGAAGCGGCCGCGCACGACGGCGATGCGCAGATCCTTCCCGTTCAGGTCAGGCTTGATCTCCCTCATTGTCCCGCCTTGGTCCCGCGCTGCGGCTGCACGTACTCGGCGACTTCGAGACCCCAGCCGGCCATGCTGGGCATTTTGCGCGGCGTGGCCATCAGCCGCATCTTGCCTACGTTGAGATCGCGCAGGATCTGCGCGCCTATGCCGTAGGTCAGCAGTTCCATTTTCGCCGCCGGCCGCGGCTTGGCTACACTGGCGACGCGCTTGGCGAGCTGCACCGCACTTTCGGCGCAATTGAGCAGGACCACGACGCCGTTGCCGGCCGCGCTGATCGCCGCCAGCGTCTCGTGCACGCCCCAGGAATGCGCACCCGGCGCGATATCGACCAGGTCGAGCATGGACAGCGGCTCGTGCACGCGTACCAGAGTAGGCGTATTGGCGTCGATGACCCCGCGCGCCAGCGCCAGGTGGGTCGCGCCGGAAATCTTCTCGCGATAGGCGATCATGCGAAATGCGCCGTGCGCGGTGGCGATGTCGCGCTCGGCCACGCGCTCGACCAGCGACTCGGTCTGGCTGCGGAAATGAATCAGGTCGGCGATGGTGCCGATTTTCAGGTCGTGCCCTTTGCCGAACTCGATCAGATCGGGCAATCGGGCCATGCTGCCGTCGTCTTTCATGATTTCGCAGATCACCGCGGCGGGCGTGAGGCCGGCCAGCGCGGTCAGGTCGCAACCGGCTTCGGTGTGCCCTGCACGCACCAGCACGCCGCCGGGTTGCGCCGCGATCGGAAATATATGACCGGGCTGGACGATGTCCCCGGGCTGCGCCCCGCGCGCTACCGCCGCCTGCACGGTGCGGGCGCGGTCGTGCGCCGAAATCCCGGTGGTGACCCCCGTCGCCGCTTCAATCGAGACGGTAAACGCGGTGCCGTGGGAGGAGCGGTTCTCCTGCGCCATCGGCGGGAGCTGCAGTTGACGGCAGCGTTCCTCGGTCAGGGTGAGGCAGATCAGGCCGCGTGCGAACCTGGCCATGAAGTTGATCGACTCGGGCGTGACGAAATCCGCGGCGAACACGAGATCGCCCTCGTTCTCGCGGTCTTCCTCATCCACCAGGATCACCATCTTGCCGGCTTTGATGTCGGCGATGATTTCCTCGGTGCGGCTGATGCTGGTGTTCGATTGCTGGTCGAACAGGCGATGGACTTGGTTCATTTGGCGGCACTCCGTTCGTAACTCAGCGATTATAAGTGCTTATTGCAAAGATGAGGAGATCAGATGACCAAGGAAGGGGGAAACCGACGGCAAGGCATGGCGCGGACAGCAAAAGAAGCTGCCCGGCACTTGGTGGCAGGACTGGACGCACTGGCTGGCGCAGCAATGTGGCGCGCTGCAACCGGCGCCGCCACTAGCAACCCAGGCGTATCCGGCGCTGTGTCCGGCGCCCGGCAGTTACGTGCTCGAACACTGAGCGCGAGAACGTTTGCGCCTGCAGGAACAAGCGGGGGCCGCCCCTGTTCCTGGCTTCGTTAGTAGTCTTGGTATTGCTTGCCCAAGCCTACGAAGGGTGGCTCCCGGCCGACCAGCGCCTCCAGCATGATCAGTTCCGCATCGCTATGGTTTTTCACCGGCGCAGCTTCGATCATCTTGATCGGCATCTCGCCATGGGCGTAGATGTAGCGCGGCGCGTCGTGATGGGTAGTGCTCACTGTCTGCCTGGCTGCGGGCATGTTGCTGGCCTGTAGATCCACCACACCGTAGCAGGTGCAAACGTAGGTACGCTCGGTCTCGGCCTCGACGTAAATGCCGGTGCCGCGGATGCCTATGGTGGCGGTGGGGGTCGCGATGCTGCGCTGCCCGCGGCCGAACACGGACAGCAGCTTGCCCGTGACCAGCCGCAGCGACGCGATCAGTATCCCGCTGCCTGCGGTATGCAGTTCACTGTTCTCGCGCAGCAGAAACGCATCCTTGCCAACGACAAACACCGCCAAGCCGCCGGTCGCGGTCACGACGCGGTCACCAGGCGTCACCAAGGCGCCCGTCCTTGCCGCGACGCCGTTGATCAGCACTTCGCCCTTGCTCATTACCACGCCGCTGGACGGCTTGCGCGCAGCCAGCGCATCGCGCAGCAGCAGCGGCGCAATTGCGCCGCCCAGCAACGCGCGCTTGAGCCACTCGCGCCGCCTGTTTGTAAGAGTATCGCTGCCTCGCTTCATTGTCAGTCCGGCCTACTTGTCCCGCAGCTCCCGCCGCAGTATCTTGCCTATGGGCGTCTTCGGCAAGCTGTCGCGGAATTCCACGTATTTCGGAATCTTGTAGCCGGTAAGCTCCCGCCTGCAGTGCTCAATCACCGAATCCTTGCTGAGGCCGGGATCTTTTTTCACGATCACCACTTTCACCGCCTCGCCCGATTTGTCGTCGGGCACGCCCACCGCCGCGCACTCGAGCACGCCGGGGTGCGTCGCCACCACGCTCTCGATCTCGTTCGGATAGACGTTGAAGCCCGACACCAGGATCATGTCCTTCTTGCGGTCGGTGATGGTGACATAGCCTTTGGTATTGATATTGCCGACATCGCCGGTCTTGAGCCAGCCGTCCCGCAGCACCTTGGCGGTTTCCGCGGGCTGCTGCCAGTAGCCCTTCATCACCTGCGGTCCGCGGATGCAAATCTCGCCGGTGGATTTCTCGATGTCGCCTTCGCCGGTCCACGCAGGCAACTCCTTGAAATCGTCGTCGCGGATCGAGAACTCGGTCGAGGATAGCGGCAATCCGATAGTGCCGTTCCACGGCGTGCCCAGCGGGTTGATGCTGGCCGCAGGAGAGGTCTCGGTGAGACCGTAGGCCTCGGTGAGGTAGTGGCCGGTGACCTGCTGCCATTTTTCCGCCACCGGCTTTAGCACCGCCGCCCCGCCCCCGACGACGACCTTCAGCCCGGAGAAATCGAGTTCGCCGAAGCCGGGCGTGTGCAGCAGTCCGTTGAACAGCGTGTTCACGCCGGTCAGCACCGACCACTTCCATTTGCTCAGTTCCTTGACGAATGCCGGCAGATCGCGCGGATTGGTGATCAACACATTGACCACGCCCAGGGTCATGAAGTAAAGCGTCGTCGTCAGGCAAAAGATGTGATACATCGGCAGCGGCGAAATCACGATTTCCTCGCCATCCTTGAGATTGCCGCCGATCCAGGCGCCCGCCTGCTCGATGTTGGCGAGGATGTTGCGGTGGGTCAGCATCGCGCCCTTGGACAAGCCAGTGGTGCCGCCGGTGTACTGCAGGAATGCGATGTCCTCGTGGGCGAGGCTGATTGGCTTGAACTCGGAGCCGGCGCCGCGTGCCAGTGCCGAGCGCAGATCGATGGCGCCGTCGAGGCGCCAGCCCGGCACCATTTTTTTCACCCGCTTGACGACAAAGTTGACGACCCAGCGCTTGGGCAGCGGCAACAGGTCGCCGAGTTGAGTGGTGATCACGTGCTCGACCTGGGTTTTCTGGATCACTTGCTGCAGCGTATTGGCGAAGTTCTCGACGATGACCATGGCCTTGGCGCCGGAATCCTTCAGTTGGTGCTCGAGCTCGCGCGGCGTGTACAGCGGATTGACATTGACCACCGTCATGCCGGCGCGCAGGATGCCGATCAGCGCCACCGGGTACTGCAGCAGATTGGGGCTCATGATGGCGACGCGCTCGCCCTTGTTCATTCCCGGCAGACTCTGCAGGAAAGCGGCGAAATCGCGGCTGTGCCGTTCGACCGCGGCATAACTCATGCTACAGCCGAAGCTGTTGTATGCCGGCTTGTCGGCGAACTTGCCGCAAATGGTCTCGATCATTTCCGGAATCGACCTATAGCGGCCGGCATCGATCTCCGCCGGCACGCCCGCGGGGTATTGCTTCAACCAGATTTTCTCGGTCACGGCTTTCTCCCTGTTCGGATGAGCTAGCAGGCTTTTAAAATTCGCTTCCCGGCCGGAACCACTATATGCGTCTCGACATAAGACAGCCTCCGAGGGAAGCAAATTTCAGCAGCCTCTGATTTGTGGGATATAAAAGTGGGCGTGCCCCTTTTTTCAAGACCCTGCGCGCTCACTTGCATGTACGATCGATGCGTATGCGCATCTCCTTTTGCCGGCGCATGAACTGATCGAGCACCTCTTTATCAGCCCCGGCCTTGATGCGCCGATCTATGTCGGCCAGTTCCTCGGCGTAGTTCTCGCACTTGGCCTGATGTATCGCCTGCTCGCGCTCGCGGCGCCTCGCGGCGCTTTCCTGCTGTTCCTGCGGATCGGCCTTGGCCGCATAAGGCGCGGCCGCGTCGGCCTTCGGGCCGGAGCAGGGCCGTTCCTGGAACTGATTGCCGCAGCGGTACATCTTGTTCTGCGCCAGCGCCAGGCTGCAACTGCAGGCAAGCGCAAATGCCACGATCGGTCGAATCATGATTCGCTCTCCAGGAAGAGTTCAGCAACACCGTGCAGCGTTACCCTCTCCGGCTACCGGTGCATCCAAAACTGCCAGCGGTCCGAAGCCTTAGCACCATGGTACCGCTTCGACCGTCGCCATTCCAGCCTGGCATAGCACCCGTCCGGCGCTAGGGTTTCAACGCCCGCCGCAGCAGCACGCGCATTGCCTCGGCACGATGCTCATCGTAGCCACCACGCTCCAGACCCAAAGGAATCGAGCGCAACGCCAGTTCGCAGTACAGATGCAAGGCGTCCGGGCCGACGCGGGCAAGTTCGGTCAGGTGCTTTTCCAGCGTGCCAATATCGCCGCGCGAGTACGTGCCTGCCAGGCCCTGCGCCAGGCCCGAGCGCTCGACCGAGGCCGCGGTACCGCGCAGGAGCGGCAGCAGAGCGCGTATCGTATCCTCGCGCTCGATGCCGAAACTCTGCCAGAGTTCGACCGCCTGGTTGAGCAAGACGATTACGAAACCCGCGGCGTAATGAGCGGCGGCGTGATAGCGCGCACGGCAGCCCGGCGGCAGGCGTATGGTGCGGCAGCGCAGAGCCTGCGCCAACTGTTCCAGCCGCGACAACAGCGGCGCTTCGGCCTCGATGGCGATAGTGCAGCCCGGCAGTCCGGCAAGCGCCACTTCCGGATCAGCAAACAGCTGCAATGGATGAAAACCACCAATCTGTGCGCCGGCAAGCGCGGCGGGCGCAAGCGCAGCCACCTCGGTTGCCCCGCTGCAGTGGACCACGGCCACGTCCTCGCGCCATTTGAGGCCGGCGGTGACTGCAGCAATCGCATCGTCCGGAACGGTGATGAAAACCAGGTCGCTGCGATCGACGACATCCTGTGCGTTCGCAGCCGCGCGGCAACCGGCAATCCTTGCCGCCAGTTGTTCGGCCGAACCCAGGCTGCGGCTGGCGGCGGCGGCGACGCGCTGCCCGCTCTCGGCCATGCCCCAGGCCAGGCCTTTGGCGACACGGCCCGCGCCGATGAAGCCGATGCGAGGCGGAATCCTGGCTTGCTGTTGCATTTTGGTCCTCTCCCGCAGCGGCCCTTGCCCCACTCTGCCTGAAGCGCGCGCCGGTCCGGGCTAGACACGCGCGCATTCGTCACTAAGCGCTGCGTTCCGCTTCCTTGCGCGCGCGCAGCAGTTGGGCGAGATCAAGCACCACCTGCGCCAGCGCGACCCTGTCCTCCTCCGAACGCATGATCGTCGGCGCCACCGCGACTTCAATGCCGCAGGAGCGGATGCCATCCGCAGCCGCCTCGTCCAAACTGTCGACCACGAATCCATCGATCAGCCGGTAATATTCGAGCGCCGCCCTGCGCGCCGATACCTCATGGCCCAGCTCCTGCATCATTTTTCCGGCCACGCCCTTGAGCGCACGATCGCCGACGATGGGACTCACTCCAATCACCGGCACCCCGCGTTCGCGCAGCAGCTCGCGCATGCCTTGCACCGCCAGAATCGGCTGAATCGTGTGGTAGGGGTTGGCCGGGCAGAGCACGATCGCTTCGAGGTCGGGCGCGTACAGCGCTTCCAGGACTTCGTCAGGAATGCGCGCCACATCGGCGCCGGCATACAGGAAGCCTTTCACCACGGGCGCGCACTCGAGTTCCGTCAGGTACTCGTGGTAGCTCACATGCCCGTCAGCGGTGACCACCACCGTGCGCACCGGGTCGTTACTCATCGGCAGCACGCGGGCGTCGATACCCAGCGTCTTGCAAAAACCAAGCGTAACGCGGCTCAAGGGGCACTCCTGCCGCAACGCCTCGGTGCGCAACAGCGGCAGCGCGAACGAGCGATCGCCGACACGCACCCGGTGCTCGGAGCCCAGGCGGTGCAGCATGTCATGCAGCACGTAAGTCTCGCCGGCGGGTTCCCAGCCGGCCGCGGGACTGGCAATCCCGCCGAGCGTGTACAACATGGTGTCGATGTCGGGCGAGAACGCCAGGCCGAAGACCTCATGGTCGTCACCGGTATTGACGACGACGGCAAGATCATTGCCGCGCAGACGCCGCAACCCGTCGGCGAGCTTTGCACCGCCTACCTGACCCGACAACGCAACGACTGTTCCCATTGCCCTCCCCGCTTGTGATTCCCGAATTGTAGACGACACAGCCGCGGAACGCGCGCGCGGCCAAATCCGCTGCCGCCGACGGCCTGGCTTCTTCCCGGGAAATCTTATATCTGATCCGCCCGCCGCAGCCGGGCAGCGGTCCCGAACGCGCTGGCGCAGGCGCATTTTCAACGGCGAGAAGGTGCGCCGCGACTGCGTGCCCGCCGCTTCCGCTATACTCGAAACCGGTTTTGCGGCAAGCGCCAAAAAATCCCTTTCCATTCTCTATGCCAAGAGGATTCAGCACATGCTTGTTCAACGGGCACGATTCGCCGTTACCATTCTATTCTGCGCGGCTGCGTCGTTGACCGGCACGCTTTCCGCGGTTGCCGCCGAGTTGCGCATCGGCCTGGCGGCCGACGTAACCTCGCTCGACCCGCATTTCCTCAATGTCGCGCCCAACAACAACGCCGCCTGGCATATATTTGATGCCCTGGTGCACGTGGACGCGAATGCGCGCCTCATTCCTGGCCTGGCCGTGTCCTGGCGCGCCGTCGATCCGACCACCTGGGAATTCAAGCTGCGCCGCGGCGTCAAGTTCCACGACGGCTCGGACTTCACTGCCGAGGACGTGATTTTCTCGCTGCAGCGCCCGGCAACGCTGGCCGCGAGCCCCGGCCCGTTCACCAGCTTCGTCAAACCCATCATCGCCAAGAAAATCATCGACCCCTGGACGCTGCGGCTCAAGACCGCTGCGCCCTACGCCATGCTGCCCTCCGA
>JBQMQE010000166.1:0-4513 GCA_052172655.1 Burkholderiales bacterium
CGGCCACCGACTCCATCTGCTCCTGGATGCGCTGCATCCCGGCAATCGTGCCCTCCACCGACTTGCGTCCGGCCTGCGACACCTGCGCCACTTTCTGCGCACTCTCCGAGACGTACTTCGCCTTCTGGTTCGAGACGCCGGCGGCCTGCTTCACCTCCTCCACCGTCGCGGTGGTCTCGCTCACGGCACTGGCCGTCTCCGCCGCAGTGGAAGCTACCTGCGTCGCCGTGACGAGGATTTCGCTGGACGAGGAGGCGAGCACCTGTGCCACCTCGCCGATCTGCCGCGTCATTTCGCGCAGGTTTTCCACCATGCGGCCGAACGTGTTCATCAGCACCCCGATCTCGTCCGCGCGCTGCACAGAATCCACTCGAACACTCAGATCACCGTCGGCGATGCGCGATGCAGCCTCGGCAATGTCGCGCACGGGGTTCGCAATCGCAGAATGCAGGCGCATCGCAATCGGCAGTGTGATAAGTAACGAGCCGACCATCACCAGCAGAATGATTCCGCCGAAACGTGTGACGCGGACCGCCAGCGTCTCCGTACTTGCCCGCAGGTAGACGCTGCCCACTTGTTGCTGACCCTGCTGCACCGGCCAGAACACGATAAATTCGTTTTCTTCGAATCGCTGCCCCTGGGGCTCTGTGGAAGAGGGCGGCGGCTTGCTTCCGGAGCGGGAGTAGCTCGCAAACAGCGAGCCGTTCGATGCGTACACAGCCGCCGCGGTAATCTCGTGGTTAGCCGCGAGCGGGTTCAGGTAGTCCAGCGCTGCCTTGGGATCGTTAAATTCAAGCGCGGCGGTCACGCTCGCCGCGAGTACCCCGGCTTGCGCCGAGATTTCCCTCGTTTTCTGCGTGCGGTAGGCATAGTTATCGTATGCAATGATGACAGCGCCGGCCAGCAGCAGGGCAATGGCGCTGGTGAGCACGGTTATCAGTGCGAGTTGTGCGCGAATACGCAAATCAGCAAGCCAACGCATCTATCGGCCCTCCTTTGACGACGTTCTTCGCTTGACGTTGAGCGCCAGGCTCATCAACTTGGAACTGATGACAAGTCCGTTTTGCGCTGCGGCCTCGTCATCAATATCGAAGCGCACACGGTTATCCGAGATTACAAAGTCGATGATCCCCGCACTCGATCCAGATCCACGGGTATCGCTTACAGTGAGCACGCTGCTGCCGCGAACGGCTTCGATGATCTGAGCCCCGCGTTGCGCGTCAGAACCGCCGATGTAGAGGATGTGGCAACCGGAATCCCGCCCCACCGTTTTCAATCGACGGATGACGACGTTACGGCCGTTGATACGCTCGCCGGCTACCGCCTTGCCGAGGCCCCCTCCGAATGAATCCTCGCCGGCAACACACAGGTTGACTGGGCTGGTCGGCGATGGAAATGCCGAGCCCGGCCATTCGACATAGAGTGCAAACTTGTACAGGAATGCAGCTTTCAGGGCGTATTCCTGTACCTGTGCGTGGGCCGTGGCAATGGCTCCGGGTGTCAGCGCAACGCAGATAAAGGCGATCGCCGCCAAATCGGCACGTGAATAGAAACGCGTTACTGCGCGTCGCAGGATCCTTAGAAATTCCATAGCATCTTCACGTAAAAGGCCCGGCCGATTTCGCTGCGCGCAGGCGCTGCCCCGAACTCCGGATGGCGTTTGTCGAGCAGGTTGAACCCCGACAACGACACCTCGGTGCCTTTGGAAATCTTCCAGCCCAGACGGCCATCCAGCGCGACATAGCTGGGAACGGCTGGATTGGGCAGGCTATCCACCGAGCGCAATGCAACATCGAAGTCCACGTTATGCCCGAGGTTCATCATCGAGCGCACCGAAAACTGGTGACTCGGATCGTTGCCGGCGGCTTGCACGCCGCTGGTATCGCCGCTGCCGGGTTTGAAGCGCAGATCCTTCCTGAGATAGGTGTAACCGGCCTTGAGTTGCCACCACTCGCTGATGCCGTAACTTCCCCAGGTTTCGACGCCGTAGGTATTGCCCTCCATCATGTTCGCGAATACGGGTGTCCCGCCTGCCGGCTCGAGGCTGCGCAGTTCGTCGTAGACGTTATAGAAGGTGGAGATCGAAAATGACGCCTTCGCAGACGGCTGGGCGCGGTAGCCGATTTCATAGGCGGTCAGCTTCTCGGACTGAAAATCCGGCCCGCCGCCAAGTACCGTGTAGGGCGAGCTGCCCGGAACGAAGAAGTCGCGGTCGATACGAGACGGCGTGCGCACCGCGCGCGAGATGGCCGACCACAGCAGAACCGAGTCGTCTGGCTTCCAGGCCAGTCGCACATTCGGCTGATTTTCGAATCCGGTGTAGTTGTTGTGTTCGAGCTTCGTCCCAACCGTCAGTTTCAATCGCTCGCTGAGCGCGATGTCGTCCTGGACAAAGACGTTGCCGAGAGTCAGGTCGCGGTTTGCCGGGAGAAAAGCCAGCACCGCGTTGTTGGTGACACTGTCGCGCGAGTAACGGTAGCCGCCGCCCCAGGTGATGTCGTGGCGCCCGCCCGGACTGAAACGGTGCTGCACATCGATATCGTAAGTATCGAGCGCTTCACCGAACGTGCCGGGATAGTTGCGCCGCGTTTGGTCGTAATACGCCTGAACCTGGACAGCCGAACCACCGGCCAAGGTCCTGTTCCATCGCCCGAGCAAATGCGCGCCGGATATTGACTTGTCGTCAAAGATTTTCTGATCGATCGATCCATCATAGGCATCGCCCTGAAGCGCGAGCGTATCGCCGCCTTTGCTCCAGTCCAGACGGAACCCGACCTGCCCTTTTTTCGATGCATCCTGCGCGCTGGCGCCGCTTGCGGTGACGGTGTTGTCGCGATTGAAGACCTTCGCATAGATGCGGTAGGTTGCATCTTCGCCGAGCTTGCCGCCGTAACGCGCGCCTGCACCGCGTTCGTCATTACCCACACCGGCGCTTACCAGTCCGCCCGTCGTGTCCCGCGTATGTCGGGTAATGATATTGATAACCCCGTTGACCGCATTTGCGCCCCACAGCGTGCCGCCCGGTCCACTGATGACCTCGATACGCTCGATGTCTTCGATCATCGTGTCCTGAGCATCCCAGAACACGCCGGAGAACAGCGGCGTGTAGACGCTGCGTCCGTCGATAAGTACCAGAAGCTTGTTGGCGGTGGTGCTGTTGAAGCCGCGCGCCGAAATCGCATACTGGCTCGAGTCGACGCGTGCCACCTGGAGGTTCGGCGCAAGCCGCAGTATCTCCGGGATACTGGTTGCGCCGGAGCGGCGGATGTCCTCGTTGGTAATCACGTAGATTGAGGCAGCCGCATCGATCAGCCGCTCCGTGTGCTTGGATACCGAGGAAATCTCGATATTGGTCAGTTGTTCAAGCGTCATGCGTGAAAGATCCACAGCCGATGTCGATCCTGGCGCGGTTTGCGCGGCCACCCCGCCGGCATGGAGTGCAAGGCAGACTGCGACAACCATCGGCCCAAGGGCAATGACAGGCTGGCGCCGGCCGGCGGTCTTCCTGTTACTTCCAAGTGCGGCTTCGTTCATCTCATGATCCTCCATAAATCTGTTACGTTTCGATTTCTCATCCAGAAACCATTTCATGCCTTCTTCTCCGCGTACGCTTTTCTACCTGCCATTCCCGACCCCGGCCTGAGGCTTCTAACCGTCCACCTGTTCCTGCACCACGATGTCCTCGTCGGCGAGCAGCTTCGCGGCATCGAGAACCACCGTGCGTTCCGGGGTGATCCCCCTCAGGTATTTTTCCCGGATGCCGGTGAGCGTGGGCAGCGAGGGCTGGATATCGGCTAGCGGAACCCGGCGCACGCCGAGGATGACATCCGCGAGGATACCGAACACCATGTTCCCGGACTCGAGCACGATGACTTTGTTCAGGTCGGGCAAACCGGTTTGCGGGAGGTCGAAGAACTTGCGCACGTCGATGACCGAAACGATCTCGCCGCGCAGGTTGACGATACCGAGCACGAATGCTGGCGTGCACGGCAGGGGAGTGAGGTTTTCCAGGGGATAAACCTCGCGCACATAAGAAGTTTCGACGGCGTAGCGCTCATGGGCGAGCAGAAATTCCACCACCTCGATGCTTTGGTCGAGGGTTTGCGTCCTGCCGGGCTCGGCGGCGAGCGCAAGCGCCCTCTCGCGCAAGATTCGTTTGGTCTCATCGGCCCCGGCCGTCCAGGCCTGTTCGCCGGCGGCTTGTGCGGTGTCCAGACGCGCGCGCACTTCGGCCCAGTCGATGGCTGCCCGCTTGGTCTTGCGCGACCCTGCTTTATTCGCGCTCATGCCGTCAGTTCCTTATGCGCGCGCGGCAGGCTCGCCTGCACCGAGGCGATGATTTCGACGAGCCGGCCGGCGCTCAGCCCGTCCGCCTCCGGCAGCAGCGCATCGGCCGGGCACGCCCGCAGCAGGGTCAGCGCATTGCCGAAATGCCGTCGCGCCTCCCGCTGGCGTCCCCCGGACAGGCAAAGGTTGCCCAAGGCGAAATGAGCCAGCGCGAAATCTGGCGCGA
>JBQMQE010000166.1:4523-9982 GCA_052172655.1 Burkholderiales bacterium
CGCTTTGTCCTCGCTCTTGGTCGATCGCGGCAAGCAGATAATAGTGTGCCGGGTTCAGCTTGTCGGCGGCGATCGCCTTTTCGCACCACTCGCTCGCTTCGGCGAGCCTGCCCTCATCGGCGCAGGCGCGGGCTTTGCGCCGCGGCGTTTCGCGCTCATCGTGCTCGCGCGCGTCCGGGTCTTCGGCTTGCGTCGCCTGCTCAGCGACTGCCTCGTGCGTAACTTCCGGCGCGAAGGCCGATAGCGCCACGCTGAAAACCGCGGGCTCCGGCGGCTCAGCAGGCGCCGGCGCGTGTGCTGCCGCGGCCTCCCCCTCATACCACGGGGCTTCAGACCTGACAGCGGCGGTCTGCGGCCCGGCATTCGCCATCCTGCGATACAGAAACGCGTCGGGAAACGCGACCGCGGTGAATGCGGAAAACAGGACGGTCGAAGTCTCTACAGGGCTGGTGATCAGCCAACCCCCATCGACGAGCGAACGGTGCAGCTTGTCGACGACTTTTCTCGCCCTTTCCTGGGCGAAATACATCAGCACGTTGCGGCACAAGATCACATCCATCGCGTTGGTGCTGTTCACGAGCGATGGGTAAGCATCTTCGGCGAGATTAAGATAGGAAAAGCTCACCATCCGCCGTATCCGCGGCTGGATCTCGTAGCGTCCGTCCTGTCGTCTGGTGAAATACCGCTCCCTGAGCCAGCCGGGCGTGTCGCGGAAGGACCATGCGCCGTATATCCCCCGTGCCGCCTTGCGCAGGAACCGCGGGTTGATGTCCGTCGCCAGGATAGTCAGGTTCCATTTCTCGAAATCGGGGATCAGCCGGTCGAGCAGCATGGCGATCGAATAGGGCTCCTCGCCGCTGCAGCAGCCCGCGCTCCAGATGCGAAGACGCTTTTCGGTTTGGGCGCGGGCGCGCAGCAGTTCCGGCAAGATCTGCTGCTCGATAATGTCCAGGCTTCTTTTCTCGCGGAAAAAATAGGTCTCTCCCACCGTCAGATGGCTCGCAAGCCCCTCGATTTGAGTTCGCGTCAGGGGCGCGGAAAGCAGCCAATGGATATAGGCCTCCGCTTCCGCGTATCCCGACTCGCGCGATGCGGCGGCGATGCCGCGCTCCAGGTCGCTCCAGCGCTCTCTCGGGAAGTGAAGTCCCATCTGCGATTCGAGGAAATCGCTCAGCCGCGACAGCAGCGCATCGGGCAGGGCGATCGGCATATCGATGGGCATCCGTCAACCCCTTTCCAGTGCCAGATCCAGGGATTGTTCTTCCTCTGGAGAAAAGAACCGGTCCAGGTCGTGGATGAGAACCAGGCCATCGCTCGTCTTCAGCACGCCCTCGATGTGTTGGATACCGCGGGCGATGTCGCCGGTGCTCACGACGGCGTCAGCCGGGCGCTCCACTACGCCCAATACGGACTCCGCGATGATCGCGAGTCGCCTTGCGCGCGCGCGCGCGACAACCAGGCTGTCGGCCGCCCCGACCGCCCGCTCGGCAAGACCGAGGCGCCTGCGGATGCTCACGATCGGGACCACCTCGCCCTGAATGTTGATGACGCCTTCGACGACTTCAGGGGCTCCCGGCAGGGGCGTGACCTCGGCCATGCGCAGGACGCGATCCACCGCCTCCAAATGCAGTGCGTAGGTCTGCGCGTCAACCGTCAGCAGGACTAATCGGATCATGGAGTCCGCGCCTTCCACTGGAATTTTCACCTATCCGGCCCCGGCGGAATGCCGATGGCCGCCGCCACCGCCGGAATGAGGTCGGTGGCCAGATAGTCCTTGACCAGGTAGGTGCGCGCCCCGGCCGCGAGCGCGCGCTGCATAGCGCCGCTCACGCAAGCTGAATATGACCAGTTGTTTGGGTAGTGAAGGCATCGTCGAGTCAGCCCAAGCCGCCCTGCTCTTCGCCCGGCGACGTGCCGGCCGGAAACAACGAGGCAAGCAGCCGCGGCAGCTCAACGACCAGGTGCTCCTTCTGCAGGACGCCGTCCGCACCCGCTTCGTTGGCCAGGGCACGGAATGCAGAATGGGTATGCAGCGTTACGATGATCACCTTCGGCGCGTTGGGCTGCTGCTTGATCCGGAGCGTTGCCGCGAGCCCGTTCATCCCCGGCATCGCGATATCCATCAGAACGAGGTCCGGATGCAGCGCGGCGGTCAGTTCGAGTGCCTGCTCTCCGGAAGTCGCCTCCCCCACCAGTTCGAGCCCGGGCACAGCGCGCAAAAAGCGCTTTGCGGCTTTCAGGAAATCCTGGTTGTCGTCCACCAGCAGAACCCGCTTGGGCTTCATTGCTCTCACGCCTGAACTCGGTCCTTGCGGTCAGTGGGAATGCGAAAGGTGGGAGACGCAACCATGCCCCGGCTGCGGCACGGGGCGACCGCTCACACCCAATAGAGGGAATGTTGGGCCCAAGCACGGACCCTGTGTAGTAGGAAAAGCCTGAAATCGGCCCGCCAAATACCCTAGAACGGACGCAGACGGCGCCTACGCCCCTGCCAACCTCGGCGGAAGCCGGTATTTCGATGACAAACGCGTGCTATCGAGGAGTAAGGCGGCGGGGCGATGGCGGGACTATCTATCCCGCTCCACCAGACCGGCACGGGCCGCGAAAAGCGCCAAGCCGGCGATGTCGTGAATGCCCAGACGTTCCATCAACAGGGCTCGGTGGCTTTCCACCGTCTTGGTGCTCAGGTTCAGCCGAGACGCGATCTGCTTGGTGCTATGGCCCTCGGCAATCAGTTGCAGGATCTCCCGCTGGCGCGGTGTAAGCAGTTCCAGCGGACTTTGCCCGACACCCGCCGAGCGGACAAATCGATCGACCAGGTCCCCCGATACCCTGGGGCTGAGGTAGGTTTCGCCACTTATCACGGCTCGCAGGGCGAACTCCAGCTCCATCGGGGTCGCATCCTTGGGGAGATAGCCCGATGCGCCGGCCCGCAGCGCTTGTGACACGAAGTCCCCGGCCGAGTGCACCGAAAGGATCAAAACCCGCGTCTCCGGGAAGCGTCTTTTGATGTCGGCGGTCGTCTCGATGCCATTGAGCCCCGGCATGGTGACATCCATCAGCGCCACGTCGGGCCGCTTCGCCTCGATCAGATCCAGTGCCTCCCGCCCGTCGGCCGCTTCGGCGACGACCTCGACTCCCTGGATTTTTTCGAGAAGCGCACGGATTCCATTACGCACCAGCGTATGGTCGTCGGCAAGCACAACGCGTATCGCAGCCGTGTTCATGCGTGAGTTTGCGCGTTCGCGTCCGCTTCCCGGCCGCCGGCAGGTTCGCAAGGAAAACTCGCGCGCACCTCCGTGCCACGCCCGGGAGCAGAATGAATCGCCAGCCGTCCGCACAGTTGCCGCATGCGCTCCTGCATGCCGATCAACCCAAAGCCCCCTGTTCGCGAGGCATCGAAGACGGCGGCGACATCAAAACCTTCCCCGTCATCCCGCACGCTCAATTGCACCCCGCCCGCGTTCAGCCCGAGCGCCACCCATACCTGTTTCGCATGGGCATGCCGCATCACGTTGGTCAGCGCTTCCTGGGCCACGCGGAAGCAGGCCATCTCCAACTCGGGACGCAATCGTCCAGGCAGCGTAGTCTCGAACTGTGCGTCCCACCCGGCCGCCTCCGCCTGCTTCGCAAGATGCGACTCCAGCACCACCGCCAACCCGAGGTCCTCCAGCCCCAGCGGGCGCAAATCGAGCAGCATGCCGCGCACCTGATCGAGCGCCCGCCCCGCGATCATGAGCGCCTCGGTCAGGTGGTACTCGGCCTCGCCGTCAGCGCAATACGGCTCCAGCATCTGCAGGTTGACCTTCAATGCGGTCAGCGTCTGGCCCAGTTCATCATGCAGCTCGCGCGCAATGCCGTCGCGCTCCTCCTGCTGGATTTTCATCACGCGTTCGGAAAGCGCCTGCACCCGCCGCAGGGATTGTTCGAGCACCTCCTGTGCCCGCTTGCGCCGCGACAACGCGGCCATGATGAAAGCCGCAAAGATTACGATCATTGTGCTGGCGAACCCGGCGGTCAAGTAATAGCGCCGTTCACGCTCGTGGAATGAAGCCAGGGTCTCAGCCTCCGAGGTCCCGACCATAACGATCAACGGATATTGCGCCAGCGTCCGAAAACTTACGAAGCGCGCCACGCCATCTGCTTTGCCTTCGCCGAGAAAGCTGCCGTTGCGACTCTTGGCCTGTTCCACAAATAATGTGGCGCCGCGCATGTCCGCCCCGAAACTGCTCTTTTGTCCGACTCGCCTCGCGCGCACGATACCGTCCAGTCCAATCAGCATGACCACACCTTGCTCGCCCAGGTCAGCCCGCTGGTAAAACCTTGTGAAGTACTCCGGAACCACCGCTGCATAGACTATTCCCCCAAACGAGCCGTCCGTCTTGTTGATGCGGTGCGACATCGGCATCGCCCACTCGTGGGTTATGCGACCCAGGTTCAGTTTGCCGATGAACATCACATTATCGTTATTCTGCTGGTGAACCTTGAAGGACTCGCGGTCTGTCACATTGGCGGGCTTGAATTCATGGCTGCCAAGCACCACGTTGCCGCGTTCATCGGTGATGCCGATGAAGTTGAAGAGGCTGGCGTCGAGCGTGCCGTTCTCGATCATCCTGCCAATGTTCAGCTTCAGGCCATGCTCATCGTACTGAGTCCTGACAAACAATACGGCCTGGTCGACGCCCCTGAGGGTTCTTATCGTGTGTTCCTCGAACGCGATGGCGAGATTGGAATTCTGCTTCGCGGCATTGGCGATCGCTTCGCCGCGCTCGAAACTTACGCGCTCGATTGCTACCGCCCATACGATCCCAACCAGGGCGAGGCAGGACAACACGATCGCGAGGTTCGCGCTCGCATGCTTTCGCCAGTAATTTGCAAAGATTTGTCCGACAGGCGCCATAAGCTGTTCCAAAACGGGTCGTCATCGACCTTATCCCCGCCAAATCAGGCGGCGCCGTGCCGGCTCACAACGCCATGGGAAAGACTGTAATAGGAGGCGGCATTGCCGTCTGTCGGCAAAGCATGACAATGCGACCCCTTTGGGCGCTCGGCGAATCATGCGCTGCCGCGGCCGCTCGCACGGGTTGAGGAAAGCTATAGCAGGATGCGGCACCTCCGTCTGTAGGGAAAGCTTGACAATGCGTCCCTCTTCGACGAAGGGGCAAAGATCGACGGAAGCTGATGCGGCCCGGCCCCTTCGGCCGCGCGCGCTACTTGGGCGACGTCAGGCCGTGTTCGAGCGCGAACTTCACCAGCGAGGGCAGGTCCCTGACGCCCAGTTTCGACATCAGGCGGCTGCGATAGGTATCGACCGATTTCGGGGATAGGTGGATCATGTGCGCGATCTCGCTGCTCCTCCGGCCTTCGACCACGAGTTGCAGCACTTGCCGCTCGCGTGTGCTCAGGCTGTCGACCGGACTCCGCGCATACCCCGAGCCGGGGTCGGGCACGGATTGCGC
>JBQMQE010000167.1:0-9975 GCA_052172655.1 Burkholderiales bacterium
CCCATGCGCCGAGCTGCGCGTGATGGACGACGAGGGCTGCGAAGTCGCGCCCGGCGCGGAAGGCGAGATCTGGATCGCGGGCCCGATGGTGGTGCCGGGCTATTGGGAGGACCGAGCGGCGACGCAGCGCGAATTCTGCGGCGGCTACTGGAAATCGGGTGACATCGGCGCCATCGACGCCGAGGGCTACCTGCGCATACTCGATCGAAAGAAGGACCTGATCAACCGCGGCGGCTACAAGGTGTACTGCGCCGAGGTCGAGAACGTGCTGTCGCTGCACCCGGCGGTGGTGGAGTCGGCGCTCGTCGCCCGCGCCGATCCGGTGCTGGGGGAGAAAGCGCACGCTTTCGTGCTGCGCTCCGATCCGGCCTGCAGCGCCGAGATGCTGCGCGCGCACTGCGCGCTGCATCTCGCCGACTACAAGCTGCCGGACTTCATCACCTTCCTCGAGCGCCCGCTGCCGCGCAACGCCAACGGCAAGCTGCTCAAACGCGAGCTGCGCGATACCCTCGGTTAGGCCTCACCGAGGCGTAGTGGTCGAGACCCGGTCTGACCGGCGGGGTTCGCGCTAAGAGACAAGTTCAGGCCACGCGATCGCGCGGCTCTCTCCCGGCAAAGACGGCATCCAGATTGTCAAGCGCCCGGAATCCCATGGCAACTCTTGTTTCCTTGGTGGCGCTGCCGATGTGCGGCATCAGGAAGGTATTGGACAACCGCCGGTATTCCGAATGGATGTCGGGTTCGTTGTTGTAGACGTCCAACCCGGCGGCGGTGAGCTTGCCCGACTTGAGCGCCGCGATCAGGGCGTCGTCGTCGATGACCACGCCGCGGCTGGCATTGACCACGATCGCTCCATCCGGCAAGAGCGCGATGAGTTCCGCGTTCAGCAGCTTGACGGTTTGCGGGGACGCGACGCAATGCAGCGCGAGAAAGTCGCAGTGCGGCATCAGTTCCGCCGGCGTCTTGTGAAAGACGGCGCCCTCCTCGAGCTCCGGCGGCGACCTTTTGATATCGTTATAGTGGATCTGCATGTCGAATCCGCGGGCGCGTTTCGCGACCACCCGCCCGACCCGTCCGAATCCGAGTATGCCCAGACGCTTGCCCGTCACCTGGGTGCCGACCATGAAACTGGGACTCCAGTCCTTCCACTCCCGCGTGCGCACCAGGCGTTCGCCCTCGCTCGCCCGGCGCGCCGCGCCCAGCATCAGCATCATGGTCAGTTCCGCCGTGGCGTCGGACAGCACCTCGGGCGTGTTCGTCACTATCAGTCCGCGCGCCTTGGCGGCCTGCGTATCCACGTGGTCGTAGCCGACAGAAAAATTGGCGATCACGCGCACGCTTGCAGGCAAACGGGCAATTACTTCGGCGCTGAACTTCTCGGTGTGGCAGGGCATGATGGCGTCGGCCCCCTGGGCGCGCTCGACGATCTCATCGCCTGAATAGAGGACATCATCGGGATTCAGGATCGGGGTGTAGTCCCGGCGCAGACGATCCTCGACGCTATCGGGCAGCTTGCGGGTAACAAGGACGACGGGCTTCATGATTCAACTCTCCTTGAATATCTGACCTAAAGCATGGCGCCCGGCTTGCCGAGCGCCTGCTCGGTGAGTTGATGAATCAACCAGTCATAGGCGTCGTCCACCGAGTCGGTGCGGTGCATCAGGTTCACGTCCGAATCGTCGATAGTGCCATGGCGCACCAGCGCGTCGAAGTTAATGACCTCGTGCCAGTACTGCGTGCCGAACAGCACGATCGGCATGCGCTTGGTCATGCGCTTCGTTTGCACCAGGGTCAGCACCTCGAACAGTTCATCGAGCGTGCCGTAACCGCCGGGGAACACGATTACCGCCTTGGCCATGTAGGCGAGCCAGAACTTGCGCATGAAAAAGTAGTGAAAATGGAACGACAGTTCGCGCGTCACGTGCGCGTTGGCGGCTTCCTCGCGCGGCAGGGAGATGGTCAGGCCGACGTTGCGGCCGTGCGCCTCGGCGGCACCGCGGTTTGCAGCTTCCATGATGCCCGGCCCGCCACCGGTGCAGACGACGAAGCGGCGCTGCGCCGCCGCATCCAGCCCCTTGGACCACTGCGTCAAGCGAAAGGCGAGCGCGCGCGCCGCCTCGTACCAGGCCGAGCCCTGCGGCATTCGCGCCGACCCGAAAAACACGATAGTGTCCTCCACGCCTTCGGCCTCGAGGCGGCTCTTCGGTTCGAGGTATTCCGCCAGGATGCGCAGCGCGCGCGCATCCTTGCTGTGCATGAACTCCGGATTTCGATGCGCCCTGATCGGTTTCAACTTCGAGCCCCTTTCGTGCGCAGAATAATCCGCGCTGTTCAATGGGAATTATCGTCGCCTTGATCCCAATCACCAAGACGTTCATGTTGAAGGCAAGTCTACGCTCTGAGCGTCTCCTTGGGTCCAAACGTAGTCGAGCGCGTGGTCGGACCGCTGCTGCTGTGGTCGGCGTGCCGCAAGGGCTCGATCTATCCGGAGGGGCGGCCGCTCGCTGCCGCCCGCATCGGCACCGGCAATTGAGCCCGCCGGCCGGTCTGCAACAGGCGCAGGCGATAGGGGCGCAGCGCTAGGAGTGGTAGAGGCTCAAGTGAGTGCGGCGCTTGCGCGCGACGCCGCTTGCGTGCGCCGCATGCGCGACTGCCTTGGCTACGACCTGTGCCACCTTGCGGTTGAAGACGCTGGGGATGATGTAGTCCTCCGACAGCTCGTTCTTGCTCACCACGCTGGCGATGGCCTGCGCCGCCGCGAGCTTCATTTCTTCGTTGATGCAGGTGGCGCGGCAATCGAGGGCGCCGCGGAAGATCCCCGGAAAGCACAGTACATTGTTGATCTGGTTCGGGTAGTCGCTGCGGCCGGTGGCAATGATCCGGGTGCAGTCCTGAATGTCCTCCGGCATGATCTCGGGCGTCGGGTTGGCCAGGGCGAAGACCATGGCATCCTTGGCCATGCTCTGCACTGCTGCGCGGGTGATGGTTCCCGGGGCGGACAGGCCCAGCAACAGATCGGCCCCCTGCATCGCCTGCAGCACCGTACCCTTGAATTTTCCGGGGTTGGTGTGGGCGGCGAACCACTCCTTGGCCACGTTCATGTTCTCCTTGCGTCCCTTGTAGATCGCGCCGGTGCGGTCGCAGCCGACGATGCTGGTCACGCCGGCGGCCATCAGCATCTTGCTGCAGGCGACCCCGGCGGCGCCGACGCCGTTGACCACCACCTTCAGATCGGCCATCTTTTTCCTGACGATCTTGAGCGCATTGATCACCGCTGCCAGTACCACCACGGCGGTGCCATGCTGGTCGTCGTGGAACACCGGAACGTCGAGTGCCGCCTTGAGCCGTTCCTCGATCTCGAAACAGCGCGGCGCAGAGATATCCTCGAGGTTGAAGCCGCCGAATGTCGGCGCCAGCGCGATCACAATGCGGACGATCTCGTCGGTGTCCTTGGTGTTCAGGCAGATCGGGAAGGCATCCACTCCGCCGAATTCCTTGAACAGCACCGCCTTGCCCTCCATCACCGGCATCGCCGCTTCCGGGCCGATATCCCCCAGCCCCAGTACCGCCGTGCCGTCGGAGACCACCGCAATGCAGTTCTTCTTGATGGTCAGGATTTGCGCTCTCGCCTTGTCCTCGGCGATGGCCATGCAGACCCGGGCCACGCCCGGCGTATACGCCATCGACAGGTCGGCGCGGGTGCGAACCGGTATCTTGCTGGCGATCTCGATCTTGCCGCCGAGATGTATGAGGAAGGTGCGGTCCGACACGCTGACGACCTGTACGCCTTCGAGTTTCTTGACCGCCTCGATCACCTCCTGGCCGTGCCGGGTGTCACCGACATTGACGGTAATGTCGCGCACCATCTGGTCCTTGGTGGCGGAAACCAGGTCGACGGCGCCGATGTCGCCGCCGCTGGAACCGATGGTGGAGGTGAGCTTGCCCAGCATGCCGACGCGGTTTTTCAACTGGACACGCAGGGTGATGCTGTAGCTGGCGCTCGGGGCGCCGTGCGGGACGGGGGTTTTTGCGGGCATGGAAGTCACTCCTGTTTGACGAAGTCGTATTGGCCCACGCCCTGAATCAGCAGAAAGCGGCATGGTTTGCCGGACGAATTGGATACATGGTGCGCCGTTGGCGGTGTCACGCTGGCGGACTCGCCGGGATTCAGTTCGCGGCGCGCGGCCGGCGCGCGTGTTTCGATCAGCACCATGCCTTCCAGGCTGTAGTAGTGATCGGTAACCTGGGTGTGATGGTGCCATGGAATGGATTCTCCCGGACCGAGCACGTATTCGCGCACCAGCACATCGGCGCCCTTGGCGACGACTGAAATCTTCTTCACTTGGTAGAGTGGAGTCTGAACTTCGCTCATAACCATTCTCCCGATAGTTGAGCAAACTGTGGCGGCGGCGTAACGCAGTCTACGCCTGAATGAGCGCATCGGCTTGCGTGCTGACAGTCCCAAGCAGCCGCAACCGGACAGCCGCGGTCGATATTGCCAGAAGCGCTATTCTCAGCTACGAATCGCTTTCCAACGGTAGGCTACGCAAATGCTCTCCACTACCGTTTTTTCACGCCGTGCTGACCGGGTGATAGTGAAATGCCTATGGCCTCGAAGCTGTGACCTTGGTGGCTGGAGCCGCCGCCTGCCAAGTTCTATTTCATCCTCGGCGCCATGGTGCTGGTCTGTCTGGTCGCCGTCGAACTGGCGAAGCAGGGCTTCTATCGATGGTCGGCGGCGCGACGGCGTCCGCCCGGATCTGCCACCCGCGTTTAGTCCGCCGGCTTCTGCAGACGGCATGCCGCAGCGGCTTGACGAAAATCAACGCGATGTTAATTGACCGGGCTTTTTGTGCCAGGCCGGACCTTGCACTGTTCGACCATAAAAATGGACGGCAAACAAAGCGCTGATCAAGCCCGGCAAGCGCAGGCATCACTGGCTGAGCGGCACGCGGATTGGATCACTGCTTCAGTTCGGGGAAGTCTTCCTCGAAGAACTCCCACTCGGATCGTTCTCCCTTGCTGCGTCGCTCGGCTTCGATGCCGCGCAGTTGCACCCGCCGAATCTTGCCGGATATGGTCTTGGGCAGATCGGAGAACTCAAGGCGGCGCACGCGTTTGTAGGGTGCCAGGTTGCCGCGCAGGAAGACGAATATCTCTTTCGCCAGTTCGCGGCTGGGCTTCGTTCCCTGAGTCAGAATGATGAAGGCCTTGGGCACGGCCAGGCGCACCGGATCCGGGCTGGGAACCACCGCCGCCTCGGCGACGGCCGGGTGTTCGAGCAACGCGCTCTCAAGTTCGAACGGGCTGATGCGGTAGTCCGAGGCCTTGAACACGTCATCGGCGCGGCCAACGTAGGTAATGTAACCATCGGCATCGCGGCTTGCCACGTCGCCAGTGCGATAGTAACCGCCGTGCATGGCCTCGGCGGTTTTCTCGGCGCTATCCATATAGCTGACCATCAGCCCGAGCGGGCGCGGGTCGAGGACGAGGCAGACCTCGCCTTCCCTGGCCTCCTTGCCCTCGGCATCGAGCAAAACAACACGGTAACCCGGCAGCGGCCTTCCCATGGAGCCCGGTTTCAGTGCCTGACCCGGCGAGTTGCCTATCAGCGCCGTGGTCTCGGTCTGGCCGAAGCCGTCGCGCAGGGTGATCCCCCAGGCCGCTTTCACCTGCCCGATGATTTCGGGATTGAGCGGTTCGCCGGCACCGAGCAGTTCGCGTATTTTGAGACGTCCGCGGTAGCCGGCGAGGTCTTCCTGGATCAGCATGCGCCATACCGTCGGCGGCGCACAGAGGGTGGTGACGCCGCAGCGCTCGAGTACGTCGAGCATGTCCTTGGCGTTGAAGCGGCTGTAGTTGTAGATGAAGATGCAGGCGCCGGCGTTCCAGGGCGCGAAGAAACAGCTCCAGGCGTGCTTGGCCCAGCCCGGCGAAGAGATGTTGAGATGCACGTCGCCGGGCTTCAGGCCGATCCAGAACATGGTCGACAGGTGGCCGACCGGGTAGCTCTGCTGCGTGTGCAGCACCAGTTTCGGCTTGGAGGTGGTGCCGGAGGTGAAGTAGAGCAGCAGCGGATCATCGGCCATGGTAGGGCCATCCGGCGTGAAGCTCACCGGGTGAGCGTCGGCTTCGGCGAAGCTGTGCCAGCCGGGCGCGGCGCCGCCGACGGCGATGCGCGTGTAGCTGCCGGCCAGGGTCGCGAACTTATCCAGGTTGGCGACGCCGACTACTACGTGGCGCACGTTGCCGCGCTCGAAGCGGTCAAGCAGGTCATCGGGCGTAAGCAAGGTCGTCGCCGGGATCAGCACGGCGCCCAGCTTGATCGCCGCCAGCATGGTCTCCCACAGCGGCACTTCGTTGCCGAGCATCATCAGGATGCGGTCCCCGCGCTTTACGCCGATCGAGCGCAGCCAGTTGGCGACACGATTGGACCGGGCCGACATTTCGGCGTAGGAGCACTTCTGCTCACCGCCATCCTCGCCCACCAGCCACAGCGCCGGCTGGTCATTGCCCTTGGCTAGGGCGTCAAAGTAGTCGAGGGCCCAGTTGAACTCCGTCAACACGGGCCAACGAAAATCGCGCGTCGCGACCAGATAGTCGCTGCGATGCGTGAGCAGGAAGTCGCGGGCCTCGACAAATGGGCGGACGGCAGACATGACGATTCCTTCAAATGAACAACCGCAAATATGAAATTATCTTGGACGCAAATTTTAGCACCAACGTCAACTTCAACCTCACTCAAGCAGTTATGGCACGCTGAGAGCAAGCCACAGGTCGCGCTCGGTGTCCCCGATAGCAAACGGCAGGCGCAGGAAAGGCTGGCCGAACTTCTGCGGGTACAGGGGCGGACCGCCGAGCCAGCCGGACAGGAACAGGTACCGCTTTTGCGCCGAACCCGACAGGTCCCGCAGATGCAGCTTGCGCATAGGCTAATACTCGGGCTGCGTCTCCATCAACTGGTAGGAGCGATCGACCAGCGCGCACAATTTTTCCGCACTGCCTAAAGCGTCGTGGGGCGTCAGCTCAGCGCTCATCAGGCTTCGCGCAGCGCCAGCATCGGCGGATGGTTCAGCGCGGCGCGCCCGCCGAGCCAGGCATTGAGCGCGACGCAGGCGAGACCCGCCGTCGGCCCGACGACCCAGATCGCGATATTGAACTGCCACGGGAACTGGAACACGCGCTCGGCGAGCACATAGCCGATCGCCGTGGCCCCGGCCGAGGCGAGCACGCCCGCGACCAGCCCCAGGGCGAAAAACTCGGCACGCTGCGCCCCCGCCACCTGGGCGCGGCGCGCCCCCAGCGCCCGCATCAGCGCCGCCTCCTGCAGCCGCTCGTCCTGGGTGGAGAGCAGCGCCGCATACAGCACCAGCACTCCCGCAAGCAGCGCGAACAGGAACACGAACTCCACTGCGCGGATCACCTGGTCGAGCACGCCGTTGACCTGGCGCATGAGCGCGCTGACGTCGATCACGGTGAGATTCGGAAACGCCTGCGTCAGCCGGGTGGTGAACATCGGATCGGCGCCGGACAGGCGAAACGTGCTCATATAGCTCACCGGAAACCCCGCCAGCGCCTCGGGCGTGGTCACGAAAAAGAAATTCGGCCGCATCGAGTCCCAGTCGAGCTTGCGCACGCTCGTCACCGGCACGCTGACACGCGCGCCGCCGCCGGTGAAGCTCAGGCGGTCGCCGAGCTTTATCCCGAGGCGTTCGGCGATCCAGACCTCGACCGAGACCGAGCCTTGAGCGTAATCATCCGGCGTGAACCAGCGCCCGCCGGTCACCCGGTTTCCCGGAGGAAGGGTCTGCATGAAGCTCAAGTTGAACTCGCGGTCAATCTGGCGCTTGGCGCGCTCGTCGGTGTAATCGGCCGCGCCGACCGCGCGGCCGTTGATCGCGGTCAGCCGCGCCCGCACCATCGGATAGCTGGTTGGCGCCGCCACCCCCATTTGCGCCAGGAACTGCGCCAGCGGCCGCACCTGCTGCGGCTGGATATTGACGACGAAGCGGTTGGGCGCGTCCTGCGGCAGCTTGGTGCGCCAGGCCTCGAGCAGGTCGCCGCGGATAAATGTCAGCAGCAGCAGCACCGTCAGGCCCAGGGCGAGCGCGACGATCTGCACCGCGTTGGCGCGGCTGCGCCGGCGCAGATTGGCCATGCCATAGCGCCAGGACACGCTGCCCGCGCGTCCCAGCGCGGCGAACAGGCGCAAGGCGCCCAGGCTCACCAGCCAGAACAATATGAACGCCGCGGCAAAGCCGCCGAACACGGTAGCGCCGAGTTTGACTTCGCCCGCCTGCCACCAGAGCAACGCCGCCAGCGCGGCCAGCCCCAGCGCGTAGCCTGCCAGAGCGCTCTGCCTGGGCGCGCCGACCTCGCGCCGGATCACGCGTATCGCCGGCACGTTTTTCAGTTGCAGCAGCGGCGGCAGCGCGAAGCCGAGCAGCAGCAACAGCCCCGCGGCAAATCCCTGCAGCACCGGATAGAAGCCGGGCTGCGGCAGGGAGGAAGCGACCAAGTCGGTGAGCCAAAGCGCGATCACCGCCTGGCCGGCGTAGCCCAGCGCGCAGCCTGCTGCGCACGCAGCCAGGCCCAGCAGCACGAATTCCCAACTGAACAATGCGAACAGCCGGCGCTGCAAGGCGCCGAAGCAGCGCATCACGGCATAGCCGTCCAGATGGCGCTGGGTGTAGCGGCGCGTGGACAACGCGATGGCGACGGCGGCGAGGATGACTGCGAGCATGGCCGAGAGGCCGAGGAACTGCTGCGCGCGGTCCAGCCCGGCGCGCACCTCGGGGCGGGCGTTGCCCAGGCTTTCGATGCGCTGGCCTGCACCCAGCTTCGGCTTGGCCCAGTTCGCATACGCGTCGGTGGCGGCGCGCGCGCCGGCTACGTAGAGCTGGTAATGCGCGCGGCTGCCGGTCTGGATCAGCCCGGTTGCGGGCAGGTCCTCCGTGCGCATCAGCAGACGCGGCGCGATGTTGAAAAAGCTCAGGCCGCGATCGGGCTCCAGCGTCAGCACCGCGCCGAAAGTGAGGTGCGTGCTGCCGAGTTCGATCCGCTCGCCCGGCTGCACGCCCAGCGCCGCGCTGAGGCGTTCGTCCAGCCAGACGGTCCCCGGCGGCGGGATGGCGTCGGTTTCGGCATCCTCGGCGTTCAGACGCGGGGCGATGCGCAGTCTGCCGCGCAGCGGGTAGCCCGCGCCCACCGCCTTGACCCCGGCCAACTGGCTCGCGTCGCCCGCGCGCGCCATGCTGACGAAGCTCACACCGTCGACACGGGCGAGGCCGCGCTTTGCCGCTTCCTCGCGCAATTCCGGGGCGAACGGGTGGTCGGACAATAGCAGTACGTCCGCGCCGAGCATCTGGTTCGCCTCGCGCGTCAGCGCCTGCCATACGCGGTCGGCAAAGAAAGCGACACTGGTGACGCTGGCGACCGCAATGACCAAAGCCAGTGCCAGCACGCGCAGCTCGCCCGCGCGCCAGTCGCGCAGCAGCATTTTCAGCGGCAGAGGCAGATTCACCGGCTGTTGCGGCGCCGGCTTCACGCGACGATGCGCCCGCCGACGAGCCGGATCTGGCGCTGGCAGCGGCGCGCAATCGCGTCGTCATGCGTGACCAGCACCAGCGTGGTGCCGGCCGCGGCATTGAGCGCGAACATCAGGTCGATAACGCCGGCGCCGGTGTCGGCGTCGAGATTGCCGGTGGGCTCATCCGCCAACAGCAGCTTGGGCTGCATCACGAAAGCGCGCGCCAGCGCGACGCGCTGCTGCTCGCCGCCGGAGAGGTGTTTCGGGTAGTGGCCGAGGCGCTCGCCCAGACCGACGCGCTCGAGCATGTTTGTTGCGAGCCGCGCCGCGCCGCCCGTGCCGGCCAGCTCCAGGGGCAGCATCACGTTCTCCAGCGCATTGAGCGCCGGCAGCAGTTGGAACGACTGGAACACGAAGCCGAGCAGCCTTGCGCGCAGCGCCGCGCG
>JBQMQE010000168.1:0-3707 GCA_052172655.1 Burkholderiales bacterium
CTACGCTTTCCCGCTTGCGCACCTCGAGCGCACGCTCAAGATTGCGCTGGATCGCGTCGAACTGCTCGAGGGCCGACAGTACTTTAGTCTTGACGGACGCCAAGTCGGACTGGCTACCGCGGCTCAGATCCTGGAGGTCGGCGAACCCGAACTAGCGGGGGACATCTGCGTCGTGGTGGTGGGGCGCGATGACAATAGCTACGGCCTGGTCGTCGATCGCTTTCTCGGCGAACGCGAGTTGGTGGTCCAGCCGCTCGATGCGCGCTTGGGCAAGATCAAAAACATCACCGCCGGCGCGCTGATGGAAAACGGCTTGCCGGTGCTGATCGTCGATGTCGAGGACATGGTTCTCACGCTGGAAAAACTGGTGTCCGTCGGCCGCCTGAACAAAGTCCGGAGCGAGACCTCCGCGGGGGCGAAGCAGCGTCGCAAACGCGTATTGGTGGTGGATGATTCGCTCACGGTGCGCGAACTCGAACGCAAGCTGCTCACCAATCAGGGCTACGAGGTCGAAAGCGCGGTGGACGGCATGGACGGATGGAACGCCGTGCGTACGAACCAGTTCGACCTGGTCATTACGGACATCGACATGCCGCGCATGGACGGCATCGAGCTGGTGACCCTGATCAAGGGCAATGCCAACCTGAAGTCGCTGCCTGTTATGGTCGTTTCCTACAAGGACCGCGAAGAAGATCGCCAGCGCGGACTGAGCGCCGGCGCGGATTACTACCTGACCAAAGGCAGTTTCCACGACGAAACGCTGTTGCAGGTGGTGGTGGATCTGATAGGCGAGGCCGACGCATGAGAATCGGCATCGTCAACGATATGCCGCTGGCGGTCGAAGCCCTGCGCCGCGCCCTGTCCGCGGATCCCAGGCACCAAGTCATCTGGACCGCGAAAGACGGGGCCGAGGCTTTGGCCTTCTCCGCCAAGCAGGGTCCCGATCTGATTCTGATGGATTTGCTCATGCCGAACATGGACGGGGTGGAGGCGACGCGTCAAATCATGTCCTGCCGGCCGTGCGCGATCCTGGTGGTAACGGCAAATGTCGGCACCAATGCCACACGTGTGTTCGAGGCCATGGCTTACGGCGCGCTGGATGCCATCGATACGCCGTATCTCGGCATGGGAGATCCGCGCAGGAATGCGGCGCCCTTGCTCAAGAAGATCAATGACATCGAACAACGCATTCGTCAGGATACGGCGGTAGACCTGGAGGAGGAAATCGAAGCAGTCCTGCCGTCCAAACATCCTGTCGGATTGGTCGCGATCGGCGCTTCCGCCGGCGGGCCCGGCGCATTGGCTGTAGTGCTCGAAAGTTTGCCGAAAAACTTCAAGGCGGCGCTGGTGATCGTTCAGCACATCGACGAGATGTTTGTGAATGGCATGGCGGACTGGCTCAATCACCATTCCGTCATTCCGGTGCGCCTGGCCAAGGAAGGCGATCGTCTGGAAGCGGGCGTGGCGCTGCTTGCCGGCGCCGGAGAGCATTTGGTGCTGAAGAATTCGAACCGGCTGGGCTATATGTCCGAGCCGCGCCACAGCGTCTACAAACCGTCGATAGATGTGTTTTTCGCCAGCGTTTGCAAGCATTCGGACGGGAAAGCGGTGGGCGTAATACTGACCGGTATGGGTGCGGACGGCGCGCACGGTCTGAAAGCATTGCGCGACAAAGGCTGCTACACCATAGCGCAGGATCAGGCGAGCAGCACGGTGTACGGCATGCCCAAAGCCGCCGCCGCGCTGGGAGCCGCGGTGGACGTTCTGCCGATTCAGGATATTGCGCCGAAACTGACAGGTGTTTTTCCGACATGACATCAAACAGGAGCGTTTCATGGCAACCGTAAGAACTTCCGAGATCGTGGCAGGATGCCAATCGCAGGACTACAATTCGGTAGTCGCAGCGCTATCGAAAAAGTATCCGATCTCGGTGCTGCTGGTCGACGACCAGGCGATGGTCGGCGAGGCGGTGCGGCGCACGCTGGCCACGCAAGCGGACATCAAGTTCCATTTCTGTCCCGATCCGACCAAGGTGATGGAGGCGATCGAGAGCGTCAAGCCGACGGTTATTCTGCAGGACCTGGTCATGCCTGGCACGGATGGAATGGCGTTGCTGCGTCACTACCGCCAAAATCCGGATACCCTGAACATACCGGTCATCGTGCTCTCGACCAAGGAAGAGCCGGCGGTAAAAAGCGAGGCGTTCACGCTGGGCGCAAGCGATTACCTGGTGAAGTTGCCGGACGCCGTCGAACTGATCGCCCGCATCCGCCATCATTCCAACGCCTACCTGAACCGGATTCAGCGCGATGAGGCGTGCCACGCCATGCTGGATGCGATGCTGGAAGCGGAGAACGCCAATCGCGCAAAATCGGATTTCATCGCCAGCATGAGCCATGAACTGCGCACGCCGCTGAACGCCATTATCGGGTTCACCGATCTTATGCTCACCGATCCCGGACATTCGGCGCCGGACCAGGAGGCGCAGCGCGAATTCGTCGGGCACGTGAACAAGGCGGGATGGCATCTTCTGGCCTTGATCAACGACATTCTGGACTTGGCGAAGATCGAGGCCGGGAAGGTCAGCATAGAAGAGACCGCGGTGGAGATCGGCAAGCTGATCACACAGACCATTGTTCTCAACGAATCCAATGCCAGCAAGGACGGTATCAGCATCAGGAACAACATAGTGGCAGATGGAAAATGGTTCACCCAGGCGGACAATGTGCGCCTCAAACAGGTGCTCATCAACCTGCTGTCCAACGCCATCAAGTACAACAGACCGGGGGGGCAAGTCACCGTATCGGTCGAGAAACGTCCAAACGGCAAACTGAGAATCACCGTGGCGGACACCGGCATGGGAATCCCGCCCGAAAAAATGAAGTTGTTGTTCAAGCCATTCAGTCGCCTGGGCGCTGAGTTCGGCAAGGTCGAAGGCCATGGAATCGGCCTGGCGCTTACCAAGAAACTGGTGGAATACATGGGTGGCGAGATCGGGGTGAAATCCACCGTTGGCGAGGGTTCGGATTTCTGGGTCGAGTTTTTGGAGATGTCGCCGGAAACCGCCAAGCCCGTTGACGCCAAGAGCAAGTCCGAAGAACTGTCCGAACTGGACGCGAAACTGGCCGCCCTGACCGGAAAAAGAGTCCTCTATATCGAAGACAATCCAGTCAACAGACTGTTGATGATCAACATCCTGTCAAGATATCGCGGTATGGAAGTGAAATGCGCCGAGAGCGGCGAAGAGGGACTGGTAATGATGCATACATTCAATCCGGACTTGCTGCTGCTGGACATGCACCTGTCGAACATGAGCGGGAAGGATGTTCTGAAATGTATGAAGGTAGACGGCTCCAGTGTCCCCGTCATTGCGGTCAGCGCCGACGCGATGCCCGAAACCTCGCACGAAGTCCTTGCGCTGGGAGCAATGGCTTATATCACCAAGCCGATCGAGGCGAAAAAATTGAAGTCAACGATGCTGACAGCCTTTGGCAACTGAACGAAGCAGCGTGCAGCCGTGAGAGGAAAAGTGTCGCAATAAATCGCGGCGCTTCATACCGCAATACACTTCGTAGCCCTTGCCCGCGGCGTCCCGGGCATCCGTGCGGTTCATTTCCAGTGCTTGCATGAGCGTTACACGCAGGGCTTTCAGCAGTTCGTCGCGTGTGCGCTCCTGACAGTTGACACCGGGAACCTCCTCGATCCAA
>JBQMQE010000168.1:3717-9971 GCA_052172655.1 Burkholderiales bacterium
TTGCATGAGCGTTACACGCAGCGGCCAAGCATATGTCGGCAAAGAAATGCAGAGCTACTGAGTCGCCGCGGCAGTCGAGGCCATCTGTTCACCGAGCCGGTATCCAGCCGCGAGGGCATCCATATTGAGGTCGAGAAAACTCTTCGGCGTTTCCGCGCGCACGGCCTGCTCCAGCGCTTTGCGCTCGCACACGCCGCTGAGCGCGGCTAGCGCGCCGAGGGCGACGATGTTCGCTACGCGCTCGCTGCCCAGTTCTATGGCGGTGCGGCTGAGCGGCAAGTGATGGGCGCGGTAGTTGACGTTATGGTCGCCCGCGGGCAAGTCCGGGCACAGGCGCGTGTCCGCGAGCACCAGCGCCCCCGGCTTGAGCAGCGGCCAGGAAGGCTTCACCGCCATCCGGTCGAGCAGCACCAGGCAGTCGAGCGCGGTCGCCAGCGGGAAATCGACTTCGCCCTCGGACACGATCAGGTCGGAATTGCAGTAGCCGCCGCGCGAGGTCGGCTCGTAGGTCTGCGACTGGGCGACACGCTTGCCCGCCGCGCACAGCGCATCGGCGAGCATCTTGGCGCATAAGATCAGCCCCTGGCCGCCGGTGCCGCCGATGCGGATTTCGAGTCTGGCGTCGCGCATCAGGCGCCTCCTTTGCTGGCGCCTGTGGAGGCCTTGGCCGCCGTGCCGGCGCGCTGCGCGGCGGCGGCCCTACGGTAGGCCGCGCCGTACTCAGGCCGGTCTGTTTTCGTGAGGATGCCGGTCGGAAGAACGTTCGAACGGAAAGGCGTGTCCACCGTGTCGCGATAGGCGCTCGGACGCAGCTCGCTTTTTTGGCGCAGCACCATCTCGGCCGATGAGCCGAGCTCGTTCTTGCGCCCGAAGATCTCGGTGCAATCCGTGAGCACCTCCACGAATGCGAAGCCGGGATGGGCGAGGCCGGCTCGTATGAGTTCCTTCAGCTTGGGCACGTGATGCGTCACTTCGCGGCCGACGAAGCTCGCACCGGCGGCCGCGGCGAGCGCGCAGGCGTCGAAGTTCGGCTCCGAGTTCCCGAGCGGCGTGGTGGTCGTGAGCATAGTCTCGGAGGTCGTCGGCGATACCTGGCCGCCGGTCATGCCGTAGACCTCGTTGTTGAGCATCAGGCAGGTGAGCTTCAGATTGCGCCGGCAGGCGTGGATCAGGTGGTTGCCGCCGATCGCGAGGCAGTCGCCGTCGCCGGTGATCACCACCACGTGCAGGTCGGGCCGCGCGAGCGCGAGTCCGGTTGCATAGGCGAGCGGCCGGCCATGGGTCACGTGAAAGGTGTTGGCGTCGATGTAGGCCGAGAGCCGACCGGCGCAGCCGATGCCGGACACTACCGCGAGCTTGTCCTTGTCGATGCCGAGCTCATGGATCGCCCACAGCAGTGCGCGCAGGGCGATGCCGTGGCCGCAGCCCGGGCAGAGGAAATGCGGCATCATTTCCATGCGCAGATAAGCGCGCACGTCGAATTCGGCTGCCGAGTCTACGATCGTGCTGCTCATATCGCCGCCTCCTTTGCGTACTCTCGAGTACGAACACTGCGCTGTCGGCGGCCGGCGGCAATCGCGGTCGGTCGCATCCCCGCTACGCGGGGCCCCTGCTTCCTGCTCATGCCGCCCCTTCCTTGGCAAGGGATTCAGCGCGCTCCGCGATTTCCGCCGGCGCAATCGGTTCGCCGTCGTAGCGGAGGATGCCATGCACGCGCTTGCTGCCGAGGATGCGCTCCACTTCCAGGCTCAACTGCCCGGCATTCATCTCCGGCACCAGCACGGCGCGCGCGTTTTTTGCCGCCTCACGCAAGGCAGCTTCCGGAAACGGCCACAGCGTGATCGGGCGGAACAGGCCCAGGCGCACGCCGTTGGCGCGGGCGATGTCGAGAGCGCGCATTGCGGCGCGGGCGCTGATGCCGATGGCGACGATCACCACTTCGGCATCCTCGCAGGCTAGCGCCTGCCACGAGTCGATTGCCTCACGGTGGCGCTCGAGCTTGGTGAACAAGCGCCCGAGGTTGCGTGCGACGGCCTCGGGATTCTGCGTCGGGAATCCGTTCTCGGCGTGAGTCAGCCCGGTGGTGTGCACGCGATAACCCGCGCCGGGGCGCGACATGGCGGGGATGCCGTCCTCGTTCGCCGCGTAGGGCTGATAGTCCTCGCGCGGCCCGCTGGCCCATTTGCGTTCGGCGTGCGCGCCGCCTGCATCGGCGAGTTCGACCGTCTCGGTCAGTTGCGCGATCACCTGGTCGTAGAGCAACACCACCGGCGTGCGGCAGGTCTCGGCCAGGTCGAAGGCGCGCAGGGTCTCGCTATAGATTTCGCGCACCGAGGCCGGCGCGAGCACGATGATCGGGTAGTCGCCGTGGCTGCCCCAGCGTGCTTGCATGATGTCGCCCTGCGCGGGTCGCGTCGGCATGCCGGTGGAGGGGCCGCCGCGCATGACGTTGACAATCACGCACGGGATCTCGGCCCCGGCGGCGTAGCCTATGTTCTCCTGTTTCAGCGAAAAGCCCGGTCCGCTGGTGGCGGTCAAGGCCTTGACGCCGCCCATCGAGGCGCCGATCACCGCGGCGATCGAGGCGATTTCGTCTTCCATCTGCACGAACACGCCATCGACTTGCGGCAGCAGCCGCGACAGGCGCTCGGCGATCTCGGAAGAGGGCGTGATCGGATAGCCGGCGAAGAAGCGGCAGCCTGCCGCGACCGCGCCGAGCGCGCAGGCGTGATTGCCCGAGATCAGGCGCAGCGCGGCTTTTGGCGCAAGCCCTTTGTCGATGGCATTCATGGCCTGCTCCCTTCGGCGGCAGCAGCGACGCCTTGTACGCGTGCGGCGTCGAGGTGCACGCGGATGGCAAAGTCTGGGCACAGCAATTCACACAGCCGGCAGCCGGTGCATTTCTCCGGCTGCGCCAGTTCGACAATGCGTTCCTGATTGAGACGCAGGCAGCGCTCGGGGCAGAGCTTGACGCAAATGTCGCAGCTTTTGCACCATTCTTGCGTGATCTCAAGGCGCACGCTGTACGGAACATGCGCGGGCGCCGCGGCTTTCGCGGCCGGGACCTCGGTTTGCGCGGGGATGGTTCGTGCTTCTTCGATCCAGTTGCGTCCGAGACGGAAGGCTTCGACGTTGACCGCGATGGTTTTCTTGGGCACGAATGCGCTGAGCGCCTTTTCCCAGTCCTCGGCGGGAAAGGCTAGCGCCGTGGACAAGGCGCCGATCAGCACCACGTTGGCGGCGCGCTCATTGCCGAGTTCCTCGGCCATGCGGGTGGCGTCGATCGCATAGCCTTCGGCGACATGCGCCTTGACTTCGGCCGGCGTTTCGCGCGAGTAGCGCAGGGGCGCGCCCGGACGCCGGTTGAGGCAGGCGAACGGTGGCACGATGCGCTTGGTGTCGCAGATGAAAATTCCCGTGTCCGGCTTGAGGTAGGCGAGCCAGCGCAGGCCTTCGGCCCACTCCAGCGCGACCAGGATATCGACTTCGCCCTTGGGGATGGTGGGTGACCATACCTGGGGGCCGAAGCGCACGTGGCTGAACACGGTGCCGCCGCGCTTGGCCATGCCGTGCACTTCGCTTTGCTTGACTTGGTAGCCCTTGGACTGGGCCAGCCAGGCGAGCGCCTTGGACACCATGATGACGCCCTGGCCGCCCACGCCCACGATCAGGACGTTCATCGGTTCACGCGCCTTGGCCGCCGCAGCGGTAGGGCGCAGCGGCTCGCTTTCGATGCTGCTGCTCGATGCGGTCGGTCGGCTCATAGCGTCACCGTCGCCGCCGGCTTGATGCAATCCACCGTGCACACCTGTGCACACAGGGTGCAACCGATGCAAAGCGCTTGATCGATCTTTACCTTGTGCCGGCCCTCGAAGGTGTCGTCCCCCCAGGTGAGGGCAGGGCAGCCGAGGTTCATGCACGACTGGCAGGCGTTGCACTGCTCGTTCACGATCGCGAGCGCAGGGCCCTTGATCTTGACCGGGTCGAGCACGCAGGGACGGTTGGAGATGATCACCGATACGCCGCGATGCGCGATGGCCTCGCGCAGCGTCTGGTACATCTGCGCGAGATTATAGGAATCCACGGTGCGCACCCATTTCACCCCGATGGCGCGCACCAGCGCCTCGTAATCCACCTTCGGCGCGTCCTCCCCGCGCAGCGTCTTGCCCGTGCCTGGATGTTGCTGGCCGCCGGTCATCGCCGTGATGTGGTTGTCGAGCAGCAGCACCGTGATGTTGGCCTGGTTGTAGACCGCGTCGATCAGCCCGGGGATGCCCGCGTGCAGGAAGGTCGAATCGCCGATGGTGGCCATCACCGGCTTGGTGTCGCCGGCCTTGGACATGCCGATCGCATTGCCGATGGACGAGCCCATCGATACCGTCGTGTCCAGGCCGCGCAGCGGATCCAGACAGGCGAGGGTGTAGCAGCCGATGTCCCCGGCCACGCGCGCGCCCGATGCCCTGACCGCCATGAAGCTCGAGGTGTGCGGGCAGCCTGCGCACAGCACCGGCGGCCGCACCAGCGGTTCAAGCGCCCAACTGCCGCGCTGCGCGCGCGGCTCGAGCACGCCCGCCTGCTCGAAGCCGGCACGCACCAGTTCGGGCGAGAACTCGCCCGTTCGCGGGAAAAACTGCTTGCCTTCGGCAATGATGCCGAGCGAGCGCAGCTCCCTTTCGATTACCGGCTCCAGTTCCTCGACGACGAATACGCGCTCGACCGACTCGCAATAGCGGCGCAGCAGGTCCTCGGGCAGGGGCCAGGAGGCGCCCAGTTTCAGCACGCTCGCGTTGGGCAGCACCTCGCGCACATAGGGATAGCAGGTACCGGCGGTTATCACGCCGAAGCTTGCGTCGCCCGTTTCCCAGCGGTTGATAGTCGCGGTCTCCAGGTATTGCTTCAATTTCGCTTCGCGCTCGAGCACGACCAGGTGGCGGCGCCGCGCGTGCGCCGGAATCATCACGTTCTTCGCCGGGTCCTCGATGAACGCTCGCAGCGGTACTTCCTTGCGCGGGCCTATTGCGACCGGGCTGCGCGTGTGCGACAGCCGCGTGGTGCCGCGCACGATGACCATGGTGTCGAACTGCTCCGAGATGTCGAACGCAAGCCGCGTAAAATCGAGCGCCTCCTGCGCGTCGCTGGGTTCGAGCACCGGCACGGTGGCAAGCTGGGCGTAGATGCGCGTGTCCTGCTCGTTCTGCGAGCTGTGGATGCCCGGATCGTCGCATACCGCGAGGACCAGCCCGGCGTTCACGCCGATATAGGATTGAGACATGAACGCGTCGGCGGCGACGTTGAGGCCGACGTGCTTCATCGACGCCAGCGCGCGGCTGCCGGCAAAGGAAGCGCCCATGGCCACGTCGAGCGCGACCTTTTCGTTGGTCGACCATTGCGCGTGCAGATCCTCGGCCGGATAGCCGGCGAGGGATTCCATGATCTCGGTGCTCGGCGTGCCCGGATAGGCGGCGGCGACGCGCACGCCGGCTTCCCACGCGCCGCGCGCGATCGCCTCGTTTCCGGTCAACGGTTTGACTTCTTGCGTCCGCTCTTGCGGCTGCTCCACTGCCTGCGGCACTGCATGCATGCGCTGATCCTCCCTGGCGAAAAAAATATCCGTTTCTTCTAGTTGATCCCGGATCATCCTCAAACCGTCCGCCGGCTGTCTTGATCTAGATTAAACGGGCCCGACAAAACGAGGGAAACACGGCGGGAAAGGACGAGTCCCGCCCCTACCTAAGCCTCAGCGGCGGTCTTTGTGACGGCGAGCGCCCGGCGCTGGCGCTCGATCAGCTTCTGCATGGTGTCGACGGTGATCGAACGGAAGGTGGCTTTGGCGATTTCGTCGATTTCCGTCATTACCGCGCCCAGGGCGCGACCGACCTCGCTCGATTCGTCGAACTCGTCGCTCTCGCCGGTACGCGTGCTGATGTCCTCGAACAGTTCAATCACGTCCATCAGCGTGAGCCGCTTGGCGTTGCCGCTGAAGCGGTAGCCGCCGCCTACGCCGCGCGCCGATTCAACCAGCCCGGCGCGCCCCAGTTCGCGCAGGACTTTGGCCAGGTGGTGAGTGGAGGCACCGTATTTTTCGGCGATTTCGGCCGCTGACAGTTGCCGCCCCGGATTGGCCGCGAATTCGAGCACGCTGTAGAGCGCCAGGCTGGTGCTTTTCTGTAGTTTCATGGGCGGGCGATGGACAGGATCAATCCAGATCCTTCTCCAGCGGAATGAACGGCGCAGCCATCATGCCCTGGCTGCGG
>JBQMQE010000169.1:0-227 GCA_052172655.1 Burkholderiales bacterium
GGTCGAGACCCTGAGTCCGAACGAAGCGAAGCTCACGCGCCTTGTCCCGGGCCTGCGCCAGGGTGACGGCGTTCAACGAGCCCAGGCCCATCTCCCGCGTCTTGCCCTTGAGCGTGTAGCGAAAGATCCAGCTTTTGCTGCCGCCCTTGGCGATCTGCAGATAAAGGCCGCCGCCGTCGCAGTAATAGCCTGGCGTCTTCTTGGATTTGACGCCGACGGCATTCAGT
>JBQMQE010000169.1:237-9852 GCA_052172655.1 Burkholderiales bacterium
TATATATTTTTATAGATTTTGATATGGAAAAGAAGATGGGGTGGCGGAAGGTGCGAGATTCGAACTCGCGAGGAGCTTGCGCCCCTGCCGGTTTTCAAGACCGGTGCCTTCAACCGCTCGGCCAACCTTCCCTATTTCAATTATGACGCCTTACTCGGCCGGCATTTTAGCACCCGGTGCGGCATAGCCATGAATCGCGCGTGAGATTGGATCAGCCCAGCGTCGGGCGCCGGCCGTTTTTCAGAAGAAAGTCCAAACCGACGCGCCTGCCCTCACCTGCGCCATTGCCGCCAAGGGCGCAGGCGCAGAACCGCTGCGGCTCGCATCACGCCGGCACTGCAAGTACGACGAAAGTCATGGGCAAGAGCATCCACCGGGCTTGAATTACGCGTTTCCGCCCCAAAATTCCTTTTTGCAATAGATATTTAACGTTGCGGCAGTTATACTGTCGCAGTTGCAACTTTTTCGCATTTGACCTACTCTAACCGACGTAATGAAACAACGTGGAGGAACACCATGCAGCCTGACCTGAGAACCATACGAGCCGGAACGCCCGGTGCGACGCAGGATATCTCCCAGCAGCAGAACAAGGTGCTGCGCAATACTTATATGTTGCTGGGCTTGACCCTGATCCCGACGGCCATCGGCGCCGCGATCGGCACCAACATCGATCTGAGTTTCATGCGCACCAGCCCGATGCTGTCCTTCATCGTCATCCTGGGCGTGTTCTACGGCTGGATCTATGCCATCGAGCGCAACAAGGAAAGCTCGCTCGGCGTGGTGCTGCTGCTCGGCTTCACCCTGTTCCTGGGACTGCTGCTCGGACCGCTGCTGCACAGGACGCTGGGCTTCTCGAACGGCACCGAACTGGTGATGATGGCCGCGGGCGGCACGGCTGCGGTGTTCTTCATCATGGCCGGCATCGCCTCCAACACCAAACGCGACTTCAGCGGCCTGACCAGCTTCCTCGCCGTGGGCGCGGTGGTCATCATGCTGGGGGTCGTGGCCTCCATGTTCATGCAGAGCCCGATCCTGTACCTGGTGATACTCGGCGCTTTCGTGCTGTTCTCCTCGCTCATGATCATGTGGCAGGTGAACCGCATCGTGCGCGGCGGCGAGACCAATTACGTCTCGGCCACGCTTACGCTGTACATCTCGATCTACAACCTGTTCTCCGCCCTGCTGCAGTTGCTGGGGCTGGGCGGCCGCGACTAGACGTAGCAGGCTTCATGCGAAAGGGCGGCTGCGGCCGCCCTTTTTGTTTGGCCGGCGCACAACGGCCGCGCGCCGGCTATTTCTCGAACAGCGCGATCGACTCTACGTGCGAGGTGTGCGGGAACATGTTGATCACGCCGGCGGCGGCCAGGCGGTAGCCTTTGACATGCACCAGCACCTCGGCGTCGCGCGCCAGCGTCGCCGGGTCGCAGGATACGTAGACAATGCGCCGCGGGCCGCCTTCCCCCAGCGCTTTCACCACTTCGACCGCACCATCGCGCGGTGGGTCGATCAGCAGCTTGTCGAAGCCGCCGCCACTGGCGCCACTGTCGTTACCACCAAACCTTGCGCAATTCGACGCGTCGAACAAATTCGCGGTCTCAAAGCGCGCGCGCTCGGCCAGTCCGTTCTCACGCGCGTTGGCTTCGGCGCGCCGCACCAGTTCCGCATTGCCCTCCACGCCCAACACCTCGGCACCGCGGCTCGCAATCGGCAGGCTGAAGTTACCCATTCCGCAAAACAGGTCGGCGATACGCTCCCCCGGCCGCGGATCGAGCAAAGTCATCGCCTGCCGCACCAGGATGCGGTTGACCGCATGATTCACCTGGGTGAAATCGGTCGGGCGAAAGTGAATTCGAACCCCGAATTCGGGCAAGGAGTAATACAGCGGCGGCGCGTCCAGCGGAAAAAACGGCTCGGCGGTATCCGGCCCTTTGGTCTGCAACCAGAACTGGATCCCGTGCCGGGTGGCGAAATTCCGCAGCAGACCCTCGTCCTGCGGACTAAGCGGATCGAGAATGCGCAACACCAGCACTGTAACCGCTTCGCCGACAGCAAGTTCGATCTGAGGCAGCCGCGTCGGCAGCGACAATCCGGCAATCAACGTGCGCAAGGGAACGAGCATGTCGGATACGCTCCGCGGCAGGACTTCACAACTCGTCATGTCGGCGACGAAGCTGCTTTTTCGCTCATGAAAACCGACCAGCGCGCCGCCTTTCTTCAACACCATGCGCACCGACATGCGAGCCCGGTGGCGATAACCCCAGGTTTGCCCGTAGATCGGTGCCAGAACCACCTCCGGGCGCACCTTGCCTATGTGCCATAAATTGTCTTCGAGCACGCGCTGCTTCGCCGCGACCTGGGACTGCGCCTCCAGATGCTGCATGCTGCATCCCCCGCAGATGCCGAAATGGGGACAGCGCGGCATCACGCGCGCTCCGCTGGCCCGGTGTATCGCGGTCACCGAAGCCATTTCGTATTTCGATTTCTTCTTATAGGTGTCGTAGGAAACCCGCTCGCCGGGCAGGCCACCGTCGATGAAAATGGCCTTGCCGTCTACTCGGGCAATGCCGCGCCCCTCGCGGTCCAGCGATTCGATCACTACCGTCATTGTCTTATTTCCAGGCTTCGAGGAATTCGCGCCAGTGCGGTTCGGCTGACTTTCCCAGCGTGGCGCGCACCAGCTCGGCCTCGCGCGCGTACTGCGCCGCGTCGAACACGCCGCGCAGCAGTTGAAAGCGCAGGTACAGCAGATAGGTGTTGGCCGCGTCGGTCTCGCAGTAGCTGCGGATTTCGCGCAGCTTCCCGGCCAGGTAGGCGCCCCACACCTGCGCGCCGTCCATGCCGAGCTTGCCCGGAAAGCCGATCAGCTTGGCCATCTCGTCCAGCGGCACGTTGTTGCGCGGCTGGTACAGCGCCAGCAGGTCCATCAGGTCGAGGTGACGCGCGTGGTAGCGGCTGATGTAGTTGTTCCACTTGAAGTCACGCTCATCTTCGCCCTGGTCCCAGTAGCGCGGCGCCGAAATGCCGTGCACCAGGCTGCGGTAATGCAGCACCGGCAAATCGAACCCTCCGCCGTTCCAGGATACGAGCTGCGGCGTGTATTTCTCGATGCCGTCGAAAAAGCGCCGGATCAGCTCGCCCTCGTTGTCTTCAGGCGCGCCCAGCGACCAGACGCGAAAGCCCTCGCCCTCGCGCAGCGCGCAGGCGATGGCGATGACGCGCTGCTGGTGCAGTTGCAAAAAATCGTGGTTGACGGCGGTGCGCCGGCGCTGAAACGCGATCTCCGCCACATCCTTGTCGGAGAGCGCGGGGTCGAGATCGTACAGCCGCCTCAGGCCGTCGCAATCGGGCGCGGTCTCGATGTCGAAGGCGAGGACAGGCGTCATCAGTCGGGAAACACGCCGGTCGACAGATAGCGGTCGCCGCGGTCGCAGACGATGGAAACGACGACCGCGTTCTTCACTTCGGCCGCGACGCGCAGCGCCACGCACATGGCGCCGCCCGATGAAATGCCGGCGAATATGCCCTCTTCGCGCGCCATGCGCCGCGTCATGTCCTCCGCGTCGGCCTGGCTCACCGACTCGACCCGATCCACGCGCGCGGCGTCGTAGATGCGCGGCAGGTAAGCCTCGGGCCACTTGCGTATGCCCGGAATCTGCGAGCCCTCCGTCGGCTGGCAGCCTACGATCTGCACCTTGGGGTTGTGCTCCTTGAGGAAACGCGACACCCCCATGATGGTGCCGGTGGTGCCCATGCTGGAGACGAAGTGGGTGATCTTGCCGGCGGTGTCGCGCCAGATCTCCGGCCCGGTGCCTTCGTAATGCGCCAGCGGATTGTCCGGATTGGCGAACTGATCGAGGATCACGCCCTTGCCCTCGTCGCGCATCTTCTCGGCCAGGTCGCGCGCGCCTTCCATGCCGCCCGCCTGCGGCGTGAGGAGGATCTCGGCGCCGAAGGCGCGCATGGTCTGGCGCCGCTCCACCGACAGGTGCTCGGGCATGACGAGCACCATGCGATAGCCGCGCATCGCCGCCGCCATGGCGAGCGCGATGCCGGTGTTGCCGCTGGTCGCTTCGATCAGGGTGTCGCCCGGCTTGATCGTGCCGCGCTGCTCGGCGCGCACCACCATGGACAGCGCCGGCCGGTCCTTGACCGAGCCCGCCGGGTTGTTGCCCTCGAGCTTGGCCAGGATGAGGTTGCGGTTGCGCTCGTTGGCGGCGCCGGGTATGCGCTGCAGGCGCACCAGCGGCGTATTGCCTACGCTGTCTTCGATGCTCGGCCAGGTGATTTGTTTCGCGCTCATTTTCCCAACAGCTCCTCGCAATAGCGTGCCACGCCCTCTTCTACCGTGAGGAAGGGTTCGGTGTAGCCGGCGCGCCGCAGCGACGCAATATCGGCTTCGGTATAGCTCTGGTATTTGCCCTTGAGCGCATCGGGGAAGGCGATGTATTCGATCATGTTCCTCGCGCGCATCTCCTCCAGCGTCAGCGCGGCCTGGTCCTCGGCGTTAAGGCAGGCGTTGACCGTGGCCACAGCGACGTCGTTGAAGCTCTGCGCGCTGCCAGTGCCGAGGTTGAATATTCCCGACAGCGACGGCCGCTGCAGAAAATGCATGTTCACCTCGACCACGTCCTCGACCGAGACGAAGTCGCGCTTCTGCTCGCCGTCGGCGTAGCCGTCCCAGCCCTGGAACAGCTTCACCCGGCCCTCGCTTTGGAATTCGTTGAAGAAATGGAACGCGACCGACGCCATGCGCCCCTTGTGCGCCTCGTTCGGCCCGTAGACGTTGAAATAGCGGAAGCCCGCGATCTGGCTGCCGGCGTCGGGCAGGCGCCGCCGCACGATCTGGTCGAACAGGAACTTGGAATAGCCGTAAATGTTGAGCGGCGCCTCGTATTCGCGCGCCTCGCGGAACACCGTGCCTGAACCGTAGACCGAAGCCGAGGAGGCATACAGCAGCGGCACCTCCTCTTCCTGGCAGTAATCGAGCAGCGCCACCGAGTAGCGGTAGTTGTTCTCCATCATGTAGCGCCCGTCGGTCTCCATGGTGTCGGAGCAGGCGCCCTGGTGCAGCACCGCCTCGATCGCGCCCTCGAACTCCCCCGCCGTAAGCTGCACCACGAAGTCGCGCTTGTCGATGAAATCGGCGATCTCGCAATCGGCCAGGTTCAGGAACTTGTCGGCGCGCGTGAGATTGTCCACCGCGATGATGTCGCTCTCGCCGCGCTCGTTCAGCGCCCGGACCAGATTGGAGCCGATGAATCCGGCCGCGCCGGTGACTACGTAGTACATGCTCTTTTCCCCTTTATTCCGGTGCCAATGCCGCCTGCAGCTCTTCGCGCTGGACCACGGCGGTGCCAAGTTTGCCGACCACGATGCCGGCGGCGCAGTTGGCCACGTGCATCGCCTGCGGCAGCGTCGCGCCGCTGCCGAGCATGGCGGCCAGCGCCGCGATGACGGTATCGCCTGCGCCGCTCACATCGAACACCTCGCGCGCCTTCGCCGCCTCCTGCAACACGCCGCTCTCCTGGTACAGGCTCATGCCCTCCTCGCTGCGCGTGAGCAGCAGCGCCTCGGCGCCCAGCTCGCGGCGCAGCGCCTGCGCCCGCTCGGTGAGGTCCTGCTCGTCTTTCCAGCGCCCCACCACCTCGCGCATTTCGGCGCGATTGGGCGTAATGATGGTGGCGCCATGGTAACGCGAGTAGTCGTCGCCTTTGGGATCGACCAGGATGGTCTTGCCTGCGGCGCGCGCGAGTTTGATCATTTTTTCGATGTGGGCGAGTCCGCCCTTGCCGTAATCGGACAGCACCAGCACATTGCAGTCTGCGAGCAAGCGCTCGAAATCGGCCAGCTTGTCCGCCAGCACCTCGTGGCTGGGCAGGGTCTCGAAATCGATGCGCAGCAACTGTTGTTGCCTGCCGATCACGCGCAGCTTGATCGTGGTGGGCATGCTGGCATCCTTGTGCAGGCAGACGATGACCCGCTCGGCTTCGACCAGCTCGCGCAGGCGCGCGCCCGCCTCGTCGTCGCCGACCACCGACAGCAGCGTCACCCGCGCTCCCAGGGCGGTCGCATTGCGCGCCACATTCGATGCGCCCCCGGGACGCTCCTCGGTGCGCTCGACCTTGACCACCGGCACCGGCGCCTCAGGCGAAATGCGGCTCACCTCGCCGAACCAGTAGCGGTCGAGCATCACGTCGCCGACCACCAGCAGCCGCGCCTTGGTCAAATCCGGCAGCAATTTCAAATCGCCAACCCTCATGGTGCGTGGTTCGTTGTGCGTTGCTCGTGGCTCGAACAACGGGCAGCAAGCCACGATTCTCGCCCTACAGCCTTCCGATCGGATAGTACTCCAGCCCGTTCTTCCTGACCTCGGCCGGTTCGTATAGATTGCGCCCGTCGAATATGGCCGGCGTGCGCAGGACCTCCTTTATCCGCTGGAAATCCGGACTGCGGAATTCCTTCCACTCGGTCACGATCGCCAGGGCATCGGCGCCTTCGAGCGCGGCCATCGGCGAACCGGCAAAACGTACACGGCTCTCGCCCTGGTAGATCTGCCGCGCCTCGGCCATGGCGACCGGATCGTAGGCGGTGACGCTCGCGCCGTGCGCGAGCAGCCCGGCCACGAGCACCCGGCTCGGCGCGTCGCGCATGTCGTCGGTATTCGGCTTGAATGCCAGCCCCCAGAGCGCGAAATTCAGGCTTTTCAGGTCGTTGCCGAAGCGCTTCAGAATTTTGCCGCCCAGCACCTGTTTCTGCGCGGCGTTAGCCCGCTCCACCGCGTCGAGGATGAGCAGATCCATGTCCGCCTCGCCCGCGGTGCGCATCAGCGCCTGCACGTCCTTGGGAAAGCAGGAGCCGCCGTAGCCCGCGCCCGGATACAGAAAATGGTAGCCGATGCGCGGATCGGCACCGATGCCGCGGCGCACGCACTCGATGTCCGCGCCCAGGCGCTCCGCCAGATTGGCGAGCTCGTTCATGAAAGAGATGCGCGTAGCCAGCATGGCGTTGGCAGCGTATTTGGTCAGCTCGGCCGAGCGCACGTCCATGGTGATCAGACGCTCGTGGCTGCGCTGGAACGGCGCGTAGAGGTTGCGCATGACGACCGTGGCGCGCTCGTCGTCGCTGCCCACCACGATGCGGTCGGGGCGCATGAAATCCTCGAGCGCGGCGCCTTCCTTGAGAAATTCCGGATTCGACACCACGCTGTAGTCGATGTCGGCGCCGCGCTTCTTCAACTCCTCGGCAATGGCATCACGCACCTTGTCGGCCGTTCCCACGGGCACGGTGGATTTGTCCACCACCACGCGGTAATCGCGCATGTGGCGGCCGATGCCGCGCGCCGCCGCGAGCACGTATTGCAGATCGGCCGAGCCGTCCTCGGCGGGCGGGGTCCCCACCGCGATGAACTGCACCGTGCCGAATGCAACCGCCTGCTCGATGTCGGTGGTGAAATTGAGGCGCCCGGCTTTGTGGTTGCGATTCACCATCTCCTTCAGCCCCGGCTCGTAAATGGGGATGCCGCCCTCATTGAGGATATTGATCTTGCTTGCGTCCAGATCCAGGCACAGCACGTCGTTGCCGACGTCTGCAAGGCAGGCGCCGCTGACCAGTCCCACGTACCCCGTACCGACCACTGTTATTTTCAATTTACGCTCCGAATGATTTATGGGGCATATTCACAAAATTCAATTATGTCATTCCGAGTGTAGCGAGGAATCTGCTTTTCGTAGGCCGTAAAAAGCAGATTCCTCGGCCAGTGGCCTCGGAACGACAATTCTTGGAGGTCCCGACAAAGTCCATCCCTCACGGAGCCAGATCGAATTCCTCGCTGCGCCGCGGCGGATAGGTCTCCCAGCCGCCGCAGGCCGGACAGTGCCAGTAGAACTGGCGCGCCTTGAAGCCGCAGTTCTCGCAGCAGTAGCGCGCGACACGCTGCGTGTGACTGTGCACCAGATTCTTGACCAGTTGCACGTCGCTGCGGCGTTCGGGCCGGACCACCAGCAACTCGGCGTCGAGCAGCCGGTCCAGACCGAGCAGGGTCTGGTTGCGGCGCAGTTCGTCGCGCACCAGCCTGTGCGCCGCCTCCGGCCCCTGCGCCTCCAGCGTAGCCTGGAACACAACGTCGAGCAGGTCCAGCGAAGGCGAGTTGGCGAGGAAGCCGCGCAGCAGCGTCAAGCCCTCGTCCTGTTTGTCCAGCGCGTGGTAGCTATCGAGCAAGCGCTGCGCCACCAGCGCGAGATAGGCGGGGTTCTGCTGCTCGATCCGCTTCCATGCCTCGATCGCCGCTGCGTGATCGCCGGCAGCCGCATGGATATCGCCCAGAAGCACGTTGGCGCGCGCGCACTTGCGATTGGATTTTAGCGCCTCATCCAGGCGCGCCAAGGCCGCGCCGGTGCGCGAGTGCGTGATCTCGATCGCCGCGAGCTCGCAATAGTAGTTGGCGATCTCCTTGTTCCAGGGCTGGCCCAGGTCCGCACCCAGCTCGCTTGCGACGCCTATGGTCTTTTCCCAATCCTTTTCCTGCTGATAAATGTCGAGCAGCGCTTTCAGCGCGGCGCCGCGATGCGGCGTGTCGCGCAGCTTGACGAAAACCTCCTCCGCACGGTCCAGCAATCCCGCCTTGAGGTAGTCCTGTCCCAGCTCGAACAGCGCGGCAAGCCGTTGCTCCTGGCCCAGATCGCCGCGCTCAAGCAGATTGCGGTGCATGCGGATCGCACGCTCGGTCTCGCCGCGGCGCCGAAACAAATTGCCCAGCGCAAAGTGCAGTTCGATGGTTTCCGGATCGACCTTGACCACTTCGATGAAAGCCTCGATTGCCTTGTCCGGCTGTTCATTGAGCAGGAAATTGAGGCCCTTGAAATACGAGCGCGGCAGCGAACGGGATTCGGACACAAGCTGCCTGATGTCGATGCGCGCCGCAAGCCAGCCCAGCCCGAAGAACAGCGGAAACGCGAGCAGCCACCAGAATTCGAATTCCATGGCGATTCTTCAGGCCGCAGGCGACCGGAAAGCGCATGAAATCGCAGTGGACACGCTGTTCAACTTGCTCATTGCGCGTCGATGTCGCCGTCGGCGACCGGGGGACCGCCGCTATCGTCCCGCCGGCGGCTGCGCAGTTCGCGCTGCAGCCGCGCGATCTCGCGCCGCTGTCTGAACACCGTGGCCAGCGTGGCGAGCACGCCCATCGCGGCGCCGGCGGCAAAGAACACCAGCAGCACCAGGATCAGCGGCGCCGGCCACACCTGGTCGAAATATAGATGCAGATTTACCGTATCGGTGTTCTTCAGCGCGAGCAGGAACAGCGCCAGGAACAGGATGATGCGCAGGGTCCAGGCTAGGACGCGCACGGCCCGGTCGCTTCAGAAAAAACAAGCGGCATCAACACGATGCCGCCCGTTCTCGCTCGCAGCACGCGCGCTAATTCGAGTCGACGCGCTCACGCAGTTCCTTGCCGGCCTTGAAGTGCGGCACGAACTTCTCCGGCACCTGGACCTTGTCGCCCGACTTCGGATTTCTGCCCGTACGCGGCGGGCGATAATTCAGCCCGAAACTGCCGAAGCCGCGGATCTCGATGCGCTGGCCGCTGACCAGGCTCAGCGTCATGGCATCGAGTAT
>JBQMQE010000170.1:0-9840 GCA_052172655.1 Burkholderiales bacterium
ACAAGCTCGGCCTCCTGCGCGGAGCGGAAGACCTTCGGCGCGTTGCCGTTGGCGCTCTTACCCGCCTTCAGCTCCTCGTCGAGCTTCAAGAGCTCCTCGGCTGAGGACCCGTAGGTGAGGAAGTAGATGCCCAGCACCATGTCCTGGGTCGGCGTCGCCAGCGGCGCGCCGTGGGCCGGCGAGAGGATGTTGTTCGCCGAGAGCATCAGGATCCGCGCCTCCGCCTGCGCCTCGGCGCTCAGCGGGAGGTGGACCGCCATCTGGTCGCCGTCGAAGTCCGCGTTGAACGCGTGGCAGACCAGCGGGTGGACCTGGATCGCCTTGCCCTCGACCAGCACCGGCTCGAAGGCCTGGATGCCGAGGCGGTGCAGGGTCGGCGCGCGGTTGAGCAGCACCGGATGCTGGTGGATGACCTCCTCGAGCACGTCCCAGACCTCGGGCACCATCGACTCGACCATCTTCTTGGCCGCCTTGATGTTCTGCACCGCTTTGCGCTCGACCAGCTGCGCCATGATGAACGGCTTGAACAGCTCCAGGGCCATGAGCTTGGGCAGGCCGCACTGCTGCAGCTGCAGGCTCGGGCCGGAGACGATCACCGAGCGGCCGGAGTAGTCGACGCGCTTGCCGAGCAGGTTCTGGCGGAAGCGTCCGCCCTTGCCCTTGATCATGTCCGCGAGCGATTTCAGCGGGCGTTTGTTGGCGCCGGTCATGGCCTTGCCGCGGCGGCCATTGTCGAGCAGCGAATCCACCGCCTCCTGCAGCATGCGCTTCTCGTTCTTGACGATGATCTCGGGCGCTTTGAGTTCCAACAGGCGCTTCAGCCGGTTGTTGCGGTTGATCACGCGCCGGTACAGGTCGTTCAGATCCGAAGTGGCAAAGCGGCCGCCGTCCAGGGGCACCAGCGGGCGCAGGTCGGGCGGCAGCACCGGCAGCACTTCCATGATCATCCAGTAAGGCTTGATGCCCGATTTCTGGAAACCTTCCAGCACCTTCAGGCGCTTGGCGAATTTCTTGATCTTGGTGTCCGAGGTGGTGCTCTCCAGCTCTTTCCTCAGGTGCTCGATCTCGTGCGCCACATCGAGGTTGCGCAACAGCTCGCGTATGCCCTCGGCACCCATCGCGGCGGAAAACTCGTCGCCATGCTCCTCGACCTTGGTCAGGTATTGCTCTTCGGTCAGGAGCTTGCAGCGCTGGATGTCGGGATCGGTCACCATGCCAGCGTCGGTCACCACGTAGGCTTCGAAATAGAGTACGCGCTCGATGTCGCGCAGCGTCATGTCGAGCACCAGGCCCAGTCGCGAAGGCAGCGATTTCAGGAACCAGATATGCGCAACCGGACTGGCAAGCTCGATGTGGCCCATGCGTTCGCGCCGGACTTTCGCCAGCGTCACCTCGACGCCGCACTTCTCGCAGATCACGCCGCGGTGCTTCAGGCGCTTGTACTTGCCGCACAGGCACTCGTAGTCCTTGATCGGCCCGAAAATCTTGGCGCAGAACAGGCCATCGCGCTCCGGCTTGAAGGTGCGGTAGTTGATGGTCTCCGGTTTTTTCACTTCACCGTAGGACCAGGAGCGGATCTTCTCAGGCGAGGCGAGACCGATCTTGATCGAGTCGAACTCTTCGTCCTGCGTAACCTGCTTGAACAAATCGAGTAGTGCTTTCATCTTTCACTCCACAGTGGCGTGATGCACCTAAAAACCAAAATCCAAATTAGCTACCGGATCGACGCCGGTTGGAACGCGTTTTATCCGCGTCCAACCGCGCAGGTCCGGAACCTCAGTACCGTTCCAGATCGATGTCGATGCCGAGCGACCTGATCTCTTTCACCAGCACGTTGAACGACTCGGGCATGCCGGCGTCGATCTTGTGGTCGCCCTTGACGATGTTCTCGTACACCTTGGTGCGGCCGGAGATGTCGTCGGACTTGACCGTCAGCATCTCCTGCAGGGTGTAGGCGGCGCCGTAAGCTTCCAGCGCCCACACCTCCATCTCGCCGAAGCGCTGGCCGCCGAACTGCGCCTTGCCGCCCAGCGGTTGCTGCGTCACCAAGCTGTACGGCCCGGTGGAGCGCGCGTGCATCTTGTCGTCGACCAGATGGTGCAGCTTGAGCACATGCATGAAACCCACGGTCACCGGACGGTCGAAGGGCTCGCCGGTATGGCCGTTCTTCAGCCTGACCTGGCCGTCGCGCGGCAAGCCGGCGATCTCCAGCATGTCCTTGATCTCGGCCTCGTTGGCGCCGTCGAACACCGGCGTGGCGAAAGGCACGCCTTCTTTCAGGTTATATGCCAGGCGCACCACCTCGTCGTCGCTCAACACGGCCAGGTTTTCCGCCTTGCCGCTGCTGTTGTAGATGCGGTTGAGAAATTTGCGCAAGTCGGCGATCTTGGCCTGTGCCTTGAGCATTTCACCGATTTTCACGCCCAGACCCTTGGCCGCCCAGCCCAGGTGGGTCTCGAGAATCTGGCCCACGTTCATGCGCGAAGGTACGCCCAGAGGGTTCAGCACAACGTCGACCGGGGTGCCATCCTCCATATAGGGCATGTCCTCGACCGGCACGATCTTGGAGATGACGCCTTTGTTGCCGTGGCGGCCGGCCATCTTGTCACCGGGCTGCAGGCGCCGCTTCACCGCGACGTAGACTTTGACCATTTTCTGCACGCCCGGGGGCAATTCGTCGCCCTGGGTGAGCTTTTTCTTTTTCGCCTCGAACGCCACGTCGAAATCGACGCGCTTCTGCGCCAGGCTTTCCTTTAAGCTTTCGAGCTGCGCCGCCGACTCTTCGTTGGCAAGGCGGATGTCGAACCAGTGGTAGTGTTCCAGTTCCTGCAGGTAGCTCTTGGTGAGCTTGGCGCCCTTGGCCAGCTTCTTCGGTCCGCCGTTGACCGTCTTGCCCACGATCAGGCGCTCGATGCGCTCGAATGTGTCGGCTTCGACGATGCGCATCTGGTCGACCAGGTCCAGCTTATAGCGTTTCAATTCATCGTCGATGATCTGCTGCGCACGCTTGTCGCGCTCTATCCCCTCGCGCGTGAACACCTGCACGTCGATGACCGTGCCGGAAATTCCAGACGGGACGCGCAAGCTGGTGTCCTTTACGTCGGATGCCTTCTCGCCGAAGATCGCGCGCAACAGCTTTTCTTCCGGCGTCAACTGCGTCTCGCCCTTGGGTGTGACTTTGCCCACCAGCACGTCCCCCGCCTCGACTTCGGCGCCGACATAGACAATGCCCGACTCGTCCAGACGCGACAGTTGCGCCTCGGACAGGTTGGAAATGTCGCGGCTGATCTCCTCGGGGCCGAGCTTGGTGTCGCGCGCCACCACCGTCAGCTCCTCGATGTGAATCGAGGTATAGCGATCCTCGGCGACCACGCGCTCGGAAATGAGGATCGAGTCCTCGAAGTTATAGCCGTTCCAGGGCATGAACGCGACCAGCATGTTCTGGCCCAGCGCGAGCTCGCCCATGTCGGTCGAGGCGCCGTCGGCGACCACGTCGCCCTTGGCGATTTTCTCGCCCACGTTCACCAGCGGGCGCTGGTTGATGTTGGTATTCTGGTTGGAACGCTGGTACTTGACCAGGTTGTAGATGTCCACGCCGACATCGCCCGCTACGGTCTCATCGTCATTGACGCGCACCACGATGCGGCTGGCATCGACGTAATCGACCACGCCGCCGCGCAGCGCCTGCACCGCAGTGCCGGAGTCGACTGCAACCGTGCGCTCGATGCCGGTCCCGACCAGGGCCTTCTCCGGCCGCAGGCAGGGCACCGCCTGGCGCTGCATGTTGGAGCCCATCAGTGCGCGGTTGGCATCGTCGTGCTCGAGGAATGGGATCAGCGACGCCGCCACCGAGACAATTTGGGAGGGCGCCACGTCCATGTACTCGACGCGGTCCGGGGTGGCGAGCATGAACTCGTTCTTGTTGCGGCAGGACACCAGGCCTTCCTTCAGCTTGCCCTTGTCCAGGTCGGCATTCGCCTGGGCGATGACGAAGTTGCCTTCCTCGATTGCCGACAGGAAATCGATCTGATCGGTGACTTTGCCGTTCTCGACCTTGCGATATGGCGTCTCCATGAAACCGTACTGGTTAGTGCGCGCGAACAGGGCGAGCGAGTTGATCAGGCCGATGTTCGGGCCTTCCGGCGTCTCGATCGGGCAGACGCGGCCGTAATGTGTCGGATGCACGTCGCGCACCTCGAAGCCGGCGCGCTCGCGCGTCAGGCCGCCGGGTCCCAGGGCCGACACGCGGCGCTTGTGCGTGATCTCCGACAGCGGGTTGGTCTGGTCCATGAACTGCGACAGTTGGCTTGATCCGAAAAACTCCTTGATCGCGGCCGAAATCGGTTTGGCGTTGATCAGGTCGTGCGGCATCAGGTTGTCCGATTCAGCCTGCGACAGGCGCTCCTTTACCGCGCGCTCCACGCGCACCAGGCCGGCCCTGAACTGATTCTCCGCCAGCTCGCCCACCGAACGCACGCGGCGATTGCCGAGATGGTCGATATCGTCGATCTCGCCGCGGCCGTTCCTGAGTTCGACCAGGATGCGGATCACGGCGAGAATGTCCTCGTTCGACAGCGTCACCGCTCCGGTCAGCTCGTTCCTGCCGACGCGGCGATTGAATTTCATCCGCCCCACGGCCGACAGGTCGTAGCGCTCTTCCGAGTAGAACAGGCCGTTGAACAGCGACTCCACCGCCTCTTCCGTGGGCGGCTCGCCCGGACGCATCATGCGGTAGATGGCGACACGCGCCGCGAACTGGTCGGCGGTCTCGTCGATACGCAGGGTCTGCGAAATGTACGCCCCCTGGTCCAGGTCGTTGGTGTAAATGGTGTGAATGCTGGTGGCCTCGGCTTCCTTCAATTTGGCCAGCACGGTCTCGGTGATCTCGTCGTTGGCGTTCGCCAGAATCTCGCCGGTCTCGGTATCGACGACGTTGTGCGCGAGCACGCGTCCGAGCAGGTAGTCGTCGGGGACGGCGATTTTCTTGATTCCGGCCGCTTCCATGTCGCGGATGTACTTGACGGTAATGCGCTTGTCCTTGGGCACGATCACCTTGTCGTGCTTGTCCAGGATGTCGAACTTGGTGGTCTCGCCGCGCAGGCGATCCGGCACCAGCTCGAACTGAATGCCCTTCTTGCTGAAATGGAAGGTGTCGAAGGCGAAGAATTCCTTCAGCACCTGCTCCGGTGTCAGGCCGATTGCCTTGAGCAGTATCGTCACCGGCATCTTGCGCCGGCGGTCGACGCGGAAATAGAGGTAATCCTTGGGGTCGAACTCGAAGTCGAGCCAAGAGCCGCGGTAGGGGATGATGCGCGCCGAGAACAGCAGTTTCCCCGAGCTGTGCGTCTTGCCGCGGTCGTGCTCGAAAAACACGCCCGGGGAGCGGTGCAACTGGCTGACGATGACGCGCTCGGTACCGTTGATGACGAACGAGCCGGTGGTGGTCATGAGCGGGATCTCGCCCATGTAGACCTCCTGCTCCTTCACTTCCTTGATCGTGGGCTTGCTCGCTTCCTTGTCCATGATGGTCAGGCGCACCTTGGCGCGCAGCGGGCTGGCAAAGGTGAGGCCACGCTGCTGGCACTCCTTGACGTCGAACGGCGGCTCTCCCAGCGCGAAGCTGACGAATTCCAGCCGCGCATTCTTCGAATGGCTCTCGATCGGAAAAATCGAGGTGAAGGCCGCCTGCAGCCCTTCGTTCTTGCGCTTCTCCGGCGGCACCGCCGCTTGCAGGAACGCGGTGAAGGAGTCGAGCTGCGTAGCCAGCAGGAATGGCACGTTCAGCACCGCTGCGCGTTTGGCGAAGCTCTTGCGGATACGCTTTTTCTCGGTCGAGGTGTAAGTGATGGCAGCGGCGGTCATAACAGCTCCAGTTCAGGATGCGGGAGTCAGAATTCGGGAGTCAGGGGTCACAAGACAGGGATCAACGATGCAAAATGACATCGGTCTGGTCACTCTCTTCAAGCCTCTGCGCAACTAGTCGGTAATTCTAAAAAAAGGCAAGGGCCGGCAGCCCAAACGCAAGAAACGGCTGCCAGCCCGATTGCCCTAGCGCCTACTTCATTTCGGCCTTAGCGCCGGCATCAGTCAGTTGCTTGAGGATGTCTTCAGCATCTTTTTTCGACACGGCTTCTTTTACCGCCTTGGGCGCGCCGTCAACCAGGTCTTTGGCTTCTTTCAGGCCCAGGCCGGTGATCGCGCGCACCACCTTGATCACATTGACCTTGCTCTCGCCGCATGCGTTCAGCATAACGGTGAATTCGGTCTGCTCTTCCGCAGCCGGAGCCGCGGCGCCTGCAGCAGCCGGAGCGGCCAGCGCGACCGCGGCGGCGGCCGATACGCCGAATTTCTCTTCCATTTCCTTGATCAGGGTGGAGAGTTCGAGCACGGTCATGTTGGAGATTGCGTCGAGTAGTTCTGCTCTTGCGATTGCCATTTTTAGCTCCTGAATGTTAAGTCGTTTAAGTCGTTGATAACTGGTACGGAAGTGTGGAAGGCGAAGCTATGCGACCACTTTCTCTTTCTGATCGCGAACCGCTGCGAGCGTGCGCACAAACCTGCCGGGCAGCTCGTTCAGCGTCTGCACGAATCTGGCCGCCGGCGCCTGCATGGTGCCAAGCAGGGTAGCGAGCAATACTTCGCGGCTGGGCAGGTTGGCGAGCGCGGTGACTTCCTTGGCGGAAATTATCGCGTTCGGCAAGCCCCCGGCCTTGATCACGAACTTCTCGTTGGCCTTGGCAAAATCGTTCAGCACCTTGGCGCTCGCGACCGGGTCGGACGAAATGACGTAGACAAGCGGGCCGATCATCTTCTCGGCCAGCTTCTCGAACGGCGTATCCTTCACGGCACGGCGCACCAGGCTGTTCTTCAGCACGCGCAGGTACACGCCCGTCTTGCGCGCCTTGGCGCGCAAATCGGTCATGCTGCCCACTCCCAAACCACGGTACTCAGCGACGATGATCGCCTGCGCCGTGCCCACCTGCGCGGACACTTCGGCAACCACCGCCTTCTTCTGCTCAAGATTGAGACTCAAGGTCTACCTCCTGTTGAATGCAAAACTCGGATTCCAAAACACCTCCGGGGCGCGGCACCTGCGTGCTTTCTCCCTCTGCGCTTCGCATTCCTCGTCCTGCGTTACGTTGCGGCGACCTTACATTCAGGAAAAACCCTGTATTGGGGTGCGCCATCTGCGTTGGGCATTGCCGATGACAGGCAATGCGTGATGAGGGGTACGTCCATCGCACATCCTTCCTGTATCAGCTACCGATTAAGTTTTCGGGCAACTCGCAATGTCGGATTTTGGTTTCCCTCAATCCGTCACTGATCACCCTCGAACCCCAACGGTCTTTGATAACCCGCCGCGGCGATTGCCTGCCGCTGCGGCCCAAAGTTCTGTCCCCGCGCAAGCGGGGATTCATATCCTTCTAGAACGCCTAACAATTCGGGGGCACATCCCCTACGGCGACTTTCCCCTCAAGGGGGATCGAGACCTTCGGGGCGCGTCCCCTCGTGCTCCCCTAAACCAGGCGCCCAACAGCAATTCTGTTAGGCGCTTTTAGGTGTTTACGCTCGCGACATCCACGCGGATGCCCGGGCCCATGGTGCTCGACACCGACAGTTTCTGCAGGTAAATCCCCTTGCTGGTGGCGGGCTTGGCCTTGTTCAGCGCTTCCACCAGCGCTTTCAGGTTTTCGCACAGCGCTTCTGGCTCGAACGAAGCCAGGCCTATCGTGCATTGCACGATGCCTCCCTTGTCGGCGCGGTACTGAACCTGGCCAGCCTTGGCGTTTTTCACCGCGGTGGCCACGTCCGGCGTCACCGTACCCACTTTCGGGTTCGGCATCAGGCCGCGCGGCCCCAGGATCTGGCCCAACTGGCCGACGATACGCATGGTGTCGGGGCTGGCGATAAGCACGTCGAAATCCATCTTGCCGGCCTTGATCTGCTCGGCCAGATCTTCCATGCCGACGATGTCGGCACCGGCAGACGTGGCCGCGGCGGCCTTATCGCCCTGCGCAAACACCGCTACCCGCACTTTCTTGCCGGTACCCGCCGGCAGCACCACCGAGCCGCGCACGGTCTGGTCCGATTTCTTGGCATCGATGCCGAGGTTGACCGCGACATCCACCGATTCGTCGAATTTGGCGGTAGCCGCCTGCTTCATCAATTTCATTGCTTCCAGGGCCACATAGGCCTTGTTGCGCTCGACCAGCTTGGCGGTGGCCTTCTGGCGCTTGGAGAGTCTTGCGGCTAACTGATTCATATCACGCCCTCCACGATCACGCCCATGGAACGCGCGCTGCCGGCAATGGTGCGCACCGCGGCATCCAGGTCCGATGCGGTGAGATCGGGCATCTTGGTCTTGGCAATCTCCTCGGCCTGGGCGCGCGTCAGCTTGCCCACCTTGTCGGTATGCGGCACCTTGCTGCCCTTGTCGATCCCGATCGCCTTCATGATGAGCACGCTTGCGGGCGGCGTCTTGATGATGAAGGTGAAGCTCTTGTCCGCAAACGCGGTGATCACCACGGGCAGCGGCAGGCCCGGCTCCACCTTTTGCGTCTGCGCATTAAACGCTTTGCAGAACTCCATGATGTTGAGGCCGCGCTGGCCCAGCGCCGGTCCGATCGGGGGGCTGGGGTTGGCTTTACCTGCAGGAACCTGCAGCTTGATGAAGCCGACTATCTTCTTTGCCATATGTCACTCCTTGTGGGTTCAAGCGGGCTTGCGCCCTCCCCGGTTAAACATCACTTCAACTTCAACTGCGCCTTGCCGCAACGGCACAACAGCCGCAGAGACTACAATTTCGCGCTGCTCGCACCTTCGCGGCGCAACCGAACTAGGCCTTCTCGACCTGTCCGAACTCCAGTTCGACCGGTGTTGCACGGCCAAAGATCGTCACCGACACGCGCAACTTCGACTTGTCGTAGTTGACGTCTTCCACCAGGCCGTGGAAATCAGTGAACGGACCTTCCTTGACGCGTACCCCTTCACCCACCTCGAACAGCACCTTGGGTTTGGGTTTCTCAACGCCCTCCTGCATCTGGTGCATGATGTTGGCGACTTCCTTGACCGAGATCGGAGTCGGCTTGCTCGCCGTGCCGCCGACGAAGCCGGTGACCTTGTTGGTGCTCTTCACCAGGTGCCAGCTTTCGTCGTCCATCTCCATTTCCACCAGCACATAGCCGGGGAAAAACTTGCGCTCTGAAATATTCTTTTGGCCGCCCTTCATCTCGACCACCTCTTCCGTGGGAACGAGGATCTTGCCGAATTTTTCCTGCATGCCGGCGCGCCGGATACGGTCCTCGAGCGCGCGCTGCACCGACTTCTCGAAGCCGGAATAGGCGTGAACCACGTACCAGCGCTTGCTCATAGTTTCTTCCAACCCAGTATCAAGTCGTACAACACGTATTCCAGGGTCTTGTCGCTCAACCACAGGAACACCGCCATGACGAGCACAAAAGCGAAGACGATCCCGGCGGTCTGCAGCGACTCCTTGCGCGTCGGCCACACCACCTTCTTCACTTCTACAATCGTCTCGCGCAGGAACGCCAGGAACTGCTGCCCCGGCGCGGTGAACCATGCGACCGCAACGCCGGCAGCGGCGCCGGCGACGATGGCGGCAAGGCGCACTATGGCGGCGCTGTCGCGGAGGTAATAAAACCCCGCCACGCCCGCAGCAAGCAGCAGCGCAGCCAGTACCAGCTTGATTTTGTCAGCCATCGATCCGTCTCGGCTCCGTGTGAGGCATATACGGAGCACTGTTAATAGTGGCAGGCCAAGAGGGCCTCGAACCCCCAACCTTCGGTTTTGGAGACCGACGCTCTGCCAATTGAGCTACAC
>JBQMQE010000171.1:0-3702 GCA_052172655.1 Burkholderiales bacterium
TCGAGCTCGCCGTGGGCGAGATGTGCAACATCGTCAAGGAAACCTACGGCGGCGACAAGGGCGGTTTCATCGCCGGCCAGGTGTTCAAGTTCTCGGGTTTCGTCTCCGAAGAGGGCTCGATCGGGGACACCACGCCCGCCGATGAGCATTACGTCATCGTCACCTACTGGCGCTCGTTCGAGGAGCACGAGAAATCGCATGCCGACAAGATCTTCAACTCCAAGTTCGAGGTGCTGGCGACGATGTGCTCCGAGACCAAGGAGCTGGGCTACGACATGCTGTGGCAGGGCGCGCCCGAGAGCGCGTAGCACCGCGCGGCGGCCTCGCCATGTGCCCAGGATTCATTGCGCCGTCAGCTTTTCGGAGCAATCAGCTGCGCCCGATTCGCCTCGAGCCAGGCCGTTACGTCCTGCAACAGACGGTCGGCCTCGGCGATGCAATGCTCCGCCGAAGAGTCGTCGATATCCTGGCCGGTATAGTCGGAAAGATTGCGCTTGCGCCGCAGCGTATCGAGCACTGTCACGCGGGCCGGCGCCAGTCCGATCGTCAGCGTCAGCCCCTGCAGCAAGGTCGCATGATGACCCGGCCGGTTTGTGTCGGGCCGAAAACCATGGGCCATCAATGCCGCCAGCGCCGCCTGCATCGCTGCCTTGTAGGCCGCATCGAAGCGAGTCTCCGGGCTGATCGCGGTAACGCGCGCATCGGCGAGATTTCGAGCTGCTGCCGCCAGCAGGCGCCGCATCTCGGCGGCATCGGGCGGATGCGGCTTAAGCAGGCCGATCTTCAGCAAATTCTGCAAACTCACTGGCATCCCCTAAGAGAAATATTTTCGGCTCGCGCGCCACTCTGGCAGTGAAACGGTCGCGGCTGGCCAGTTTCGCCTCGAATGCGGCCTTGGTCATCACCACCGGATTCACGTCGCGCCGCAAGCGCTCGCTTGCCCTGCTCAATGCCTCAACCACGGCCGCGAACGAGGTTGAACCCACCACGAGTACATCGATATCGCTGGTGGCGCGCTCTTTCCCTTGCGCCACCGATCCGAAAATGAACGCCAAGCGTATTTTGTCCGCAATCGGCGTCAGCGCCTCGCGCAGCACGTCGGCCATGCCGACGGTCTTGCGGAAGATTCCGGCCAGTTCCTCATGAATCGGGCAAGTGCCGTCCATCTGGTAGCGCACCTGATTGCCCGCCTCCGACCGGCGCAGCAGTCCCGCATCGCTCAGCAGTTTCAATTCGCGATGCAGCGAGCCCGCAGGCACACCGGTCAGCCGACCGATTTCCCGAACATGAAAGCCCTCGTCGGGGCGCAAGAGCAGCAGCGCCAGAATCTGCCGGCGATAGGCGCCAAACAGGATCTCGACCAGCTGCGGCGCCTGAGCAGGGATTTGCGATCTCATATTGAGAACGATTGTAGCCGAATTGAGAACAGATCTGCAAGCCCCACGCCGCCGCCCTCTACGCGCAGGCAGCAAGGGGGTGCACCCGATGAGACTTGCCTGCCTTAGGGGGGTAAAATCGCGGCCATGAACGCAGTCGCCGAAATCAGGGACATCAAGCTCTATATGCGCCAGGTGGGCGAGCAGGCGCGCGCGGCTGCGCGCGTGCTCGCGCGCACGGACAGCGCCGCCAAGGACCGCGCGCTCGCCGCTGCCGCCGCGGCGATACGGCGCGACGCGGCGCTGCTCCTTGCCGCCAATGCCGAGGACGTGGCCGAGGCACGCGCGGCCGGCCTCGAGCCGGCGCTGCTCGACCGCCTGCAGCTCACCCCCGCCGGCGTCGAGGACATGGCCGAGGGCCTGGAGCAGATCGCGCGCCTGCCCGATCCGATCGGCGCCATCACCGAGCTGCGCGAGCGCCCCAGCGGCATCCGCGTCGGGCGCATGCGCGTGCCGCTGGGCGTGATCGGCGTCATTTACGAGTCGCGCCCCAACGTCACCGCCGACGCGGCCGCTCTGTGCCTGAAGTCGGGCAACGCCGCCATCCTGCGCGGCGGCAGCGAGGCGCTGCGCTGCAACCGGGCGATCGCCGCCTGCATGCACGAGGGCCTCGCCGCGGCCGGGCTGCCGCTCACTGCGATCCAGGTGATCGCGACCACCGACCGTGCCGCGGTGGGCGAGCTGCTGACGATGAACCAGTACGTCGACATCATCGTGCCGCGCGGCGGCAAGGGATTGATCGAGCGCGTGATGAAGGAGTCGCGCATTCCGATGATCAAGCACCTCGATGGCGTGTGCCACGTATATATAGACGACGACGCCGACCTGCAGATGGCGATACGCATCGCCGACAACGCCAAAACGCAACGCTATGGCACCTGCAACACCATGGAAACCCTGCTCGTTGCCCAAGCCGTGGCGCAGAAGGTGCTGCCGCCCCTGGCGCACATCTATTTCGACAAGGGCGTGGAGCTGCGCGGCGACGCGCAATCGAGGAAGATCGTGCCCGCGATCAAGCCCGCGAGCGAGGAGGACTGGTACACGGAATATCTCGCGCCCATCCTGGCGGTGCGCGTGGTGAAGGACATCGACCAGGCGATGGAGCACATCGCCAAGTACGGCTCGGCGCACACCGACGCCATCGTCACCGAGGATCAGGAAAAAGCGCAAAGGTTCCTGCGCGAGGTCGATTCGAGCTCGGTGATGGTCAACGCCTCGACGCGCTTCGCCGACGGTTTCGAGTACGGCCTGGGCGCGGAAGTGGGCATTTCCACCGACAAGCTGCACGCGCGCGGGCCGGTGGGGCTGGAAGGTCTCACTTCGCAGAAATACGTCGTGCTCGGCGAAGGGCAGATCAGGACGTGAGCCCCCGGCAAGCGGCGCGGCTGGTCTGGTATTTCGATTTCGTTTCGCCCTATTCCTATTTGCAGTTCGAGGCTTACCCGGAGCTGATGCAGAAGGCCGAGCTGCGCCCGGTGCTGTTCGCCGGCCTGTTGAACCACTGGGGCGGCAAGGGCCCGGCGGAGATACCGGCGAAGCGCCTGCAGACTTATCGCTACACCTACTGGCTGGCCGGCCGGCACGGCATCGCCATGAACTATCCGCCGGCGCACCCGTTCAATCCGATCCATGCGCTGCGCCTGGCGCTCGCGCTCGGCAGCAGCTATGAGGCGGTCAAGACCATATTCGAATTCATCTGGATGGAAGGCCGCTCGGCGGCCGGCGAGTGGCCGGCGCTCGCCGCGCGCCTGAACCTGGACCTTGCCGCCGCCGACGCGATGATCGCCGCGCAGCGCGTGAAAGACGCGCTCACCGCCAACGGCCGCCAGGCGATCGATCGCGGCGTGTATGGCGTGCCGACGTTCGACGCCCAGCGCGAGCGCCCTGGCGCGAGCGGCGTAAATTCCGGCGAGCGTCCTGACGCAAACGGTGTAACAACCGGGGAGCTGTTCTGGGGGTTCGATGCCACCGACATGCTGCTCGATTATCTCGCCGACCCCGCGGTGTTCGATGAGCCGGAGATGCGCCGCATAGCCGGGCTGCCCGTCGGTGCGGCGCGAAAATCTTGAGTACTTCAGCTTGAGTACTTCAGCTTGAGCGCGAGCGGTTTGAACTCGCCCGGTCCTCAGCTCATCGGCATCCTCGGCGGCACCTTCGACCCGGTGCACTTGGGCCATGTCGCGCTGGCCGAAGCGGCGATTAAAGGTCTGCCCGTCGCCGAAGTGCTGTGGCTGCCCTCGGGCAGCCCCGGGCACCGCGCGCCGCC
>JBQMQE010000171.1:3712-9799 GCA_052172655.1 Burkholderiales bacterium
CCCTGATTTCCTACCCAAAGTCCGGCCGCACCTGGATCAGGTTCATCTTTGATCTCGCCGGGCTCGACGTCCGGTTCACGCATGCGCGCGCGACCGCCTGGCGATGCTGCAGCTCGCGACCGAAGGCAATGCGCGCTACCGCATCGACGCGAGCGAGCTCGAGCGCAGCGAGCCGACCTACACCGTGCACACCCTCACGCGCATGCGCGCACAAGTCGGCCGCGCGCAGCCGCTGCTGCTGCTGCTGGGCAGCGACTCCTTCCTCAGCCTGCCGACCTGGCTGCGCTGGCGCGAACTGTTCGAGCTGGCGCATATTGCCGTCGCCACCCGCCCGGGCTACGTCCCGAGCGACGGCGGGCCGGCGCCGGAGCTCTCGGCCGAGATCGCGCGCCGCTCGGCGCGGCCGGAACAGCTCGCCGCGAGCGCGGCGGGCAGGATCGCGCGCTTTCCCATGCCGCCGACGGACATTTCGGCCTCGGCCGTGCGCGCGGGACTTGCGGCCGGCGAGGACATGCACCATTTGCTTCCCGCTGCAGTTCTCGCTTATATTCGGGCGCAACACCTCTACTCGAAGGAGACTCGCAAGAACTAATGGATATCCGCAAAATGGAAAAAGCGGCGGTTGCCGCGCTCGAAGACATCAAGGCCCGCGACATCGTCGTGCTCAAAGTCGCCCATCTCTCGCCCTTGTTCGAGCGCATCATCATCGCCAGCGCCGACTCGACGCGCCAGGTCAAGGCGCTCGCCGACAACGTGCGCGAAAAACTGAAGGCGCTCGGCTACCCCGTGCTCTCGGTGGAAGGCGAGGACAGCGGCGAGTGGGTCCTGGTGGACCTCGGCGCCATCGTCGTGCACGTGATGCAGCCGGCCATCCGCCGCTACTACAACCTCGAAGAGCTGTGGGACCATCCCGAACCCAAACGGACGCGCGCACACAAAAAGGCGGCGCAAGCGCAGCCGAGCGCCGGGTGAGACGCGCGCAAGCCCCGATGAAACTCGTCGTAGTCGCCGTCGGGACGCGCATGCCGTCCTGGGTGACCGAGGGCTACCGTGAATACGCCAAGCGCATGCCGCCGGGCACCGCGCTCGATCTCATCGAGGTCAAAGCCGAAGCCCGCAGCAGCGGAAAAACCGTGGAGCAAATGCTTGCTGCAGAGGCGCTGCGCATCCGCGCGGCGCTGCCCAAGAACGGCCGCGTGATCGCGCTGGACGAGCGCGGCAAGGATCTGGGCACGATCGGCCTGTCGGTGCAGCTCGATGGGTGGATGCAGGAACGCGGCCCGGTGGCGTTTCTTATCGGCGGCGCGGACGGCCTCGACGCGGCGCTGAAGAAGGCCTGCGCCATGCAACTGCGGCTGTCCAGCCTGACGCTGCCGCACGGCCTGGCGCGGGTGCTGCTGGCGGAACAGCTTTATCGCGCGCTCTCCATCATCGGGGGCCACCCCTACCACCGGGAGTAAACATTTTGGCCGGCAATTCATCCATCTATCTCGCCTCGCGCAGCCCGCGCCGGCGCGAACTGCTGAACCAGATCGGCGTCGCGCACGAGGTGCTGACCCGGCGCATCACGGCGGAGCGCAGCCCCGACGTGAACGAGCATCCTCTTCCCGGTGAAAAGCCGCGCGATTACGTCCTGCGCGTGTGCCGCGACAAGGTCGAAAGCGGCTGGATGCGCGTGATCCAGCGCAGGTTGCCGCTGCGCGGCGTGCTGGCGGCGGACACCACCGTGTGCATCGACGACGAAATCCTCGGCATCCCGGCCGATGCGACCGAGGCCGCGGATTTTCTGGCGCGCCTGTCGGGGCGCGAGCACGAGGTGCTGACCGCGGTCGCGTTCAAATTGCTCGCGCGCATGGAGACCGAACTGTCGGTGACCGCGGTGCGCTTTCGCGAGCTCGACCGCGCCGAGATCGCGCGCTACGTGGCCAGCGGCGAACCCAGGGACAAGGCTGGCGCCTACGGCATCCAGGGCCGCGCCGGGGGTTTCATCGCCGAGATCCGCGGCAGCTATTCCGGCGTAGTCGGCCTGCCGCTGTATGAGACCGAACTGCTGTTAAGCCGCTTCGGCCTCGGCCCGTCCGCTTGAGGCCGGCGACGCCAGCCTAGCCGCGGTCCGCGCCCATTCGGGCCGCAGAAGCGCTTGCGGCGCCATCCGGTAGAATGGCCGCATGGACGAAGACATACTGATCAACGTAACGCCGCAGGAAACGCGGGTCGCGGTGATGCACAGCGGCGTTGCGCAGGAACTGCACATCGAGCGCTCCGCCAGCCGCGGGCTGCTCGGCAATATCTACATGGGCAAGGTGGCGCGCGTGCTGCCGGGGATGCAGTCGGCCTTCGTCGAGATCGGCCTGGAGCGCGCCGCCTTCCTCCACGTCGCCGACATCTGGGAGGAGCGCCAGAACGTCCATGGCGGTGCGGAGCCAGTCAAGGCGGCGCAAAAGCCGATCGAAAAAATCCTCGCCGAAGGCCAGCCGCTGCTGGTGCAGGTGGTGAAGGATCCGATCGGCAGCAAGGGCGCGCGCCTGTCGACCCAGGTCAGCATCGCCGGCAGAATGCTGGTGCATCTGCCGCAGGATTCGCACATCGGCATCTCGCAGCGCATCGAGGACGAAAGCGTCCGGGCGCTGCTGCTCGAGCGGGTGAAACAGATCCTGCCCGCCGAGGAAAAAGGCGGCTACATCATCCGCACCATGGCCGAAGCCGCCACCGACGCGGAGCTCGCGAACGACCTGCAGTACCTGCGCAAGCTGTGGCAGAGCCTGCGCGAGAGAAGCCTGTCCTCCCCCGCGCCCTCGCTGCTGTACCAGGACCTGTCGCTGGCGCAGCGCGTGCTGCGCGATTTCGTCAACGAGAACACCGGCCGCATCCTGATCGACTCGCGCGAGAATTTCCTCAAGCTGCAGGCGTTCGCGCGCAGCTACATGCAGAACGTGCTCACGCGGCTGGACCACTACACCGGTGAGCGGCCGTTGTTCGACCTGTATGGCGTGGAGGACGAAATCGAGCGCGCCCTGGCGCGCCGCGTCGACCTGAAGTCGGGCGGCTATCTGATCATCGACCAGACCGAGGCGATGACCACCATCGACGTCAACACCGGCGGCTTCGTCGGCCTGCGCAATTTCGACGACACCATTTTCAAGACCAACCTGGAGGCGGCGCAGGTGATCGCGCGCCAATTGCGCCTGCGCAATCTCGGCGGCATTATCATCGTCGACTTCATCGACATGGACAGCGCCGAGCACCGCAACGCGGTGCTGGCCGAATTCAACAAGACGCTCGCGCGCGACCGCACGCGCATGACGGTGAGCGGCTTCACCCAGCTCGGCCTGGTGGAGATGACGCGCAAGCGCACGCGCGAATCGCTGGCGCATGTGCTGTGCGAGCCCTGCCCCACCTGCGGCGGCCGCGGCCAGGTCAAGGCGGCGCGCACCGTGTGCTACGAGATCCTGCGCGAAATCCTGCGCGAATCGCGCCAGTTCAGCGCGCGCGAGTTCCGCATCCTCGCCGCGCAGGTGGTGATCGATCTGTTCCTGGAAGACGAGTCGCAGTCGCTGGCGATGCTCGAGGACTTTATCGGCAAGCCGGTGTCGATGCAGGCCGAGTCGAGCTACAGCCAGGAGCAGTTCGACATCGTGCTCTTGTAAAGTCGGCCTGCGCCGGATCTGCGTGTGGGCGGGCTTGCTACAGCCGGCGTGCGGTCGAATCGATATAGTCGTCGGGCGGCTCCTGCGGCGGCGGCGGCGGCGGGAACCGCGGCCGCGGTATCAGCAGCCAGCTCGCCACGGACGAAATCAGGCTGTAGACGATGGCGCCCCAGAATGCGGACCAGAAGCCGCCGACGCGAAAGCCGTCCACGAACGAGGCCACGAACCAGAACAGGAACCCGTTGATCACCAGGGTAAACAGCCCCAGGGTGAGGATGGTGATCGGCAGGGTGACGAGCACCAGCAGCGGCCGGATCAGGGTATTGATCAGGCCCAGCAGCAGCGCTGTCACCAGCGCGGCGTAGAAGCTGTCGACGCTGACCGAGGGCAACACATAGGGTACCGCCAGCAGCGACAAGGCGTTGATCAGCCACAGGAGCAGTATGCGCATCGGCGTCCCTTTACGAAATGAGGGGAGATATCCCCTCATACTCCCCTAAATCAGGCCGCTGCAAAAAAAACGGGTTTGCAGCGGCATTCAAATGTTCCGCCGGCTAGCGCTTGTCGCGGCCCAGATTGTAGAACTCGTCGTTGGGGCGCATGTTGATCAGGTTGGCCATGCGGTTCGACAGCGCGAAGAACGCGGCGACGCCGCCGATGTCCCAGATGTCCTCGTCGGAAAAACCGTGGCCGCGCAGGACGTCGAAGTCGGCCTCGCCTATGGTCCAGGGCTCGAGCGACGTCTTCATCGCGAAATCGAGCATGGCGCGCTGCTTCGGCGTGATGTCGGCCTTGCGGTAATTCACCGCCACCTGGTCGGCGATCAGCGGGTTCTTGGCGCGGATGCGCAGGATCGCGCCATGTGCGACCACGCAGTATTGGCACTGGTTGGCGCCGGAGGTGGCGACCACGATCATTTCGCGCTCGGCCTTGGTGAGCCCGCTTTGCTTTTCCATCAGCGCGTCGTGATACGCGAAGAACGCGCGGAACTCGTCCGGGCGGTGCGCGAGCGTAAGGAATACATTGGGCACGAAGCCGGACTTCTCCTGCACCGCGACGATGCGCTCGCGGATGTCCTGCGGCAGTTCTTCGAGCTTGGGTACGGGGAAACGGCTGATGGCACTCATGCATTGCTCCTGGTTATGCCCTGCGCACTGCGGCGGACCTTGAGTAGCAGCGACCCTGGGATTGCGGCCGGATTAAGAATACGAAATACGACGAAGGGGCTTACCCGCGAGTGTAACAGTGCAAATGCTAGTCCGCCCCGCGGCAGCGCATTTGATCCAAATCAACGGCGCGGGCGCATAGGCTCGAACGGCGCGCGCCCGCGGATGCGCTGGCGCCGGGCAGCGCAATTGGCGACAATAGCGCGGGCCTCAAATTTTCTTCCCGGCTTAGGAACAATCATGGTGCACCCACTGGCCGGCAAACCGGCCCCCGCCTCCGTCCTGGTGAACCTGCCGGCGCTGCTCGGCGCCTATCACGACGCGCCGGACGCGAACAATCCTGAGCAGCGCGTGGCTTTCGGCACCAGCGGCCATCGCGGCAGCGCGCTCAAGCGCAGCTTCAACGAGGCGCATATCCTCGCCATCGTGCAGGCGGTATGCGAATACCGGCTGCAGAACGCGATTTCGGGACCGCTCTACCTCGGCATGGACACGCATGCCCTGTCCGCCCCCGCCCAGCGCACCGCGCTGGAAGTGCTCGCGGCCAACGGCGTGCAAACCCGGATCCAGCGCGATCAGGGCTACACCCCAACGCCGGTGATCTCGCGCGCGATCCTCGCGCACAATAGCGAGCACGGCGGCGAGCGCGGCGCGGGCCGCGCCGACGGCATCGTCATCACCCCCTCGCACAACCCGCCCGCGGACGGCGGCATCAAATACAACCCGCCCAACGGCGGCCCGGCGGATACGGACGTTACCGGCTGGATCGAAGAGCGCGCCAACGCCCTGCTCGCGCAAGGCAACAGGGATGTAAAGCGCACCGCCTACGCGCAGGCGCTCGCCGCCGCGACCACGCGCGAGGAGGACTTTGCCGCGTCCTATATCGCCGATCTCGCCAGCGTGATCGACATGGAGGCGATCCGCGCCGCGAAACTGAAAATCGGCGTCGACCCCATGGGCGGCGCGGCGGTGAACTACTGGAAACCGATAGCCGCGCACTACGGCCTCGACATTGACGTGGTCAACGCAAAAGTCGATCCCGCCTTCGGCTTCATGACCCTGGACCATGACGGCAAGATCCGCATGGATTGCTCCAGCCCCTACGCGATGGCCAGCCTAGTCGCGCTGGCGCAGCGCTTCGATATCGCCTGGGGCAACGACGCCGACACCGACCGCCACGGCATCGTCACGCCCTCTGCGGGGCTGATGAACCCCAACCATTACCTCGCCGTTGCGATTCACTACCTGCTAATGCACCGCCCGCAGTGGCCGGA
>JBQMQE010000172.1:0-9753 GCA_052172655.1 Burkholderiales bacterium
GAATAATCGGGCTCCGATCGACAACGAAGGAGTCTGTCATGGAATCCACTCAATGCCGGGAACCGTGGAACAAAGGCAAACTGGTCGGTCAGACGCCGCCCCTGAAACCCAAAGACATCTGGTCCATCCGCATTCACCTCCAGAACGGGTGCCGGGTTCGAGACCTGGCGATGTTCAATCTTGCAATCGATGGCAAGCTACGCGGCTGCGATCTTGTCGATCTGCGCGTTCGCGACATCACGCACGGTAACCAGATCCTGCGCCGGGCGATGGTCGTGCAACGAAAGACCCAACAGCACTTAGTCCAAGGACATTCATTGATTGGAATAATATGATTGGGGCATTATCATGGCGGCTTTACAAGACAAGGCAGTTCATTCATTGATCGTGAACTACTCCAGCGCAAACTATAACTTCAGCGGTAATGTGGCCGTGGTAACCGGCGGTGCCCAGGGCATTGGCGCCGAGGTGGTGCAACGGCTGCGCGCTGACAGCGCTACCGTGGTGGTCTGGGATCTCCCCCGGTTTGCGCCAACCGCGGACGATGGCCTGTTCCACGCTGTCGACGTAAGCGACCGCGACTGCATCGCCCGCGCCACCGACGCTCTGAAGGCGCGCTGGGGGCACATCGATTACCTGGTGAACAACGCGGGTTTCGCCGGATCCACTGTCACGCTGGATGCGTACGACCCGGCTGAATGGCAGCGCATCATCGAGGTAAACTTGGTCGGTGTGTTCAACGTGTGTCGCGCTATCGTTCCACTCATGCGCAGCGCCCGTCAAGGGCGCATCGTCAACATCGCCTCGCTGGCCGGCAAGGAAGGCACTGCGAATGCTTCGGCTTACAGTGCGTCCAAGGCCGGGGTGATTGCACTCACCAAATCACTCGGCAAGGAATTGGCCACAAGCGGTGTACTGGTCAACGCAATCGCTCCGGCGGCGATACGCACCGGTCTGCTCGCGCAAATGTCTCCCGAGCACGTACAGATCATGATCGATAAAAGCCCCATGAAGCGCCTGGGCGAGCCTGCCGAGGTGGCCGAGATGGTGGCCTGGCTGTGTTCGGGTTCGTGTACCTTCAACACGGGGGCGGTGTTCGATCTGTCGGGCGGTCGGGCAACATACTGATGCTATCTGTTCGCTGAAAGGACCGTAAGACGCCCTGTTGTTCGTCCTCCACTGCGTTCCTCCGCTGCTCTCGCATTGCTGTACGCCTGAGCGGGCGCGGTGGTGTAGCGTGGCGTGCGTGAAAGTGTAGGGTGTGGTCCGAGAGCCGGATGCGGGAAATCCGCACGTCCGTTTCGATGAGCGGGGTGTGGAAACGCGATCCCCCGATCGCCGTTGTTGATCCTTGTCGGTAGACGGGTATTGGTACGGCGTCTTGGCGCTCCCGGAGCCTATTGGGGGTATTCGTACGGCAGCAGGGCCAAGTCTGGCGCGCCGGTTTCCTGTCACCGCTTTATCGCTCGGCGTTGCGTCGCGGGCCGCTGTAGCGTAAGCTTTTCGCATGCCTGAGTCGTGCCGCTTTTTCGGCATCATCATTCGGATGTAGTTTTGAGATCGGCGGATCGCATATCGTGCCCTGCTCGCGATCAATCCGCTATTCTGAGGAACAACCGATGAGCCATCCGATCTACCCGCATCGTGTCGTTCGACACCGTTGGCGCCTATACGCTGCGCATTGCCTTCGACGAGGGCACCGGGCGAACGATGGATTTTTTCCCGGTTCTTTCCGGAGAGCTTTACGCGCGGCTACAAGATTTGGCGCTATTCAACGCATCCAAGATCGACCCCAAAGTTCACACTTTGGTGTGGCCCGACGGCGCGGACTTCGATCCCGCGACGTTGCATGACTGGCCCGAATACGTGGATGCACTGACGCAGCGCGCCAAGCGCTGGAGTCTTACGCCTGCATAAGTCGCGCATTGCGCCGCGTTTGCGATCACGAATCGAGAACATGGTGAGTCGGGAATGGGGTGCAATCATTCCTTTCCCAACCTGGACCATTTCACTTTGAAATCAGAATTATTTGCACCAAGGAGATTTTCCCGATGAGCATAAAAAAACTGTTCGACCTGACCGGCAAGGTCGCCCTGGTCACCGGCGGCTCGCGCGGCCTGGGATTGCAGATCGCGGAAGCGCTGGGCGAAATGGGCGCCAGACTGGCTCTGACCGCGCGCAAGCCCGACGAACTGGCCCAGGCCAAGGAACATTTGGAGCGCATGCACCTCGAAGTGCTGTCCCTGCCCTGCGACCATAGCCAGGCCGCGAGCATCAAGCCGGCGATCGAAAAGATCATGAAACACTATGGGCAGATCGACGTGCTGGTCAACAATGCCGGCACCACCTGGGGCGCGCCCGCCGAGGAGCATCCGCTGGAGGCGTGGGAAAAAGTCATGAATCTCAATGTCACCGGCCTGTTCCTGACCACGCAGCTGGTGGGCAGGCTGTCGATGATCCCGCGCCGCTACGGCCGCATCGTCAACGTCGCCTCCATCGCCGGATTGCTCGGCAACGATCCGCGCCTGCAGCGCTCGCTCGCCTACAACACCAGCAAGGGCGCCGTGGTCAACATGACGCGCGCGCTCGCCGCCGAATGGGGGCAGTACAACATCACCGTCAACGCGATCGCGCCGGGCTTCTTCCCGTCGAAGATGACGCAGTGGATCCTGGGGCAGATAAGCGAGGCCGCGATCGCGCAGACCCCGCTCGCCCGTCTCGGCGGCGAGGAGGATCTGAAGGGTCTGGCGGCGCTGTTCGCCTCCGATGCCGCGGCCCACATCACCGGCCAGATCGTCGCCGTCGACGGCGGCGCCAGCATCATTTAGGATCGTCCGAGCGTACCCCTTGCTCGGACTGTTTAAGGTCTCGTGCCAGCTATGCGCCTCAAACCGAGCACCCCCGTCCGTATCAAGCTGAGCCTCAGCAAGGAGTACGGAACGCCGCTGCCGTTCATCGATCACCTGGGCGTCGAGCGCGTCCAGAACCGCGAAGGGCGCGCCTTGCTCGCGCTGGAGATCAAACCGGCGTTCCGCAATAGCTGGAAAGCGGCTCACGGCGGCGTGATCATGACCATGCTCGACAGCGCCATGAGCCTGGCCGCAAGGCTGCATCTGCAGAATGCGCCGGGCGGCATCCTGACCATAGAGATGAATGCGAAGTTCATCAGCCCCGGCATGGGCAGCCGGCTCAGCGCCGAAGGCAGGGTGATCGGCGGCGGCAAATCGACCCTGTTCTGCGAGGCGGAGGTGCGCGACGAAGCCGGCGCGCTCGTCGCCAAGGGTATGGGCACGCTCAAGCCGTTGAGGAAAAAGGAATCATGATTGCCTGACCAGGTCATTGCGGATCGACCGGGAACCCGGGCGCGGAGCGCTTGCGGCGCCCGCGGCAGACCGGCCCATTTGCGCATAGGTTGATCCTGGTCAAGTTCGGACCATGCGCAGCCGCTACCATCCACGACGGGGGAGACATAAACAGATAGACGAGATTCCGGGGTTGGAGTCCGACTCATGCCACAAGGCGGCGATGAGGTCGGCCAAGCCGCGGTTGCGCGGGTATTGCAACGTAAGCCGGGGGGGACTGCCATGTTCAGCCAACGGATCAGAACCGTGATGGAACGAAAAAAACTTCTCACCGCTGCTCCGCAGACCACCGTCAGCCAGGCGGCCAAGCTGATGGCAAAGAAGAATGTCGGCGCGGTGATGGTCGTCGAAGACGAGCGCCTGGTCGGGATTTTTACCGAGCGCGACGCCGTATTTCGCGTCATCGCGCAAGGGCGTGACACGCTGACGACCATGCTGGCCGATGTGATGACCACCGAGCCGCAGACTGTCGATCCCGGCAAGTCCTTCGGCTCCGCGCTGCTCATGATGTACGAGAACGGCTTCCGCCACGTACCCGTGGTCGAGGAGGGCAAGGTTATCGGGATCGTCTCATCGCGCAACGCGCTGGATCCCGATTTGGAAGAGTTCGTAGCCGAAGCACAACGGCGCAAACACATCCGCTAAGCGGTTCCACGCGCCATGCATTCACCGCATGCGCCGCACTTTCTCCAGGCGCGGCGGCCGCAGGGCGCCGCGCCGGATCTGTTCAGGACAGCGAACGCAGCGACTCGGGCGTAAAAGGCAGGAGATCCTGCATCCTGCCATCGCGCACCTTGCTCGCCCATGCAGGATCGACCAGCAATGCGCGCCCCACTGCGACCAGATCCACCTCGTCGCGCGCAATCATCTCGATCAGCTTGTCGATGCTGGTGATCGCCGCTCCCTGCCCGCGAAACGCCGCGAACATGTCGGTGTCGAGGCTCACCGAGCCGACCGTGATCACCGGCTTGCCGATCAGTTTCTTGGTCCAGCCGGCGAGATTGAGCGCGGAGCCTTCGAACTCCGCTTCCCAGAAGCGCCGCGTCGAGCAATGGAAGACATCTACGCCCGCGTCGGCAAGGGGCGTGAGAAATTTGCCGAGCTGCTCGGGCGTGGCCGCCAGGCGCGCGGCGTAGTCCTGCTGTTTCCATTGCGAGTAGCGCAACACGATGGGGAAATCGGGTCCGACCGCGCGGCGGCAGGCCTGGATTACTTCGACGGCAAAGCGGGTGCGCGCGACCATGTCTCCGCCGTAGCGGTCGGTGCGCTGATTGGTGCCCTCCCAGAAGAACTGATCGATCAGGTAACCATGCGCGCCATGAAGTTCGACGCCGTCGAAGCCAAGACGCTGGGCGTCGGCGGCGGCCTGGGCGTAGGCCGCGATCACCGCGCCGATTTCGGCCTCGCTCATCGGTTCCACGACCTTGACCCCCGGCTTGAACAGGCCGGACGGACCGATCGGCGGCGCCTCGGGATTCGGCCGGTCGCCAACTCTTCTCACTGTGCCGACATGCCAGATCTGCGGCATGATCCGCCCTCCCGCCGCGTGAACCTCGTCCGCCACCCGCGCCCACCCCGCCAACGCGCCCGCGCCGAAAAATTGAGGCACGCGCGGATCGTTGGTCGAGGCCGGATGATTGATGACCGCACCCTCGGTAATGATCAGCCCGACCTGGTTTTCGGCGCGACGGCGGTAATAGGCCGCGACGTCCGCGCCCGGCACGCCGCCGGGAGAGAAACTCCGTGTCATCGGCGCCATGACGATGCGATTGGGAAGTATCAGGCTTTTGACCGAAAACGGTTCGAACAGCGGATCGGCGGAGATCGACATGGATGGCCCTGGAAAAAGCCGTAGTCTAGCAACGCGCAGCGATTTCCGCCGGCATCAGTCCTTCTGTGGAATAAAGGCCGGGGCTGGAGTGTTTGCCGGGCACGCAGGACGGTGGTTCAACTATAGTCCTGCGTCCAAGTCGTTGTTCAACAACAGAGGAGACTATCAATGAACGCATTGCAGCAATCGAATCGTCCGGGCGTCCCGGGCATTGTCGCCGCGGCGGTGGTCTTCCTCGCGGCATGCTCTAGCATGGCTTATGGTGACCGGGGCGCGGTGACGCTCGGTGGCGACCAGGAAGTCCCGGCCGTCATGACTTCTGCATCCGCTAGCGGCACGATAGCGGTCAATGCCGACAAGAGCGTAAGCGGCAGCGTCACCACGAGCGCAGTCGCGGGAACGATGGCGCATATCCATATCGCCGCAGCGGGGAAAAACGGCCCGGTGATCATACCCTTGACCAAAAGCGGCGATAGCACCTGGTCGGTTCCGGCAGGCGCGAAATTGACCGACGCGCAATACGAGGCATACAAGGCCGGTGGCCTCTACGTCAACGTGCATAGTGCCGCGCACAAGGGCGGGGAAATCCGCGGACAGTTGAAACCGTAGCGAAACCGGCGGCGCGCTCAGGCGATGCGCTCGGACTCTATTACATGGCCGCCCGGCGCCCGCGCAAGTGCTGCCGCCAACAAAGTTCGCGCCACCGCTTCCGTGGCGACGGCGCGGTAACGCGCCGCGCCGCATCGGCCGCGACGAGCGCAGCCGGATCAGCGGTGAATGTAATGTTCGAGCTGCTCGATGATGAACTTCTGTTCGGATATGGCGTCCTTGACCAGATCGCCGATGGACAACACGCCGAGTACCCGGCCGTTTTCGATCACCGGAAGGTGCCGCAGGCGCTTGCCCGTCATGAGCGCCATGCACTCGTCGTTCGTCTGGTTCGCGGTAACGCAAATCACTTCTTTGGTCATGATTTCGCTCACCAGCATGGCACTCGAGGACTTGCCTTTCAGCGCGACCTTCCTCGCATAATCCCGCTCCGAGACTATACCCACCAGGCGCGCACCATCCATGACGAGCACGGCACCTACGTCCTTGTCTGCGAGTAGTTTGAGCGCGTCGAGCACCGGCACATCCGGCCTGATGGAAACCACGCCAGCCGGTTTCAGCTTCAACATCTGCGCCACTGTTTTCATCAGCCTTCTCCCTGTCGAATTGCGTGTTCAAATGTCGAGCCGCCGGTGACCAGATCGGATGCCTGTTCTCCACGCGTGCGGCTGTGCGATTTTACGCCTATGGCCAAGCACCCGGCTAGAGCTTGATGCCGGCGGGAATAGACTGCTTTACCGGACGGCCAATTCGCGACAAATAGGTCGAACCGGCGCCGGCGCGCCAAGCTTACTTCGGCTGCGTGAGAACGCCGCCCTTGGGCAAGGGCGCGACGTTGCGCAGATAAATCCCGAGCCAGCCTTTCTCGTCGGACGCCGCTCCCGGCTGCAGCCGCGAGCGGCGCGCAGCAAGCTCGGCTTCCGGCACATCAAGATCGACGGTACGCGCGTCGATATCGATCGCGATCCGGTCGCCGTTTTCGACCAGCGCGATCAGGCCGCCGGTTGCGGCTTCCGGAGACACCTCGCCGACCACCAAGCCCTTGTTCACCAGTCCGGACAGATGGCCGTCGGTCACCACTGCGACATGGTCGCCGAGACCGGCGCCGTCGAGCGCGAAAACAATCCGCGACGCGCCGCCCATGCCCGGGCTGCCGGTGAGGCCCAGACCGCGCAGGACCACCGCGTGGCCCGGCTTGATCTCTCCTTTTTGTAGCGCCTCCAGCGCCTGGTCCGAAGATTCGAATACGATGGCCGGCCCGGAGAATTGCGCTTCCTTATCTGGCAGAATCCCGAATTTTACAACACCGCCGTCGGGCGACAGGTTCCCCCTGACGATCACGATCGCCGGCCGGCTTGCCACGGGCCGCTCGATCGGGCGTATGACCTCGTCGTCGCCGACGCTGACCTGGCTTAAATTATCGCCGACTGTCCGACCGCTCACGGTGAGCACTTCCCGATGCAGCATGCCTTCGAGACGCTTCATCACCGCGCGCGTGCCGCCCGCGGCTTCAAACTCTTCGATTGTGCGCTCGCCATTCGGACGCACCGCGCTCAGCACCGGAACTTTGGCCGAAAGCCCTTCGAACAAAGCGTAGACGTCGAGCGCGAGGCCGGCTTCGACCGCCACCGCCTGCATATGCTTGACCGTATTGATCGAGCCGCCGACGCTGAGCACGGCCATCGCGGCGTTGGCGAACGCGCCCGGCAAAAGGATGTCGCGCGGCTTGAGGTCCTGCCACACCATCTCGACGATGCGCACCGCAGCGGCGCGCACGTCCCGCATCATCTTCGGGCTATTGGCGGCCACCGGCGCACTGCCCGGCAGCGCCATGCCAAGCGCCTCGCTCACGAGGTGCATGGAGTTCGCCGTGCCCATGCCGGAACAAACGCCCGGACCGCGTATCGCGTTCTCGCTCATTCCGGCCAGCTCGTCCACGCTCAGTGCGCCGGCGACGACGTGCATCGCGCTGACGAACACGTCCTCGATATCGACGTGCTTGCCACGGTACTCCCCGCTTTTCTGATAGCCGCACGGTACGACGATCGTAGGGATGTTGAGCCGGGCCGCCGCCATAAGCTGACCGGGGGCGGTCTTGTCGCAAGACGCCAGGCAGACCATGCCGTCGAGCAGCGCCCCCTCGACCGCAACCTCGATCTCGTTCGGAATGAGATCGCGCGCCGCGAGAATGTAGCCGCCGCGATGTCCTGCGCTGGTGATGAAGTCGCTAGGCGCGGCGGTCCGCACTTCGAACGGCAGGCCGCCCGCGGCCCGGATCGCCGCCTTCAGCTCGGCGGCGACGCCATCGAGGTGGCTGAAACAGATCGCCAACTCGGACGACGAATTCACCACGGCGATCTTGGGTTTTTCCATGTCCGCGTCGGAAATCCCGAGCGCCCCCCACTGTGCGCGCCGCACCGCCCATCGATAGGTTCCGCGCTCGAAATTGCTCCTCAGCTTGCGTTGCATCATGGGCTCCTCTCAGTGGGCTGTCGCGCGCGTCATCGTGGCGCTCACGCTCTTCTGCGGCAGATAGGCGCCCTGCGTGCGCAGGGTGTCGACCAAGGTCAAGGTATTCAGATCGCAGGCGGGTTGTCCGGACTTCATCGACTGCACCGCGGCGGTGCCGGCAGCCTGCCCCATCAGGGCAGCGGCCGGCATCACGCGGATCGATCCGTGAACCTTCACGTCGCTGGAATTGCAGCGGCCGGCGACCCACAGATTGGTCCACCCCTGCGGCACCAGAATGCTGTAGGGCAGTCCGAAGCGTTCGCCCGGCGCGGGTATCGCTTCCCGGCGGAATTCCCTCATGAACCGTTCGTATTCCTGTTCCGTGGGTTCGTAGGGGTGGATGTCGACCGCCTTGTTGAACACGCCGATCTGATCCGGGAACTCGCGGCGCTCTGCGAAATCTTCGAATTTCAGCTCGTATTCTCCGACGATTCGCCGCGATTCGCGCACGCCCATCAGGGAGGACGTCGTGGCATGCTCGATATTCTCGAAGCCCGGAACGTATTTGCGGTAGAACGCGGTATATTCCTGGGCGATTCTGCGGCCCAGCATCATGCCGCTGCTCAGGCTTTCGCAGCGCAGCGCGTTGAGATAAAAAATATGCCCGCCATTAAGGTTGCCCATCGACTTTCCAACCTGAAACATTCCGGGCAGAAAGCGGTCGTACTGCGTGAAATGACCATCGGCAAGCGCCTGTTTCAGCGGTTCCTCGTGGACTCTCTTGCCCTTCCATCCGGTCTGCTGCTTGATCCGGTCCCAATCGATACCGGCATAGAGCGAGCACAAAGTCCCGGGCATGATCATCGGACTGTCGCGGCCGGCCTCGCGGCAGGTCACGCCGCACAGATTCGCGAGCACCGCATCGCCCGTGGCGTCAATGAACGTCTTCGCCGGAACGTATCGATGGCCCTCGATATTGTTGATGATGACGCCGTTCACCTTGCCCTTGTCGGCGTCGGCGTCGATCAAGCGCGTAAAGAAGCGCACCTCGACGCCGGCTTTCACGGCGAGTTCGTCCAGGACGAGCTTCAGCCCCTCCGGCTGAAATGGCGTCCAGCGGTGATACTCCCTGCGCCAGAAGTCGGGGACGACCTGGGGCCCGAGAAATCCCCGCGTGTACATTGTTTCGACCACTTCGCGCATAAAGCCGCCGACCAGGCACTCCTCGCCGTTGGCCATGGGATCGAACGCGGTCACCAGCCCGGAGGTGCCCATGCCTCCCATGGTACCGGTGCCTTCTATCAGCAGCACTTTGGCGCCGAGACGCGCGGCGCAGATCGCGGCGGCCGAGCCGCCGGGCCCGCCGCCCGCGACTACCAGGTCGTATTCCTGATCGACGGGAATTTCACGGGAGAAACGGTAGGTTTTCATATTGCCTCCTAAGGGGAATGGCACTTACTTAAGCCTCAACGGCATAGGCGTATGAGGCGAAGGGGTTGA
>JBQMQE010000173.1:0-9728 GCA_052172655.1 Burkholderiales bacterium
GGCGTGCGCGCCTCGTCGATCAGGATGGAGTCGACCTCGTCGACGATGGCGAAATTGAGGCGGCGCTGGTAGCGGTCTGCCACCTGCATCGCCATATTGTCGCGCAGGTAGTCGAAACCGAACTCGTTATTGGTGCCGTAGGTGATGTCGGCTGCGTAAGCCTGCTGTTTCACGTCGGCGGCGCTCTGCGACAGGTTCACCCCGACCGAAAGTCCGAGGAAGCGATAGACGCGGCCCATCCATTCGGCGTCGCGGCTCGCGAGGTAGTCGTTCACCGTGACAATGTGCACGCCCAGGCCCGATAGCGCATTCAGATAGGCCGGCAGCGTGGCGACCAGGGTCTTGCCCTCGCCGGTGCGCATCTCCGCAATCTTGCCGGCGTGCAGGATCATGCCGCCGATCAGTTGCACGTCGAAATGGCGCATGTTGAGCGCGCGCTTGCCCGCCTCGCGCACCACGGCAAAGGCTTCAGCCAGCAGGTCGTCCAGCACCTCGCCCTTGGCCAGCCGCTCCTTGAATTCCGCGGTCTTGGCGCGCAAGGCTTCGTCCGACAGCGCGGAAATTTCAGGCTCGAGTGCGTTGATTTGCTGTACCGACTTGTTATAACGCTTGATCAGCCGGTCGTTGCGGCTGCCGAAAATGCGGGTCAGGATGCGGGTGAACATTAACAGGTGTAGGGGGAGGGTCGGAGAGCGAGCCCGAATTTTACCATGGCTACCCGCCCCTAAACGGTGGGTCGAGCGAAGTCCGAGAGGGATGGTTGAAACCGGATACGTGCGCGCTTGCGCGTCAACTCCGGCCACGCGCTATAGCAAGGCCGGCGGTGCACCTTACCGCGCACGCTTCACGCCGCGCTCATTTTCTCTTGATGGAGGCGGCCGAAACCTGGAGGAAGCGGTTGGGATTCTGCGCGACGCCCTTATAGCGTACCTCGAAATGCACATGCGGCCCGGTGGAGCGGCCGGTGGACCCGGACAGGGCGATGATCGCGCCGCGCTGCACCAGGTCACCGGCCTTGACCAGCAGCTTGGAAGCGTGCGCGTAGCGGGTAGTAAAATCATTGCCGTGGTCGATGTCGATCATATTGCCGTATTGCGGGTGGCGTTCTGCGACAACTACCAGTCCACCGGCCGCGGCATGAATGGGCGTGCCGCTATCGACCAGAAAATCGATGCCCTCGTGCATTGCTCTCTGGCCGGTTATGGGGTCTATGCGCCAGCCGAAACTGGATGCGTTCCATGCCACGTCCACCGGCCTGACCGTGGGCGTGAGCTTCCTCTTGACCCTGGCGTCGAACAGCCGGTTTTCGAGAATGCCCAGGTAGTCGTAGCGGTTTTCCATATGCTTGGAAAGCGCATCAAGTTGCCCGTTAAGCTCGTTCATGGACAGGTCTTGCATCGGCATGCTGGTGGGCAGTGCGCCGCCAAGGCCAGGCGGCTCGCTCATGCGGAACTCCTGCGGCTTGATGCCGGCAAGCGCCGCCAGGCGCTCGCCCAGCGCATCCAGGCGTATGAGTTGCGCCTGCATCTGCCCCAAGCGCACCGCCATCGCGTTCAGGTTCTCGCGCGTGAACTCCTTGGCCTTCTGCGTCTGCTGCTCCTGCGCCGACAACAGCAGCGTCTGCACCAGCGGCAGCTTGATCTCGGCCGCGTGGCGGAATACCAGATAGAACATGGAACTGGACAGGGCCACCACGGCGGCCGTCAGCAGCGCCATTCCCAGCAACAGGTGGCGCGGGCCCAGCGAAATCGATTTGGCCGTTGCCAGCCGGTTTGAAACGAGAATAATATGCACGATCCCCTCCGAGAGACAGCTGCATGCATTCCAAGAATCTTCGCGCCTACCTGGACTCTGCAGTGGGCATAGCGGGCCTGTTACCCCAGGCGGAACGACTAATGGAATTACGGCACATTTACAGAAAACTTGTGCCACAACAGTTGCTGCGATCTTCGTCGATCGTCAATTATAGGCAGCAAATGGTCGTTATTTTCGCCGAAAATAACGCTATTGCGGCGAAGCTTAGATTGCTAACCCCACGATTAATCAACGATTTTTCTAAATCCGGGGTGGAGGTTACCGGAATTCGCCTTGAAGTGCAACCCCGGCAGAACCCCCTGATAGAGACGATGCCGAAGCGGGCGAGACTCAGTCGGGCAGGCGCTGAAGACCTGCAAGCACTGGCTAGGCAGCTACCGAATTCGGCGCTTAAACAAGCAGTTGCAGGAATGGCGGCGCGAGGCGAATCAGCGCAGGAATTGGATCAGCCAAACTCAGGCGATCCAGGCCGAGATCTACAGCGCAATGTGAAATGAGCGCAGCCTCGATCTTAGATCAAATGAAACAGCCCCGGAGTGGGAGAGTACGGCGGAAGGGATTTGACGCAGGCCCTGGACCGGCCCGCGACTAGGGCACACGGGCGCTGGTTCAGGCCGCTTGGGCAAGAAAGCGGGTGAGCCCGGCCGGGGCGTCCTCGGCGCGATCGAAGCTGACATATTCCCAGGCATCGTTCTGCGCCAAGGTCGCGCGCAACAGGGCATTGTTCAGGCCGTGTCCGGACTTATGCGCCGAGAACGCACCGATCAGCGGATGACCAAGCAGATACAGGTCGCCGATCGCGTCCAGTATCTTGTGCTTCACGAATTCGTCGGCGTAGCGCAAACCGTCCGAATTCAGCACGCGATATTCATCCATCACCACAGCGTTGTCCAGGCTGCCTCCCATGGCCAGGCCGCTGGCACGCAGGCTTTCCACATCCTGCATGAAACCAAAAGTGCGCGCCCGCGCCACCTCCTTTATATAGGAAGTTTCGGCGAAGTCGACCACCACATTCTGACTCGATTTGTCGAATACCGGATGGTTGAAAACGATGGAAAAAGACAGCTTGAAACCGGCGTAGGGCTCGAAGCGCGCCCATTTTTCGCCTTCCCTGACTTCCACCGTTTTCCTGATGCGGATGAAACGCTTGGCAACAGGCTGCTCCACGATGCCCGCCGACTGCAGCAGGAACACGAAAGGCGAGGCGCTGCCATCCATGATGGGCACTTCCGACCCGCTGAGGTCGACATACGCATTGTCCACGCCCAGCCCGGCGAAAGCCGACATCAGGTGCTCCACGGTGGCGACTTTGACACCGCCCTCTTCCAGCGTGCTGCACAGGCGCGTGTCGCCGACCCTGTGGGCGCCGGCGCGCACATCCGCCGGCTGCGGCAGATCCAGGCGGCGGAACACGATACCCGTGTTCGGCTGCGCCGGACGCAGCGTCAGTTCCACCTTCTCCCCCGAATGCAAACCCACGCCAGTCGCGCGAATAACGGATTTGAGGGTGCGCTGCTTCAACATGAATGCGTTCTTGCTCGATTGCAACAGTGAAATTTTAACATAGACACCGGGCTGGCCGCGCGACCCGGAGCGCGGCCAGCCTAGCGAAGACGCCAGCCTTAGTCAGCCTGCTTGCGCAGGAAGGCCGGGATGTCATACTTGTCCATCCCGTTCTGCTGCAGCGCCTCGATGGTCGAGGCGCGGTTCTTGCGGATCACCGCTGGCATGGCGTCCAGCACCGCATAATCGACGCCGCTCACAGGCATGTTGTCGGTGCCGTTTTTCAGCACCAACTGCGGCTTGGTCTGGCGTATGGCCGCGGGCTGGCCCAGTCCGGTCGCGACCACTGTCACCCGCAGCTCCTCGCCCATGTCCTCATCGTAGACCGCGCCCAGAATCACGGTGGCGTCTTCAGCAGCGAAGCTGCGTATCGTCTCCATGACTTCCTTGGTCTCGCGCAGTTTCAGGCCCGACTTGGCGGCAGTGATGTTGACCAGCACGCCGCGCGCTCCGGACAGATTGACGCCCTCGAGCAGCGGGCAGGCCACGGCCTGCTCGGCGGCGATGTGCGCGCGGTCCATGCCTGAGCTGGAGGCCGAACCCATCATCGCCATGCCTTGCTCATGCATGACGGTCTTGACGTCCTGAAAGTCGACGTTGATCAGACCGCGGATGTTGATGATCTCGGAAATGCCTGCGACCGCGTTCTTCAGCACGTTGTCGGCTGCGCTGAACGCATCTTCCATCGACACGTCCTCTCCCAGCACCTCTTCCAGTTTCTCATTGAGGATCACGATCACCGAGTCGACGTTCTGCGCCAGCTCGTCGATGCCGCCCTCGGCCGCCTGCATGCGCTTTACGCCCTCGAACGTGAATGGTTTGGTGACCACCGCCACGGTCAGGATGCCCATCTGCTTCGCCACCTCGGCCACCAGGGGCGCGGCGCCGGTGCCGGTGCCGCCGCCCATGCCGGCGGTGATGAACACCATGTGCGCCCCCTGCAGCGCCTCCTCGATCTGCTCGCGCGCCTCCATTGCGGCCGCGCGCCCGGCCTCGGGCTTGGCCCCCGCGCCCAAACCGGACGCGCCGAGCTGAATCTGGTTCTTCGCCTGTCCGTGCGCGAGCGCCTGGGCGTCGGTATTCATGGCGATGAACTCCACGCCCTGCACGGTGTTGCGGATCATGTGATCGACGGCGTTGCCACCGGCGCCGCCTACGCCGACCACCTTGATCACGGTACCGTTGTTCTGTACATCCACGATTTCAAACATGGTGCCTCCTTCCGGGTCTTAGTTAAGAAACAAACTGCAAACTCACCACCATTTCCAGCCGGAGATACAGGCCCGAGGCCGAAAAGATCACCAGCCCCGCGAAACGCAAATCTCCAACTTCTAGAAATTCTTCTGAAACCAGTCCTTCATCCTCGAAAAAATCTGCCTGAACGATGCACCCTGCATCGCCTGGATGCCGCGCTGGGTCTGCGATTGGCCCTCGAGCAGCAGCCCGATCGCAGTGGCATAACGCGGGTGTTTCACCACTTCCGCGAGGCCCCCGGCATAGCGCGGCGTGCCCAGGCGCACCGGCATGTGGAAGATCTCCTCGCCCAGCTCGACCATGCCCCGCGTCACGCTGGAGCCGCCGGTGAGCACCAGGCCGGAAGACAGCAATTCCTCATAGCCCGACTCGCGCAGCACTTTCTGGATGAGGGAATACAGCTCTTCCACGCGCGGCTCGATTACTTCGGCCAGGGTCTGGCGTGAAAGCTGGCGCGAGCCGCGATCGCCGATGCCCGGCACTTCCACCAGTTCGTCGGGATCGGCGAGCTGGCGCAGCGCGCAGCCGCTTCTGATCTTTATTTCCTCGGCCTCGGCAGTGGGCGTGCGCAGCGCCATTGCAATGTCGTTGGTAATCTGGTCGCCGGCGATCGGGATCACCGCGGTATGGCGGATCGCGCCCTCACGGAAAATCGCGATGTCGGTGGTGCCGCCGCCTATGTCCACCAGGCACACGCCCAGCTCCTTTTCGTCTTCGGTGAGCACGGCGATCGAGGACGCCAGCGGCTGCAGGATCAGATCGTTTACTTCCAGGCCGCAGCGGCGCACGCACTTGACGATGTTCTGCGCCGCCGACACCGCGCCGGTGACGATGTGCACTTCCACTTCCAGGCGCACGCCGCTCATGCCCAGAGGCTCGCGCACGCCGTCCTGGCCGTCGACGATGAACTGCTGGGTGAGTATGTGCAGAATCTGCTGGTCGGTGGGGATGGGCAAGGCGCGCGCGGTCTCGATTACGCGCTGGACGTCGAGCGCCGACACCTCCCGGTCCTTGATCGCGACCATGCCGCGGGAATTGAAGCTCTTGATGTGGCTCCCGGCGATACCGGTAAACACGCGGGTGATCTTGCAATCGGCCATCAGTTCGGCCTCTTCCAGCGCGCGCTGGATGGCACTGACCGTGGCCTCAATGTTGACCACCACGCCTTTCTTCAGACCCTTGGACTCGTGACCGCCCATGCCGATGATGTTCAGCCGGTTGTCCGGCAGCAGCTCAGCGACGATCGCCACCACCTTGGAGGTGCCGATATCCAGACCGACGACGAGGTTCTTGTTTTCCCTGCTCATGCCGCCCCCCTGCCGCCGCGCTTGCGTTTCATGCTGTGCGGCTCCCCGACCGAGTGAATGATCTCGGGCACGCGCAGCGCGAAGCCACCGGAATAGCGCAGGTCGGCGTATTCGAGCCTGCGATTGAGGCTGCCCAGTGTTTGTGCGTAAGAAGCGACGAAGCGCGCGAGGCGCTGCAGCACCGGTTCTCTGAGCTGGTCGCGCCCCAGCTCCAGCGTGAGGCCGTTCGACAGGCCCAATCGCCAGGCGTAGCGCGGCGACAGCAGCACCTGCCGCGGCTCGAGTTGCAGCGGCGCCAGCGTCTGGCGAAACGCCGCGTAGCGGCGCGTCATCTCCTCGGCGCTGCCGCCGGGGCCGGCGAATTGCGGCAGGCGCACAGCGTCGGGCAACTCGCCCTCGAACACTTCGCCAAACGTGTTGACCAGGCGCCTGTCCTGCGTGCCGGCGCCCCAGCGCGCCAGCGCCACGTGCTCTTCGATCGAGACCTGAAGCCGATCGGGCCACAGACGCCGCACCTCGACTTTGCGCACCCAGGGCAGGGACTCGAAAGCGCGGCGCACCGCGTCCAGATCGACGCTCAAGAACGTGCCCACGGCGAGCGCGCGAGCGACGCCTTCCGCCTGCGCGCGCGTAACGTGCATCAGGTCGCCCTGCAGCGCGAGATGACGCAGCGGCAGCAGCGGCGAATGCACCGCCGTGTGCACGCCGGCATAGATCAAGGCGGCAGCGGCAAGCGCATAGAACGCGTTGGCGCAGCCGTTGAGCATGTCGGCGTTATCCCACATGCGCGAGCTCCAGAATGCGCAGCACCAGGTCTTCGAACGCGAGGCCGGCATGGCGCGCCGCCATCGGCACCAGCGAGTGGTCGGTCATGCCGGGCGAGGTATTCACTTCGATGAACCAGGGCCTGCCCGCAGCATCGAGCATCAGGTCGACGCGCCCCCAGCCGCGGCAGCCGAGCGCCCCGAACGCGGCCAGCACCTGCTGCTGCAGCGCGCTTTCAGCGCCGGCCGCGAGGCCGCAGGGAACGATGTAGCGCGTGTCGTTGGCCACGTACTTGGCCTCGTAGTCGTAGAACTCGCGCGGCGTTTCCAGTTTGATCAGCGGCAGTGCCTCGCCGCCGAGCACTGCGGCGGTGAGTTCGATCCCATCGATGAACTCCTCGGCGAGCACCACTCTGTCGTAATTGGCCGCCAGGGTATAGGCCTCCTCCAGGTCGGCGCCGTCGCGCACCTTGCTCATGCCTATGCTTGAACCCTCGTTGGCCGGCTTGACCATGAGCGGCAGCGCGAGGCGCGAAACCACGGCATCGAGATCGCTCGCCGCAGTAAGCAGCTCGTAGCGCGGCGTGGGAATGCCGGCCGCCTGCCACACCAGCTTGGTGCGCCACTTGTCCATGGCGAGCGCGCTCGCCAGCACGCCTGATCCGGTGTATGGAATGCCTAGCAATTCCAGCACACCCTGGATGGTGCCGTCCTCGCCGTAGCGACCGTGCAGCATGATGAACACGCGGTCGAATTCCTCCGCGATCAGCGCCGCGAGGCCCCTTTGTTGCGGATCGAAGGGATGCGCATCTACGCCGCATTTGCGCAAAGCGTTCAACACCATGGTGCCGCTCTTGAGCGACACTTCGCGCTCGGCCGAGCGGCCGCCGAGGAGCACCGCGACTTTGCCAAAGACCTTGGCGTTCATTGTTTTTCGCCCACGATGCGCACCTCGGCGATCAATTCCACGCCGTGTTTTGCGAATACGGTTTGCCGCACATGTTCGATCAGGTTTTCGATGTCGGCGGCGCGGCAGCGGCCGGCGGCATTGACGATGAAGTTGGCGTGCTTTTCCGACACGCGCGCACCGCCGATGGCATAGCCCTTCAGCCCGCAGGCCTCGATCAGGCGCGCGGCGTGGTCCCCCGGCGGATTGCGGAATACCGAGCCGGCGTTGGGCAAGGCCAGCGGCTGAGCGGCGATGCGCTGTTGCAGCAGTTCCTTGATGCGGCCGAGCGCGGCGGCGCCGTCGCCGCGATCAAAGCGGAACCAGGCGGCGGCAAACCATTCGTTCGTGCCGATTTCGGCGCCGGGTTTCGCGTGTTTGAGCGCGACGTGGCGGTAAGCGATGTCGAAATCGCCGGGATAGCGCTGGCGCAGCTCGCCGCTGCGGCCGAGCATGAGCACGCGCGCCACATGATCCCAGGTCTCGCTGCCATAGCAGCCGGCGTTCATCGCCAGCGCGCCGCCCACGGTTCCCGGGATGCCGGCGAGGAACTCGGCACCGGCGTGGCCGCGGGTCGCGGCATAGCGCGCCACCTTCGGGCTGGCCGCGCCCGCCTCGGCATAGACGAGTGCGCCGTCCATGCGCATGAGCGCATGGCTCGTGTGCATCAGCATGACCGTGCCGCGTAGGCCGCCGTCGCGCACCAGCAGGTTGCTGCCCAGGCCGATGAAATAGACCGGCTCATCGGCCGGCAGGCTGCGCAGGAACTGCGCCGCATCGGCCAGGTCGGCCGGAATGTAAGCGCGATCCGCGGCGCCTCCGCAACGCCAGGTGAGATGCTTGCGCATCGGCTCGTGCGCGAGCAGCCTGCCGCGCAGCGCCGGGTTGGAGAGATGTCTTTGCTCAGCCATGTGCATCTCTCACTCCGCAGCCTTGGCGAGCAAAGTCGGGGCAAGCGCGGCAGGCACGCCGCCGATCGAGCCCGCGCCCATGGTGACCACCACATCGGCATCGCGCGCCGCCGCGCGGATCGCCGCCGGCATATCGCCGATGTGTTCGACGAACACCGGTTCGACACGGCCGGCGACGCGCACCGCGCGCGCGAGCGTCCTGCCGTCCGCGGCGACGATGGGCGACTCGCCCGCGGCATAGACCTCGGCCAGCAGCAGCGCGTCCGCATTGGAGAGCACCTTGACGAAATCCTCGAACAGATCGCGCGTGCGCGTATAGCGGTGCGGCTGGAACGCGAGCACGATGCGCCGCCCGGGAAATGCGCCGCGCGCGGCGTCCAGCGTCGCCTGCATCTCCGCCGGATGGTGGCCGTAATCGTCGATCAGGGTGAAGCTGCCGCCGCCTTTGGCGGCAATGGCGTCGTAACTCTGGAAGCGGCGGGCGACGCCGCGGAACTCCGCCAGCGCGCGCACGATGGCCGCGTCCGCCAACCCCAGTTCGGTGGCGACTGCAATTGCCGCAAGCGCGTTCTGCACGTTATGCCTGCCCGGCAGATTGAGCGTCACCTCCAGCACCCCGGACCTGCCTTCACGCACCACGGAAAAGCGCATCCTGCCGCCGCAATGGCTGACGTTCTGCGCGCGCACCATCGCGTCGGCGCCGAAACCATAGCTGAGGATGGGCTTGGACACGAACGGCAGTATCTCGCGCACGTGCTTGTCGTCGGTGCACAGCACCGCCGCGCCGTAGAAGGGCAGGTTCTGCAGGAAAGCGACGAAAGCCTGCTTCAGCCGCGCGAAATCGTGCTGATAGGTCTGCATGTGGTCGGCATCGATGTTGGTGACTACGGCGATCACCGGCTGCAGGTGCAGAAACGAAGCGTCCGACTCGTCGGCTTCGACCACGATGAATTCGCCAGCGCCCAGGCGCGCGTTCGAGGCGGCGCTGGTGAGACGGCCGCCGATGACGAAGGTGGGATCGAGTCCGGCCTCGGCGAGCACGCTCGCCACCAGACTGGTGGTGGTGGTCTTGCCGTGAGTGCCGGCAATCGCGATGCCTTGCTTCAAGCGCATCAGCTCGGCCAGCATCAGCGCGCGCGGCACCACCGGGATGCGCTGCGCGCGCGCT
>JBQMQE010000174.1:0-6040 GCA_052172655.1 Burkholderiales bacterium
CGGACATACCGCAGGCCCATGGCGGCTGGTACGAGAGTGAAACTTCCGGATCGACCGGCAGTCCGATTACCTATTACGCAACCGGGCTTACCCAACTCTTCTGGCGCGCCTGCACGCTGCGCGATCACGTGTGGCATAGGCGCGACCTGTCCGGCAAGCTGGCCGCGATTCGCCCCAATGTACAGACCGGGCAGTCCGAGGGTTGGGGCCCGGCTACCGATGTCGCCTTCACGACGGGTCCTTGCGTACTCCTCAAACTACCCGCCGACATGGACGCGCAGCTAGACTGGCTGCAGGCGCAGGCGCCGCAATACCTTATTTCCACTGCGTCTAACGTTTGTTGGCTCGCGCGCCGCAGCCTTGAGCGCGGCATCGAATTGCCCAGCCTGATCGAGGCCCGCAGCTATGGCGCCGTGATACCCGATGGGGGGCGCGCGGCGGTGCGGCGTGCCTGGGACGTCGCCCTCGTCGATTTATACACCGCGGAAGAAGTCGGCTACATCGCACTGCAATGCCCGCAGCACGAGCACTACCACGTGCAGTCCGAGAATCTCATGGTCGAGATACTCGACGAGGCGGGCCGGCCGTGCGCGCCGGGCGCCATCGGACGCGTGGTCGTGACCACGCTGCATAATTTCGCCATGCCGCTGCTACGCTACGCGCTAGGCGATTACGCCGAGGCCGGCGAACCCTGTCCGTGCGGGCGCGGGCTGCCGGTTATCCGGCGCATCCTGGGGCGCGAGCGCAATATACTCAGCCTGCCCGACGGACGGCGCCACTGGCCGAGTTTCCCCAGCGGCAAGTGGGCGCACGCCGCCCCGGTGCGCCAACTGCAGATGGTGCAAAAGACGACCGAGGACATCGTCCTGCGCGTGGTCGCCGCGCGCGCACTGACGCAGGCGGAGCGGCAAGACCTGATCGCAGCCCTGCAAGCTTGCCTCGGCTACCCGTTTCGGATGACAATCGACGAAGTGCAGGAGATTCCGCGCATGGCGAGTCACAAGTACGAAGACTTCGTTTCCGAAATTCTGAATTAGTGGAACGGGCAATGAACGGCGGCATGGCGCGCCGACCATCGACCGCCGCGCAGGCAATAGCCGGCGCACGGCCACTGCCTGCGTCCTGCCCCGGGACCGGCCAACTTCAAATCATCAACCGCGCATATGTCCCCGAACAAGCCGCCGCCGCCGAACGATAGGCTGGACCGCGTCGTCGCCGAGGCCAGGCGCAATCGCGAGCAGCGGGAAAAAGACTATCGCGAGCAGGCGTTGAAGCTCTATCCCTGGGTGTGCGGACGCTGCGCGCGCGAATTCACCCGTGCCAACGTGCAGCAGCTCACCGTGCATCACAAGAACCACGATCACGACTACAACCCGCCCGATGGCAGCAACTGGGAACTGCTGTGCATCTACTGCCACGAAAACGAGCACGCGCGCTACCTCGATTCCGCCGGGCTAGGCGCAGCGGCGCGCGGCGCCGAGGCGGATGCGCCTTCCACCTACAAGGCGTTCGCCGACCTCAAGGCTCGGTTGAAACAAAAAGAATAGTCGCCGGGAATAGTCGGCGGTTCGGCTCAGGCTTGCGCCGCGACCAGGGACACCACTTCCTCGAACTTGCCGCCGCGCGTGCCCGGCAGTTCGCCCTCGAAGTAGGAAAAGCGCAAGCGGAAAGGATGGCCCATCGCCTTGTGGATAACGCCAACGAGGCGCGACTCCTGCTCCGGCGTCAACGCGGCGGGCGTGACCAGCCGCAGCTCCACGTCCTCGAGGCTGTGCTGGATCAGCTGGTATTGCAGAATGAGCGCGATGTCGCGAAATTTGTGCAGACCGACCATGCCCCAGCTGCGCCGGCCGTCGGGCAGTACGATCATATTGCGCTGCCGGCCGAGTATGCGCGCCAGCGTCGGCAGGCCGCGGCCGCAGGGGCAGGCCGGCCCGGCCTCGGCGTAGTCGCCGATGTCATAACGGATGATGGGCGTGGCGAAATTGTGCAGATCAGTGACGACGACGCCCCCCACTTCACCGGGCCGGCAAGGCTCGCCCATGTCGCCCAGCACCTCCGCCAGCAGGCTCTCGGACTGCAAATGATAAAGGCCACTGACCGGACATTGCAGCGCAATGACGCCCACTTCCTGGGAACTGTACACATCGACCAGCCCGGCGCCCAGGACTTCGCGACAGCGCTCGCGCAGATCCGGCGTCAGAGTCTCGCCTACGGTGCGCACTTCGCGCAAGCCGGGAGGGATGCGCCCGAGCCGCTCGAAGCGCTCGAGCAAGGCGCGCAGATTGGTCGGATAGGTCAGCAGGTAATGCGGGTTGCGCGCGAGCAGCCAGTCCGCCTGGCTATGCACGTCCATACTCAGCGGCTGGGCGTAGCATGGCCCGGTGTCGAATAGCAAAGTGGCGGGCGGACCCCAACCGGTCCGTTGCGATTGCACCGGATCGTCCAGGGTAGTCACCAATGCCCGGATCACCGCCAGCGAAGCCGAGAAATCTCTGCCCTGCCAGAGATGATCGCGCATGGTCAGCGCCTGCCACATGAGCCCGCTGAGGCCGGTGCGCCGCACGGCCACGGTCTGACCCGTGGACCCGGACGTCTGGATTTCCTTGACTGCCCCGTGTTCTGCCGGGACCACGCGGCAATGGATGTCGTCCGCACGCAGCAGCAGATCGCTGCGACCGAGCAAAGGGATGCGCGCAAAAGATTCCGGCGACCAGGCATGCGCCGGTGACAGACCGACATCATCCAGGCGCGCGCGAAAGAACGGAGAATGCCGGTGGACGTGGCGGGCGAGTAGCGCGAACTGCCGGTATTGCGCCTCGCGCAGCTTCTGCGCGGGCCACCACTGGCTTTGTTCGAACTGGTACAGCTGGGCAAGCAGATCCGCTGCCTCGCAGCCCGGCAGCGCCGGCCAGCGGATTCCGGGGATGGCGCCGCGCAAATCCGGAAGCCGGCTGCCGCGGCGGGTCGGCTGGTCTATCGCCTGATCCGGAGGCGGTGCGATAGCGGGAATGGCACCAGCCGCAGCATGTTCGCCCGACATCAGCCTATTGCACCGCGCACTCGTTTTCATTGGCCTTGCCCACGCCGCGGCCGGAAGAGCGGTTCTGGCTGATGCTGCTCGGCATGGTGACCTGCACGCCCTGCGAGGGCGGAACGATCGTGGGCAGCGAATTGGCGCTTTGCACGAAACCAAACTGGCCGGCGTTGATCACCTGCTGGCCGGCCGCATTCTTGACCACGATGGCGCCGTCGGCGACGTCCAGGTGCAGGCCGTTCTGCGGCGGACTGCCGCTCACGGTGGGAACGCCGCCGCAGTCGTTCTGGCAGATCAGCGCGCCGAAGTGGGTGCCGCGTATGCCGATGGTCGCCGTGACGGCGCCGAAGCTCACCGCGTCGTGATTGCGCTTGCCGACCAGCCCGGTCACCGCACGCAGCCCGCCCTTGAGCATGCTCAGAAGGATATTGTCGGTCTCGGGCTTGGCTTTGTCGAACGAATAAGCCTCGATCTTGAGCTGCGATCCCGGCCGCAGCACGACTTCGCCACCGTCGGCGAATTTGACGCGGGCGTAGGTGTCCCGTTCGGTGGATAGCGTGTCGCCTTCCTGAACTTCGGATTTCACCGAAATGAGCTTGGTCGTGCCGTCGGCGCGTTTGGCGGTGAGCGTGCCCGAGAGGTGCGTGACCTGCCCCACCGAGCCCGCCGCGCGCGCGACGTCGCTCAGGATGCCGGCCGCAGCGAGCAACAGACCGGCCAGGATTGGCACAAGTTTTCGCATGATCGCTACTCCTTTCAACTGCATGTGGCGAGCTTCTTCGCGGCCGGCTTGCCTTCATCCTTCTTGGCCGAAGTATCTTCGTCTTTCTCCTTCTTGTCGTCGTCCTTCTTGTCGTCTTTCTTGTCCTCGGCCTTGGTATCGTCCGTCTTCGCGCTCGCGGATTTGTCATCCTCCTGCTTGGTTTCAGACGGTTTGTCGGCTGCAGGTTTGTCCGCAGCGGGTTTGTCGCTTTGGCCGCCTGAAGGCGTGCCCGCGGAGGTCGCAGGCAATGAATCCAGAGCAGAACCACCGCCAAACGAATCCGCCGTGCCGCCTATCGTCTGCGTGCTGTTACTCAGCAACTGCGCACCCGTGCCACCGGAGGTCGTCGCAGGCAATGTCGGCGGCGGGGTCGTCGTCTCAGTTGGCGTCTGCGCCGGTTGTTGCTGCGTCGTGGTGACGACCGTGCTCACCACCTGATCCAGGACCGGCACGGTGGTCGTCGGCAAAGGCGCGGCCGCCGGCACGTCGGTGATGACACTGCCGGTCAAAAGATCGGTAATGGAGAACGTCCCTTCCACCGTCACATCCAGCTGTTTGACCTGGGTACTCAGGTTCGCGCTACCTCCGGCGACAATGACCGCCTTGCCGCCAATCAAATTGGCGCCGCCAGATCCCGCTACCGGCTGGATGCTTCCGCCCGCGCTGAGATCGATCGCACCGCTCCCGGCATCGAGGCTCGCGAGAACGACGTTGCCCGAGGACGCCGCATAGCCGATGCTGCCCCCGCCGGTGCTGGTCGTCGTGCCCAGGGCCATGTTGATGTTGCCTGCCTGAGAGACGGCAGTGACGGCGCCGCCGTTGGTGCTCACGTTTGCGTTCTGATTCAGGTCGTCGCCGGAAGACAACGCAATCGAGCCTGCGCTGCCAGTGCTGCTGACCGGTCCGCTGAGCGTCAGGGTATCGCTGGGATCAGGGGTTTCACCAGCGCTCAAGGTTATGTTGCCTGCGGCCGAAACGCCGCCCGCGCCGATGGTGAGCGGACTGTGCGCCACGACGGACACCGTGCCGGCAGGCGCGCTTACCGCGCCTGTTGTGGTCACCGCACCTGTGTTGTCAACTGCGATATTGCCACCGCTATTGCTGATGCCCGCGATGGTGAGCGCGCCGGTGTTGGTCAGCGCGACGTTGCCGCTGCCGCTGTTGGCGGCGGTGAAGCCCGCGACCCTGTTGCCGGCGTCGGTGAGCGTGGTGCCCGTTTGCGACTGGGTACTGAGCGTCGTCGCGACGATGGCACCGCTTTGGGTGATGGCACCCGCCAGCGCATTGAGGCTCAGGCTCGCAAGCGTGAATGCCGGCAGGTTCAGGTTGCCGCTTGCCTGAGTGATGCTGGCGTTGGCGCCGCTGCCGAAGACTAGCGTGCCGCCGCTCTGGCTGAAGCTCGAACTCACCGTCAGGCTGTTGGCGATATTCAGGCTCCCGCCGGTGATGCTCAGCCCGGCGGCTGTAAGCGATGTCAGGTTGGTGCTCCCGGCTGTTGCGTCGTAGCTCACGCTCGTGCCCGTTGGCACAGTCACCGCCAGCACGTTGGACAGATCGGGCAGCGCATCCCAGTTCGCCGCGACCGACCAGTCGCCCGTGCCGCCGCCGATCCAGGTGGAGAGCGGGCGTACCGTGATTGTGCTAGTAGTATTAGGCACATAGGTAATCGCGTAATTGCCGGCCATGTCGGCACCCAGGCTGTCTTTGATTACCAGTCCGCTTGCGTTGACCGTCTTGTTTCCCGTCCCGGCGTTCTTATCCGCGTATGCCAAGCTCGCGGCCGTCGCGACCGAATCGCCACCACTTGTCGCACCTGCGAGCGTACCCACGGTGGCAACAAAGCTACTCGGTACGCTCACCCCGCCATCGTAAGTCTTGGTAACCGTAGGCGCCGTCACCGCGAGCAGTGCCGGGGTGATGCTGGCATTGCCGCTGGCCGTAGTCGGCAGAACATAGTTTGAGATCAGCGCGCCAGCGCTGCCGGTGAAATCGGCCTCGCTGAGCGTGGCGCTGACGCTAGCGGCAGTGGCAACATCCTTGCTGTTGTAGGTGCCGCTGGTTTGGCCGATGGCGAACAATTCGCTGCCAACCAGACCGCTCAAACTATAGTTGCTGCTGGTAAGCGCGGCGGCCAAGCCGCCATCGTAGGGCTTGCTGATCGTGCCGGTCAAAGACGCCGCGAGCGGTGCCGGGGTGATGCTGGCATTGCCGCTGGCCGTAGTCGGCAGAACATAGTTTGA
>JBQMQE010000174.1:6140-9714 GCA_052172655.1 Burkholderiales bacterium
CTGCTGGTAAGCGCGGCGGCCAAGCCGCCATCGTAGGGCTTGCTGATCGTGCCGGACAGATGGGCCGTGAGCGGCGCCCGATTTACTGTGTAGCCAACGCCCGGTCCCGCTACGAAGCCATAGCCTAGGCTGCTTGTGAGGCCGCTTGCGTACGCGACTGTGTAGCTAGCCGCGTTGGTCGTCGCAGCGAGTGTCGGCGTAAAAGCCGCTGCCCCGGCGAGCCCGATGTTGCCGGCACTGTCTTCGCTATCTGCAAACCCGGCGAGCGTGTAGCCAAAGCTCGCCGTTGGGGTGACGCCGTAGGTATTGGACGCCGTTCCCGAAGCCAGGTTCGTCGTCACCGTGAGGTTCCCCGCGGCCGAGGCGTAGATGAAACCGTTGCCGCTCTCCGTCACGCTGTCGGGACCGTAGCTGCCGTAGGTGGCGTTGTAGTGACGGAAGTTGGACGTCAGGCCGTTCTTGGTTACGCCGCTTGGGCTGGCGGAATAGATCAACCAGCGACCGCCACCCGTGTTGCTCAGTGCGGCGGCGCCCGCATCGTTGATGAAGTTGCCCGCACCGGCATTCAGAACGATGGCATCCCCTGCTCCGCTGGCCGTCAATGCGCCTGTTATGCCTAAAGTGATGCCGGCGCTCTGTCCATTGATGGAGGCTGCACTGATAGTATTGTTGATATTCAGTATCCCTGCGGCAGCCAAAGAAACGCCAGCCAGCGCATTGATACTTCCCCCACCTAGCACGCCAGGCACCAATGGCTCGATATAGTTTCCGGTGTCCGCACTATAGTTGAACTGGGTAGAAGAAAGATTGTTCAGGCTTGCCGGGTTATTAAGTGTAGACAAGGTGTAATGCACCCCATCTCCGCTGGAGACACCGATGGTTGCCGTATAGTCCGGATTCATGGCTGTTGCGGCGCCGTAGTTGAATGCGATATTGCCGGACTGAGACAGCACCGTTTCGAAATTTGCCGTGTAGCTGCGGTCCCCGTAATTGGCCACGTCCCATCTGACGGCGAGTGCACCGGCGCTCGGCTGGTGGATGTAAATATCCTTGCCTAAACTGGAATAAGTTACCCAATCGCTCCATGCCGGGGTGATGGTTGGCCTGCCATTAACGCCAGCGATTAATGCAGCGTTCCAAATTGACTGGTCTGTCCCGTATGTGTATTGACCTGCCCCTCCACCGAACGTAATGACGCCGTTCGAACTGACATACATGGTGGTGTAAGGCACGCCGTAGTAGGTGAATCCGAACGGCAGGGTGTAGGCAAAAGAAGAGTCGTCATGACTAAAATTCTGCGCCGTGCCGCCACCAAGAAAACCACTGGAAACTATCCTGATGTCATGTGCCGCGTTGAGGACCACGTTGTGCTTGGAGTCCGTCGCCCCTACCTGTATATCGTAGGCATTGACGGTAATGTTGCCGGGGTTAACCGTACCAACATTCGCGATCGACCCGCCGTACTGGGTAAAATTACCCGTGCCGCCATTCGCATTGGCGGTCAACGTGATATTGCCATACGCCGTGATGTCCGCATGTTGGGTTATGCCGTTGCCTGCGGAAATATTAACGTCGCCACTGCTGGAACTGACCGTCCCGCTCACCAGAATCTCAGGGTTGCTTTCGCCGTTTGGATGCTGCGTTATGTTGACGAGCCCAGGCGCGGTAACTCCCGTCGTTTCCCCAACCGCTCCGATCGTCAATCCGCCAGCCAACTGATTTTCGAATGAAAATGATCCTCCAGTCACATTGGCTGCGATCGTACCCACTTGATTGTTGCCCGTGATGGAAACCGTGCCGCCGGACTGGACCTCCAGCGCACCCGCAGTGATCAAGCCAGGGGCGGCTGCGACTCCCGCCGCACCCGCCTTAAGGATGACGGAACCCGATGGGCCCGCGTTCACGGAACCGGGGTCGCCGCCAAGCGCCAGCTCATCCGCCTGTAGCGTGATCTGGCCATTGGTGGTGCCGAGCATAGCTCCCGCATTGATAATGAGCGATTTGCCTGGCGACAGTACGCGCAATCCGATGTTGCCGTTGCCGTTCGCCACAATACTGATCGGGCTTCCGCTGCCAAGGGTCATGCTGCCGTTTTCCACGGTGACATCGTAACCACGATCCGGCGCCCAGTTGGTCACGCTACCGATATCGTTATCGATCAAAACATCACCAGTGACCTGGGACAGGGCGATGTCTCCAGCGGCGCCGGCAACTGGCCCCTCACAACTTATGTCAGAACCGTTGCAGGCGTAGATCGATGCGACGCGATCATTGATACGGACGGGATTGCCGACCTGACCGATTCCCGTCAAAGCGCTCAAGGAAATGGTCGCCCCATCACCGGATGCCGACAAAACGCCGCCCGCACCGATGATCGCGCCGTTGAGCGCGGACAACCGGATCGACGGGCCTATATCGACGTAGGAGGTGCTTGTACTAATGTTACCGCCGAGCGTGATATCTCCATTCGTGGAGGCCACGTCCACCTTGGCTGCACCGTCGTCGCATCCACCAGAGCAGCTACCGCCGTATGCCTCGACGTTCCCTCCATAACCGCCATCCCCGTTCACTGTGATTCCGGTCGCGCTCAACGACACAGTAGCCGCCCCAGGGTTGTAGCCGGTTCCAGCGTCCGCGATAACCGGCTGATTGACCGTGAGACTGCCATTATTCACCGCAAATTTGATGTTCGCGCCTTCGCCGCCATCAATGAAAAAGCCTCTGTCAACCGACACGCCGTCATAGCCGGCGACCAATCCGATGGTGAGCGACTGCGCGTTGGTAAAAATAAAGTCTCCCGAGGCAGAGCCGGCGAGCGTGCCCACCATATTGTCGGCTTGCATATCGACATAGTCTCCGGCGTCAAGTGCAAGGCTATTTACGGTCACCGGACTGCCGGCATCTTGCCAAATGTGCCCCGCCGACTTCAACACCAGGCTGCTCACCGACGATAGAGTGATCGGCGCATTGATGGCGATCGATCCCGACGCGTCGTTATCCCCGATTTCCAGCGTCGGTGCACTGACGCGCGACAGGTCGGCCGAGGTCAATAGCAAGGTCGAGGATGATGACAACGCCGAGAATGCAAAGTCACAGCCTCCCGTACACGACGGCGCCGCACCAAGATCAATGTCGGTCCATGAGGTCGCGGGCCGGAGCACCACGGTTGCGGCTGCCGAAATCAGGCCGGGATCCGAAAAATTCATGCTGTTTGCGGTCAATATAACGTTGCCGCCCGGCGCCTGGTTCCGGATCGCGTATCCGGATGCGAAGGGACTTCCAACCGTGGTCAGACTACTGCTGCTGTTTGCGGTGATGCTGATGTCCCCGGAGGTCGTGTTGAGCGCGGAGAGCTGGCCCGCCGACACGTTGGTCAGATGGATACCCGTGGCCGCCTTGGCGTGCAGAGTCCCAACTTGGATGGATCCACTGGTTTGACCAACGGCGCCTGCGGCCGCGCTCAAGTTGACCGTGCCACCCGCACCTCCCGCACCGCCCGCGCCTCCATCCACCGCGCCCACGGTGCCGATGGCGCCGACACCACCGGAGCCGCCGCTCGCGTCGATGGATCCCG
>JBQMQE010000175.1:0-9673 GCA_052172655.1 Burkholderiales bacterium
TGGGCCGCAAGCTGCCGTATTCGCCGGAGAACGTGGCGCTGCTGCAACGCGGCGCAGCGCAGCCGAAGCCGGCGCCCCTGGCTGAGCCGCCGTCCGCACCTGCCGCCGCGCCGAGTCAGGAGGCTGCGGGCAAAGCCGATGCCGCCGCGGACAACGAGGACAAGGTAGATTGGGGCTGGCCGGCGCGGGGCCAAATCATTGCCGGCTTTTCCGAAGCGAGCAACAAAGGCCTGGACATCGCCGGCAAGCCGGGCGATCCGGTGATCGCGTCCGGCCCGGGGCGCGTAGTCTATAGCGGCAGCGGTCTGCGCGGTTACGGCAAGCTCGTCATCATCAAGCACAACAAGACCTACTTGTCGGCCTATGCCCATAACAGGGACATCCTGGTGAAGGAAGGGCAGAGCGTGGTCAAGGGGCAGAAGATCGCGGAGGTCGGCAGTACCGACAGCGACCGGCCGAAACTGCATTTCGAGATTCGCAAGCTCGGCAAACCGGTCGACCCGACCAAATACCTGCCGCCGACGTGACCGCACCATCCTCTTCCCCGGACGAGGAAATCGAGGGTGAGGCAGCGGCCGAACCCCTGGGCGCGGCGCAGTCCGAGCCGTCTGAGCCGGAAACCGAATTTCTCTCCGACGTCACCCAGATCTACCTGCACGAAATCGGGCTCAATCCGCTGTTCTCGCCGGAGGAAGAACTGCATTACGCGCGACGCGCCGCCCACGGAGATTTCGCGGCGCGTCAGAAAATGATCGAGCGCAACCTGCGTCTGGTGGTGAACATCGCCAAGCACTACCTCAACCGCGGCGTGCCGCTGCTGGATCTGGTGGAAGAGGGCAATCTTGGACTGATGCACGCGCTGGGCAAATTCGATCCTGAACGCGGCTTTCGCTTCTCCACCTACGCCACCTGGTGGATACGCCAGAATATCGAGCGCGCGATCATGAATCAGTCGCGCACCATACGGCTGCCGGTGCATGTGATCAAGGAACTGAATCTGGTGCTCCGGGCCAAGCGCCATCTGGAGACGCACGGCGAGCGGGAGGCGGGCATAGACGACATCGCGCACCTGCTGGGCAGGCCGGCGCAGGAGGTTCGCGACGTGCTGGCCCACAACGAGCATATGGCCTCTCTGGATGCGCCGCTGGACATCGATCCGATGCTGTCGATCGGCGAATCCATCTCGGACGAGCAGAATATTAATCCGGAAACCGGATTGCAGGTGCAGGAAATCGAGTCGCTGGTGCAGCAATGGCTGGAACAACTGAACGACAAACAGCGCATCGTGATCGAGCGCCGCTTCGGCCTGAACAGCCAGGAGGTTTGCACGCTCGAGGAATTGGCCGGGCACCTGGGCCTGACGCGCGAGCGCGTCAGGCAGATTCAACTCGAGGCGCTGGGGCAGTTGCGCCGCATTCTGCGCCGGCGCGGGCTGTCCAAGGACGTGCTGCTGTAGCGGCGCGGCGGCTGCACGCTGCCATTTACGCCGTCTTCAGCGCTGTATCGCGCGTCGCGCGCGGATATCAGAATTATTCGGCGAGCGTCTCGGGCGGTATGCGCTTCAAAATCGACGGGTCGTTTTCCTCGCTGATCGCCTGCGCGAAGCGGATATTCTTTTGCAGTTCCTCGAGGTACAGGTTCTGCCCGCCGAAATGCTGCTGCGCGTAGGAGTAGCAACCGCCCAATTCGACATCGAGCCTCTTGCTTGCGCTTTGGAAAAACGTGGGCGTCTTTATCACCAGGTCTTCGCCCGAGGCAAACACCACGTGCTCCATGCCTTCGGCATTGCGCCTGGTCGCAAGGCCGCCGGCGACGAACTCCGGATACAGGCGGTCGCGGCATTTCTCCAGATAGCAGCGGTCTGCCATCTGCGCGATGATGTCGGCCGAACCGAGCATATTGCCCAGCAGCCTATAGATCGGCGAAGGCACCCTGATCTTCCCCGCAGGGGTCTCGTATCCGGTGAAATGGATCAGCTCGGCCGCGATATCGGCCATTTCCGCCATGCCGATTTTCGGCAGGTAGTCCTTCAGAAACACCGACCCGCGCGAGACGTGGGTTAGCGTGTACTCGGCGCCGTTCTTGTGCTCCTGGTCCTTGAGCTCGCGCACATAGCCCATATCGTGGAACAGGGCGGTGATCACGCCCAGACGGAACAGGGAATCGCCGAAGGGCTGGGTGCCGACGCGCGAGCGCTCGTAGCCGTCGATCAGGCGCGCCATGGCGAGCGTCACGTCCAGCGTGTGCTGGACGTCGTGATAGGCGGTGTCGCAGGGATGATATCCCGGGTATTCGCCGCGGTAGAGCCGGGTCAGGTCACGAAAAGCATGGTCCAGCAGCTTTGTCGGCGCGGCCGGGTAAAGATCGAGGTAAATGCGGCTTACTTCGTCACTGACCACCCGCGGATCGGTGGTGTTGAACTGTGCGCTGACGTCGTAATCGTTGCCGCGATAATCCATGCTTGCCTCCGTGTCCCATCGACGATCGTGGCCGCCGGATCATGGAAGAGTTCGGCGCGTACGTCCTGCTGCTAACCGCCATTATCGCGCAGCAGGCAAATATTGGACTAATTCCAGATATTTATCACAATTTTGGACACTTTCCGCGATAGTTTGAAATACATAATAATATCAGCGTGTTATGGCAAGCGTACGCTCAGGCGCCGAGCGAGAACGGGTTGAAGTCGGTACCACTGTCGTAGTAATCCTCGCGCTCGGCCCGTTTGAGCGCGTTGACCACCTTGTAGGTGACCGGGGTGAACGCGACTTCGACGCCGACCTTGAACACGAACTGCGACAGCATCACCAGCGGCAGCTTGTCGTCGGGGATGATGCCGCTGCCATAGAACGCGAGCGGATAGAACAGCGCCGAGTCCACCGCCTCGCCGAATATGGTCGAGCCTATGGTGCGGGTCCACAGCCATTTGCCCGCCGTGATGATTTTCATCTTCGCCAGCACGTAGGAGTTGACGAATTCGCCGCAGAAGTAGGCGCACATCGAGGCAAGGACGATGCGCCAGGCCGAGCCGAAGGCGATCTCGTAGGCTGTCTGGTTGTTCCAGAACGGCGCCGGCGGCAGCGCCACCACCACCGCGGCCATGAACGAGGCGAAGCCGAGACCCGTGAACCCCGCCCAGATCACCTTGCGCGCGCGGGCGTAGCCGTACACCTCGGTGAGGATGTCGCCGAACACGTAGGAGATGGGAAAGAACAGCACGCCGGCGCCGAACGTGACCGCGCCCAGGAACGGCAGATCGATTTGCGCGATCTTCGCCGGGCCGATCAGGTTGGAACAGATCAGCACGATGACGAAGGAGGCCATGACCAGGTCGTAGTAGCGGTACTGTCGCGGCTGCTGAGGGGATGGTTTCATGGGCGGTCGCTATAGGTCGTGCGCTATTAGACTCCGTGCGGCGCGCGCCGGTCAATTGCGAGACGTTTGCAACACGCTGAGCGTTGTCCCAGCGGGCTGCCGTCAAACTTGCCGGCCAGCCCGCGTTGCAGGACACTGTGCCAGTCACCAACGGCACATGGCAATCGCAGCTCCAGGCTTTGAAACGGGCAAGGCAACATGAGCAGACTTGACGACCTCTACCGATTGCACCGCCTGCTGGATGGCCGGCGCGCCGTTGTCAGCCGCCAGACGCTGCTGGACGAGCTGGAAATTTCCCGCTCCAAACTCACCCGCCTCATCGCCGATTTGCGTGACAGACTCGGTGCTCCCCTCGTTTTCGACCAGGAACACAGCGGCTACCGGTTCGACACGGCAGATGGCCGCTTCGAGCTGCCCGGCCTGTGGTTCACCGGTGAAGAACTGCACGCCCTGGTCAGTCTCAATCACCTGCTGCAGACGCTCCAGCCCGGTCTGCTGGATGAACTGCTTGCGCCCATGCGCGCCCGGCTGGACCGCATCCTCCAGACCGAGCACCTTGGCGGCGGCGAGGCGGAGAAGCGCATCCGCATTCTGGCCATGGCCGCACGGGCAAAAAACATGCGCCAGTTTCAGACCGCGGCTGGCGCCGTGCTGCAGCGCAAGCGGCTTTCCATCCAGTATTACAATCGCGAGCGCGACCAAACCGGCACGCGGGAAATCTCGCCCCAACGGCTCACCCACTACCGCGACAACTGGTATCTCGACGCCTGGTGTCATCAGAAAAAAGCCCTGCGCGTTTTCGCCGTGGAGTGCATCCGTCACGCGACCGTGTTGACGAAAACGGCCAGGAACGTGCCGGTCGCCACCCTCAACCGCGAACTCGCCAGCGCCTACGGCATCTTCGCAGGCGAGCCCGTCGCCACCGCCGTCCTGCGCTTTACGGCGTATCGCGCCCGCTGGGTGGCCGACGAAACCTGGCACCCCGAGCAGCAATCGCGCTGGCTCGACGACGGCCGCTATGAACTTAGCCTTCCCTATTCGCGCGACACCGAGCTCATCATGGACATTTTGAAGCATGGTGCGGAGGTGGAAGTGATCGCACCCGGGGCGCTCAAACAAGCTGTAATAAAACAGCTCGACCGGGCCAGAAACCAGTATGGATAGGCGTATCGGGTAGGCTCGGGTTTTGAGCCTGGGCGACCGCCTGAGTTGTTGCCGCTGCCGAACAGGACTAATATGACCATATGACATAGTCACCAAGGAGTTGCCATGAACAACATCAACGCTGCCCAGTTCAAAGCCAAATGCTTGAAACTCATCGACGAAGTCGCCGCCACCCGCAAACCCCTCATCATCACCAAGCGCGGCAAACCGCTCGCCAAACTTGTGCCGATCGAGGACGAAAAGCTGCCCCCCCTGTTCGGCTATATGAAAGGCACGGTAGAGATTCTTGGAGACATCGTGAATGTGCCCCATGACGCCTGGGCCGCCGAAACGGGTGAAGAAGACGACCTCTACGCGACAACACCACCGAAGAAAAAAGCAGCCAAATGAATACCGGGCGCCTGCTGCTCGATACCCACGTTTGGTTATGGCTCGCATCTGGCACACCCGAAAAACTGAAACCTGATGCACGCAAGGTTATTGAACAAGCCGGCGTTTCCAACCCTTTGCTTGTGTCGATAATCTCCGTTTGGGAAGTCGCCCTGCTGGAATCCAAGAAACGATTGCGCCTCCCCATGTCGGTGAATGAGTGGGTGGAACGCGCCCTGGATCGCCCGGACATTCGCCTGGTCGGCCTGGAGCACGCAAGAACAGTCATCGAAAGTTGCCGACTACCCGGCGATTTCCACCCCGACCCGGCGGACCGCCTGCTGGTGGCGACCGCCCGCCGCGAGAACGCGGTGCTCGTCACCCATGACAGGAAAATTCTCGACTACGGTGCCGCCGGGCACGTCAGGGTAATGGCGGCGTGATCGGGACGGGGAATAGACGCGCTTGGGGAATTGAAAGAAGCTGAAAAAAAAGCTCGACCAAGCTAGGAGGCAGTACTGATAAGGGTTTGCGGCGGGCTCAGGTTTTGGGCCTGGGCGGGGGTAGGATGTATACCATCCGCCAGCAAGACAAAAATGTCAGACACACTACGACCGATCGCTCACGCAGCCCGGAATCCGGACGGAAGCTGGCGGGATCCGCATGAGCTCGCAGATCACCTGGCTGGCGTGGCAGCGTTGGCCGCTGATCATGCGCGGCGATTCGGGGCGGAGGACTGGGCGCATCTTGCAGGGTTGTGGCACGATCTGGGCAAATACCGGCCGGCATTCCAGAGTTATATCCGCCACGCCAGTGGCTTCGACGCTGAAAACGCACACATCGAAGGTGCCGGGCGTGTGGATCACTCCACGGCAGGTGCCGTGCATGCCGTGGACAAGTTGGGCGAAGGTGCTGGCCGACTGCTGGCCTATCTCATCGCCGGCCACCACGCTGGCCTTCCGGACTGGAACGGCGACAACGCCAGCCTGTTCCAGCGGCTGGCGGCCGCGCGCGTTGCCGGTTGGCTGAAAGAGTCGCTGGATCAGCAACCACCCGAAGCCATCCTGCGCGGCCAGCGCCCCGATAGCCGCCCCAAGGGCGATGTAGCTGATCTGCACCTGTGGCTGCGCATGTTGTTCTCCAGCTTGGTGGACGCGGACTTCCTCGACACCGAGGTCTATATGGACCAGGACAAGGCGGATGCGCGTGCCGCCTATCCGAGCATCGACAATCTGCTTACGCGTTTCACCACCCACATGGAACAGATCGCCGCTGCCGCTATGCCTACTCCCGTCAATCGAATCCGCGCAGATGTTCTGAACCAGTGCATTGAGCGCGCGGACGAGGAACGTGGCAGTGGTCTGTATTCACTCACCGTACCCACTGGTGGCGGCAAGACCCTCTCATCGCTAGCCTTTGCTCTGCACCACGCCATGAATCCCAAACACAGGAAAAGGCGGGTGATCTACGCCATCCCCTACCTGTCCATCATCGAACAGACGGCGGACGTGTTCCGGGGCATCTTCGGCGAGGACGTGGTCGAGCATCACAGCAACCTCGATCCAGATAAGGAAAAGGAATACGCCCGCAGCCGCTTGGCGGCTGAGAACTGGGACGCCCCGCTCATCGTCACCACCAACGTGCAGTTGTTCGAATCCCTGTTCGCGGCGCGCACATCCCGCTGCCGCAAGCTGCACAACCTGGTGGACTCGGTGGTCATTCTGGACGAGGCACAACTCCTGCCGCCTGAATTCCTGGAGCCTTGTCTCGCCGCCATCCGCACCTTGAGCAAACACTACGGCGTCACCTTCGTGCTCTGCACCGCAACTCAGCCTGCCTTCCAGCCGCGCGAGATCAACGGCCAGCCTTTCGCGGGCCTGCCCGATGTACGGGAACTGATGAGGGATGGCCCCCACGTTCATGACCCCGACGATCTATACCAGGGCCTGGATCGAGTAACAGTGGATTGGCCAGACACGGACGTGACGACGACATGGGACGAACTCGCCGAGCGAGTCACCTGCCACGATCAAACACTTGCCATCGTCAACCGCAAGTCCCACGCACGAGAACTGGCCAAACGGCTACCGGACGCCCTCTATCTCTCCACCGACTTGTGCGGCGCGCACCGCGCCGAGCGGATCGAGGAAATCCGCATCCGGCTGGAAGCCAACCGGAAGCGAGCAAAATCGGGGCTGCCAGTCTGTCCGCTCCACGTAGTCAGCACCCAGCTCATCGAAGCCGGAGTGGATGTTGATTTCCCGGTTGTGTTCCGGGCACTGGCGGGGTTGGATTCCATAGCCCAGGCGGCGGGTCGTTGCAATCGCGAAGGGCGGCTCGTGCGGGGAGAGGAGGAGGCGAAAGGCGAGGTTCATATTTTCGTGCCGCCCGAGCCAGCGCCGACGGGGTTACTGCTTAAAGGGGAACAGTCCACCCGTGAACTGTTGGCTCTCGACTCTAATCCGGCGCTTACACCAAACCTGTTCGAACGCTATTTCCGGCTGTGGTTTGCCGCGATCAACAACATGGACAAGGAAGACATCGTAGGCTTGCTCACCCCCGGCAACGGTCTGGAAATCAGCTTCCGCACCGCTGCTGACAAGTTCAAACTCATTCCAGACGACAGCGTACCTGTAATTGTACGCTGGGGTGAAGCAGAAAAATGGCTGACCAAACTAAGAGCAGATAAACCCGACCGCTGGATCATGCGCAAGCTGCAACGCTACTGCGTCAACGTGCGCAGAAATTGCCTCGACCGACTCGTCGCCCAGCATGACGTGGAAGAGGTGCTACCCGGGCTCTACGCTCAGGTCAACGATTTGCTCTACGACGAGGCCTTCGGCTTTCTGGGGTACGCGGACAATGTCGCACTGGACCCCAGCAAACTCATTGTTTCCAGGGAGGATGACGATGTCTAAAACACTCTGCCTAAAAGTCTGGGGCGACTTCGCCTGCTTCACCCGGCCGGAGATGAAAGTCGAACGCGTCTCCTACGACGTGATCACCCCTTCCGCCGCCCGCGCCGTGTTCGAAGCCATCTTGTGGAAGCCGGAAATTCGATGGATAGTGACAAAGATTGAAGTCCTCAAGCCTATCAAGTGGGTATCGGTGCGCCGCAACGAGGTCTCGTTCTTGGCGGGAAATAGCGATGGCTATTTCGTTGACGATGTGGACGATCAGGGAAAACTTAAATATCGCCAACAACGCGCCGGCCTGTTGCTGCGCGACGTGGCCTATCGCCTACATGCTCAGTTCGAGGTTGTGGATGGTTCCAAGCATGTTCATCGTTACCCGGAACTGCGAGACCACTTTCCACCAGAGCCGGAGAAAAGCCAGCCTGAACACCCGGCCAAATATCTCTCCATGTTCCAGCGTCGAGCCAAAAAAGGCCAATGCTTCTGGCAACCCTATCTCGGCTGCCGGGAGTTCTCTGCGCACTTCGAATTGGTGGACGACGCCACTGCTGCCTCGCTGACCGAACCGCCAATTCCGGACAGCCCCAGCCTGGGCTGGATGCTCCACGACATCGACTTCGCTGACGCCATGAAACCGGGCTTCTTCCGGGCAGAGATGAAGGACGGCGTCATCGACCTCACAGACGTGGAGATACGGCGATGATCCTTCACGCACTCTACGATTATTACAAACGCACAGCACGGGAGTTGCCACCCTATGGTTTCCAGACAAAAGAAGTTCCATTTCTGATCGTTTTGATGCCAGACGGAAAATTTCATAGTCTGCAAGACACGCGTCAACCCAATGAGCAAGGTCGAATGGTGGCGAAGCCTTTCAAAGTGCCCAAGGAGCAAGAAAGAACGGGCAGTAAAGCTTGGCAAAAGCCCAACCTGCTATGCGATCACTACGGTTTTGTACTGGCCCATCCGGCGTCAGATACACCCAAGGATGTCGAGAAGGTACGCAAGCAGTTCGGCGCATTTCAGCAGATGGTGTCTGACTTAGCTAAGGCGTATCCAGACGACCGGGATTTGAACGCGATCCACGTGTTCTATCTACAAGAGAATTACAAGCAAGTTGCGTTGGATCGTAAATGGCCGGAGTGCGCCAAAATCAAGGGCTGCAACCTGTCGTTTAAGATCGTTGGTAGCGAAGGACTCGTGGTGGACAACCCATCCATTCAATCCATCGCGGCGGCGTTCTATGATCAAGCCAAAGAAGAGGATGCGGATGAAGAGGCTACTGAGGTTCAGCCTAAAACTATCTTTTGCCAAATCTCAGAAACTACCGATATCCTTGCCCGTACCCATCCTCGCTCGCCGATCCGGAATTCGAAGAGCAACGCAAAGCTGGTTTCTTTTCAGAAGCACATGGGTTTCGACTCCTATGGCAAAGAACAAGGTGCCAATGCCCCCGTCGGCAAGCGCGCCGCCTTCGCCTATACCACAGCACTCAATCACCTGCTGACCTCGAAACAGCGCATCCAGGTCGGCGATGCCTCCACCGTGTTCTGGGCGGCGGCGGACAGCCGGATGGAGTCGCTGCTCTCGCGGTTTTTCGATGAGCCACCGCAGGACAACCCGGACCAGGGGACGAACGCCGTCAAAGAACTCTTTGAAGCGCCCTTGGCCGGAGCTCCCGCGATTTACGACGACGGCACCCGCTTCTACGTCCTGGGTCTTGCCCCCAACGCCGCCCGTATCGCTGTCCGCTTCTGGCACGTTGGCACCGTGGGCAATCTGGCCGGTCACATCCGCCAACACTTTGAGGATTTGGAAATTGTCCGGCCTCGGTATGTGGAACGCCCGTTCCT
>JBQMQE010000176.1:0-9644 GCA_052172655.1 Burkholderiales bacterium
CCTTGAGTCTGTCCATCTTGTCTCCTTAAGAGTGCTTTGCACCGCGATCATCGGTTACGGTCGACCGTTTTTTTCTTTCCATCGCCGACACGCCATTCCAGTTATTGCCGGGCGGATGCTCGGCGAGGCTACGGCTGCGCCAGACGTTTCAGCCCTCCAGCACGCCGCCGCCCAATTTGAGGCGCGGCATTTCGAAGCGGTCGGTGATGCGGGTGTAACCGCCCCTGCCAGCAAGGCGGCCAATCGGATTGATACTGCCGACGTCAACGTGGAAGCGCTCGTCGACAATGCCCTCGTGGTAATGGTAGTACAGCACCTCGCCGATCACCACGTGATAGGGCACGCGGCCGAGTTCCAGCCTCTGCAGAAGGCGGCACTCGAATGCTACCGGCGCTTCGGCAATCCGCGGCGGACGCACCTTCTTCGACGCCAGCGCAGTGAAGCCCGCCTCGGCAATCTCGTTCACGCCGCGCGGGTAGTCGATCGCGCATATGTTCATCTTCTCCTTGATCGTGTCGCTGACGATGTGCACCACGAACTCCGGGATCTCCAAGATGTTTGCGATGGTGTCCTTGGCGCCGCCGTCCTTGCTGCCGACCGAGAACATGAGCATGGCCGGGTCGGAGCCGATCGCGTTGAAAAAGCTGAACGGGGCGGCATTCGGTCCCTGGCTGCCGAGCGTGGTCACCAGCGCAATCGGCCGCGGCGTGACGCTGCCGATCAGCAGCTTGTATTGCGTTTGTGCGTCGAGCGCGGTGGCTTCGAATTCGGTCATGTCGTTCCTTTGCATAAGAAGATTGAAATGATGGTGTTGCAGACCGCGCAGGCGCGCAGATCCTCGGCGAATCTACCCCGATCCCGATAAAGAGGCAACGACAGTGCGCGAGTACGTTGACTAAAGTCGGGCTGGCACGGCAGATGCGGCGGCAGGGTCGTGGCTTACCGCTACCGCCGCTCCGGCGCGACCGCGGCCGCTGCCGGACTGGCTATCAGAGTCAATTTCTTTGCCCGCCCCCGCGACTGCTTCTATAATCAGGGTTCCCTTCATTGATGGGTGCCTCCATGAACCAGCCGCGCGAACTCAACGCCACACTAGTAAACGAACTCAAGGCCCTGCTGGGCGAACGCGCCACCGTCGCGCGCGGCATCCGCGACCAGCACGGCAAGGACGAGTCCTATTATCCTTATGCCGCGCCCGACGCCGTGGTATTTCCGCAAACCACCGAGGAAGTGCGCGATGTCGTCAACATCTGCCGCCGCCACCAGGTGCCGATGATCCCATACGGCGTCGGCACCTCGCTCGAGGGCCACATTCTCGCGGTGAAGGGCGGCGTGTGCATCGACCTGAGCCAGATGAATCAGGTGCTCGCCGTACATGAAGCCGACCTCGACGCGGTGGTGCAGGCGGGTGTCACGCGCAAGCAACTGAACGAGCACATCCGCCACACCGGGCTGTTCTTCCCGATCGACCCCGGCGCCGATGCAACCATCGGCGGCATGAGCGCGACACGCGCCTCCGGCACCAACGCGGTGCGCTACGGCACCATGCGCGAAAATGTGATTTCGCTCACCGTGGTGCTCGCCGACGGCCGCATCATCAAGACCGCGCGGCGGGCGAAAAAATCCGCCGCGGGCTACGACCTGACGCGGCTGTTCGTCGGCTCCGAGGGGACCCTAGGCATCATCACCGAAATCACGGTGAAGCTGTACGCGGTGCAGGAAGCGATGTCGGCGGCGGTGTGCGCGTTCGATTCGGTCGAAGGCTGCACCAAGACCGTCATCCAGACTATACAGGCGGGAATTCCGGTAGCGCGTTGCGAGATCATCGACGCGATCGCGATTGAGGGCATCAACAAATACAGCAAGACCGACTTCCGCGTCGCCCCGACCTTGTTCTTCGAGTTTCACGGCACGCAGGCGGGCGTGATCGAGCAGGCCGAGGCGGTGCAGGAAATCGCCAGGGAGAACGGCGGCATGGATTTCCAGTGGGCGACCAAGGCCGAGGACCGCACGAAGATGTGGGAAGCGCGCCACAACGCGTATTTTGCCGGCCTGCAGCTGCGCCCCGGGTGCAGGGCGATTTCCACCGACGTTTGCGTGCCGATCTCGCGGCTGGCCGAATGCGTGTCCGAGACGATGAAGGACGTGGCCGGCTATCTGTGCCCGGTGCCGCTGCTCGGGCACGTTGGCGACGGCAATTTCCACCTGATGTTCCTGGTCGACCCAAACAAGCCGGAGGAGCTGGAGCTGGCGAAGTCCTACAACAAGCGGCTGGTCGAGCGCGCGCTCGCGATGGAAGGCACCTGCACCGGAGAGCATGGCATCGGCCTGGGCAAACAGGCCTGGCTGCGGGAGGAACTGGGCGAGGCGGTCGACGTGATGCGCGATATCAAGCGTCTGTTCGATCCGGACAACCTGATGAATCCGGGGAAGGTGGTGCCGCTTTAGGCAAATGGGTGAGCATAGGCATTGAGCAGCCGTGATGGCCAGTCAGGTGTTGCTGAATATCCTTGACCAGTTGCGCCAGTTGCCGCGTGAAGCGGCAACGGTGGAATTCAAGTTGAACTGGGATAAACCCGAGGACATTGGCGGCTATCTCTCGGCGCTGGCCAACGCGGCGGCGCTGGAACGCCGCGACCGCGCGTGGGCGGTCTGGGGCGTGGAAGCCGCGACGCATGAGGTATAGGGGACGTCGTTCGACCCGTTCGCCGCCAAGGGGGAAGGCAACCAGCCGCTCATCATGTGGCTCACCCAGTTGACGTCGCCGCGACCGGACTTTGAGTTCCATGACCTAGCGCATCCCAATGGCAGGGTGGTAATGCTGGAGATTCATCCGCCGCGCTCCGCGCCTCTTGCCTTCAAGGGCATTCGTTATATTCGCGTCGATAGCCACAAGGTCAAACTTGCCGACCATCCCGATAAGGAAGCGCGGCTTTGGGAGGCGCTGGCAGGTGGAGAGGATTGGACCGGGGTAGTGTTGCCAGACGCGACGTTGGGAGACCTGGACCCAGAGGCGATCAAGTTTGCGCGTGCGAAGTTCACAGAGTATCTGATCAAGATCGAAGCAGATGCTGCCCGCCAAAAGAAGACTCGGATCGAGGCTAAAGAGTGGGATGTCTCTACGTTCCTGAACAAGGCCCGCATCACCAAGCAAGGGCGAATTACCCGGGCGACCCTGCTGCTGCTCGGACGCGACGAGGCGGCGCATTTCCTGGCTCCGGCGGACACAAAGATCAGCTGGATTCTGCGTGGTGCGAAAAATCAGACCACGGCGTCGCAGCACTTCGGCATGCCGCTGCTGCTGGCGTCCGAAGCCTTGTTCAGGCGCATCCGCAATGTACCGGTGGAGTACATGCCGGACGGCACGCTGTTTCCCACGCCGGTGTCGCAATATGACCCGTGGGTGATTCGAGAAGCCCTGCACAACTGTATCGCGCATCAAGACTACGGGCTTGGCGGCAAGATCAATGTGGTGGAGTTCCCCGACCGGCTGATTTTCACCAATCTCGGCTCGTTCATTCCGCAGAGCGTGGAATGGATGCTGGATCATCAATCGCCACCGGAGCATTATCGCAACCAGTGGCTGATCAACGGGATGGTTCGGCTGCGCATGATCGATCAGGTCGGCAGCGGCATCCGCCGTATGTTCGAGTCTCAGCGCGAGCGCTTTTTCCCCCTGCCGGATTACACTATTGATAGAGACTCAGGATCCAAGCCGCGGGTGGAGGTGTCCATAAGCGGAAAGATTCTGGACGCCAAATATACTCAGGCACTGATGCGCCGCTCGGACCTGGATCTTCGTCAGGTGTTCCTGCTCGACCGAGTGCAGAAACGCCAGCGAATAACGCCAGACGAGGCCAGGCGACTCAAGGCGGAAAAGTTGATCGAAGGCCGTTCGCCGAACTACTTTGTCTCTGCCAAGGTGGCGGACTGGACCGCACAAAAAGCGCGTTACATCCGAAACAGAGCTCTGGACGACGATTACTACCGCCGCCTGATCGTCGAGTATCTCCAGAAGTACGAGCAGGCGACCCGCAAGGATCTCGATGAACTGCTGGTTCCGAAGCTCTCCGATGCTCTGGGCGATCCACAAAAGCTGAACAAAGTGAGGAATCTCATTCAGTCGTTGAGACGGGACAAGAAGATTCGCAACGCGGGGGCGCGGGGCACGCCGGTCTGGGTGCTTGCGGAGAGTGGGACCATTAAGCGGTGGCTCCACCGGATTAGGAAGAAAAAGGGTGACGTTACGTGTTGAACGGCGATTCCGAAGCCGGTCCGATCTCGTGTCCAAAAAAGCGCGGCCACCTCATTACTAGACATCCGGATGAAGATCGTCGTTAGCAATGGGTTTAGTAATGGGATACGCCCAAAAGATTGATTTTTAAGATTACTAGCCTGCCATGAAGCTGCACTTTGAGCCTAACCTCGACTACCAGCACGCTGCGATAGAGTCGGTCTGCCACCTGTTTCGCGGGCAGGAAATATGCCGCACCGAGTTCACCGTCACTGTTCAATCCTTGTAACTGCTCAGGTAGGCACCACCTGAGCAGTTACAAGGATTGTGTGTATTTTATCTCGACATCGCTCATTTACGCGGCGCCGCGACTTGCTGAAGCCATTCACGTGGCGTCAGAACCCGCGCAACTGGCGGTGCGCGCTGGTATAACTCCTTGTCGAGGGTGATCAGCGGCAGGCCGACATGCACGGCCAGCGCGACATAGGTCGCATCGGCGCCGCGCAACATGCATTCGACAGCCACTCTCGCCGCGCCGCGTGATAAAAGCTCCGAACCATGGTGGATGGCGATCCAAGGCTGCGAAACCAGATGTTGAACTGCCATTTCGGCAGCCTGCTTGTCGCCGGTCTTACGGGCAATCGCTCCGCCGACTTCAGCCAGGGCCAACGCAGGAGCGTGAAATGCCTGTTGCAGTTCGAGCGCACGCTCCAGACATTCCGAGGCTTCGGCGTAGTGAGCGTCGCTCTCGACGAAAATGGCGACCCAAAACGACGCGTCGGTCACCATTAGAGATCGCGCCGCTGCTCGCGAATCGCGTCAACGGCGCTGACGCCCTCGGGCCAGACCGCACTGATGCGCTTGGAAATCTTCTTGAGTTCACGCAGAAACGCCGCGACCTCGGTCTGCCTGCGTTTGGACGTGCTGGCCCCGGGCGCAGGCCCCGCGAGTTCCCGCTCTAGCGCGACAGTAACCAATTGCTTTAATGATTGCCCCCGCTGCGCCGCCGTCGTCTTGGCGCGGCGGAACAGTTCATCGGGCATTTCCAGGGTGGTTTTCATGGATCACCGGGCTAGGTTGACTAATTGGACCAGCATCCCATAAATATGGGCTTCGGTCAATCCGCTGTCTAAACTTTCAGAAAATGCTCGCGGTAATACTTGAGTTCCTCGATCGACTCCTGGATGTCGGCAAGCGCTTCGTGCTTGCCATGCTTCACCATTCCCTTGGCGAGTTCCGGCTTCCAGCGTTTCACCAGTTCCTTGAGCGTGCTGACATCGAGATTGCGGTAGTGGAAATGCGCTTCCAGCCGCGGCATGCTGCGCGCGAGGAAGCGCCGATCCTGGCAGATCGAATTGCCGCACATCGGTGAAGTACGTGAGGGCACGTGCTGCACCAGGAAATCGAGGAACTTCTGCTCGGCTTCGGCCTCTATCAGAGGAGATGTCTTGACCTTGGCGATCAGGCCGGAACGGGCGTGTGCGGACTTGTTCCAGTCGTCCATCGCCTCCAGCACGCTGTCCGCCTGATGTACGACCAGCACCGGCGCCTCGGCCACCGTGTTCAATTGCGAGTCCGTGACTATCATCGCGATCTCGATGATTCTGTCGCGATCGGGATCAAGTCCGGTCATTTCCATGTCTAACCATATGAGATTGTTCTGATCTTGGGGCATGGCGCCGGCGTTTCCCGCATTGATTGAAGGGCTTTATTGTGTCATATTTCATGCAGATGCAAACTTTCACCGGCGTTTTTCTTGCAGCACTCGCGCTCACCCTGGGCCTGCGCCTGTGGCTGGCCCGGCGTCACCTCCGGCACATTGCGCGCTGCCGCAACCAGGTACCTGCGGACTTTTCCGAACACATCGGTCTGGCTGCGCACCAGAAAGCGGCCGATTACAGCAGCGACAAGACGCGCCTGGGCGTGATCGATTTGGCGATCGGCGCGCTGTTTCTGCTGGCACTCACCCTCGGTGGCGCGCTGCAGGCGCTGCACGACGCCTGGCTGCGCGCCTTCGACGCCGGCAGCTATGCGCACGGCATCGCCCTCATCGTCAGCGTCGCCCTGATTTCCGGACTGATCGACCTGCCGCTGTCGCTGTATCGCACTTTCGTGATCGAAGCGCGCTACGGCTTCAACAAGATGACTCTGCGCCTGTTCTTCGCCGACCTCGCCAAGCAGACACTGCTCGGCGCGGCGCTGGGGCTGCCGCTGCTCGTGTGCGTGCTATGGCTGATGCAGCGCATGGGCGAACAATGGTGGCTGTATGTCTGGCTCACCTGGATCGTGTTCAACCTGCTGGTGCTCACCGTCTACCCCACCCTGATCGCGCCGCTGTTCAACAAGTTCACGCCGCTGGCGGACGCCGGCCTGAAAAGCCGCATTGAGACGCTGCTGGCCAAGTGCGGCTTCAGGGCGCAGGGCCTGTACGTAATGGATAGCTCCCGGCGCTCCAGCCACGGCAATGCCTATTTCACCGGTTTTGGCGCAGCCAAGCGCATCGTGCTGTTCGACACGCTGATCGCGCGCCTGGCCCCGGCGGAGATCGAGGCGGTGCTGGCGCATGAGCTGGGGCACTTCAAATACCATCACGTATGGAAGCGCATGGCGGCCCTGTTCGCCATCAGCCTGGGCTTTCTCTGGCTGCTCGGTTACGCGATGAAACAGGATTGGTTCTACGCCGGCCTCAACGTGCAGGCGCATTCGACCGCGCTCGCGTTGCTGTTGTTTTTCCTGGTGGTGCCGGTGTTCACTTTTCTGCTGCACCCGCTCACCAGTCTGTATTCGCGCAAGCACGAATACGAAGCCGATGCCTACGCCGCGCGCCACGCGATCCGCGCCGACCTTATCCACGCGCTGGTGAAGCTGTATCAAGACAACGCCGCCACGCTCACGCCCGATCCGTTGTATTCGGCCTTCTACGATTCGCATCCGCCGGCGCTCGCGCGCATTGCGCGGTTGCAGGGCGCCGTAGCAGCAGCACAGCCGCAACCCGCATGAAAGGCGCTCGATGAGCAAGCTCTCGGAAAGAATGTCCAAACCGCTGCCCGCCGGAACCCCGCCGCTGGCGCAGGTCAAGATCGACGAATACCTGAGGCAAGTGCCGGGTTGGGAGCATCGGGACGGCTCGATCTGCAAGACCTACTCGTTCAAGAATTTTTACGAAACCATGGCGTTCGTAAACATGGTGGCCTGGGTCGCGCAGCGCGAGGATCATCATCCCGACATGCTGGTGGGATACAACAAGTGCAAAGTCGCCTGGAACACCCACTCCGTGGACGGCATCTCGATGAATGATTTCATCTGCGCGGCGAAGATCGAGTCCCTTTGCCGGACGTGAACGTGGGCGGGATGCTCGCCGGCCAGGTGGTCGCGGCTTACGGCCGGCACTACCTGATCGAAACCGATGACGGCCGCCAATTCGCCTGCTTTCCGCGCGGCAAGAAGAGTGCGCTCGCCTGCGGCGATCGCGTGATGTTCGCCCGGACCGGAGACGAGCAGGGCGTGATCGAGGCGGTGGACCCGCGCTCCACGCTGTTCTCCCGCTCCGCGGCGCACCGGCAAAAACTGATCGCTGCCAACGTGTCCCAGCTCGCCATCGTGGTCGCCGCCGAACCCAGCTTCAGCGAGGAATTGATCAACCGCTGCCTGGTCGCGGCCGAATATCAGGACATGCGCGCCCTGATCCTGCTCAACAAGTGCGACCTGAAGGAAGCCGCGAAGGCGGCACTGGCGCGGCTCGAACCGTATGTCCAGGCGGGCTATCGCGTGATCCAGTTGTCGGCGCTGGAGGGCGCCGACGTGTTGCGCCCGCTGCTCGCGCGCCAGGCTACGGTGCTGGTGGGACAATCCGGCATGGGCAAATCGACCATCATCAACGCACTGCTACCGGATGCGCGCGTCGCCACCAGGGAAATCTCGGCCTTTCTCGCCTCCGGCCGGCACACTACGACGCAGGCCCGGCTGTACCGTCTGGACGCCGACAGCACCCTCATCGATTGCCCCGGCCTGCAGGAATTCGGCCTGCATCACCTGTCGCAACAGGATATCGAATCGGGCTTCATCGAGTTCCGCGGTTTTCTCGGGCAATGCCGCTTTCAGAATTGCCGCCACCTGAGCGAGCCGGGTTGCGCCTTGGCGCGGGCCGCAGAAGAAGGGGTGATACACCCGCGCCGGCTGGACATGTTCCGCCGCATCAGCCGTGCTGAAACCGGCCAGAGATAGCCATGCATCTCCTGTACAGTTCGCTCAAGCTGCTCGAGGTCCACCACCTGAAGAACCTGCTCGAGGCCGAGGGCATCCGCTGCCAGATCAGAAACGAGCTGCTCAGCCGGCTCGCCGGAGAAATCCCGTTCACCGAATGCGCGCCCGAACTGTGGCTGCTGGACGAGCGCGACCTCGCGCAGGCCAGGCGCATCGTCGCCGATTTCGGCCGCGCTGCGGTCGCTGGACCGCCGTGGCAATGCCCGAACTGCGGCGAGGCGCTCGAAGGCCAATTCAGCGCCTGCTGGCACTGCGGCGCGCTGCGGCCGCAAATCTGAAAAACCGCTTCGGAACAGCCGCAATTCTCTGGCCCGGACGTTCAGTGCGGAGGAGCTTTCTATTTTTTCGGCGCGCGACTACCATTCGAAAGGCCATGCGACGACAAAACAAGCAGAGGAGATCTGTATGCTGCAGCTCAAGGTTAACGGTCGCACTCACAGCGTCGACGTCGAACCGGAGATGCCCTTGCTCTGGGTTTTGCGTGACCATCTGAACCTCCCGGGAACCAAGTACGGCTGCGGCATTTCCCTCTGCGGCGCCTGCACCGTGCACGTGGATGGCGAAGCGGTCCGCTCCTGCGCGCTGCCCGTGGCTAGCGTGGCCGGCAAAAACATCGTCACCATCGAAGGCCTGTCGCAGCACGGCCTGCATCGCATCCAGGAAGCGTGGATAGCGAACCAGGTCCCGCAGTGCGGCTACTGTCAGACGGGCATGATCATGTCGGCCGCGGCCTTGCTCGCGAAAAAACCGCAGCCCACGGATGCGGACATAGACGAGACGATGACAAACCTGTGCCGCTGCGGCACCTATGCACGGGTGAAACAGGCCATTCATTCCGCGGCCGGCGCCCCCTCGGCGCCTGCGGCCGCCGGCAAAGCCTGAGGACAGCCGCCATGACAGTGAATCTGAGCCGCCGGCAGTTCCTCAAGGCCTCCGCCGCCGTTGGCGGGGGCCTCGCCCTCGAATTCAGCTTCCCTGTGGCCAGTTCGGCTGCCGACGCAGCCGCCGCCACGGAAGTGAACGCCTGGGTCGTGATCCACACCGACGACCGCGTCGTCGTGCGCATCGCCCGCTCCGAAATGGGGCAAGGCACCTATACCGCGCTGGCACAGCTCGTCGCCGAGGAACTCGAGTGCGACTGGTCGAA
>JBQMQE010000177.1:0-1845 GCA_052172655.1 Burkholderiales bacterium
TGCGGCAGTGGCAGCAGTTTTTCCACGGCAACCGCTACTCCGAGTCCTACATGGATGCGCTGCCCGATTTCGTCAAGCTGGCCGAGAGCTACGGCCACGTCGGCATCAGGATCGATAAGCCGGCCGACGTCGAGCCCGCGCTGAAGGAGGCGTTCAAGCGCACGGACGAACTGGTGTTCATGGATTTCATCACCGACCAGACCGAGAACGTCTATCCCATGGTCGGGGGCGGCAAGGGCCTCACCGAAATGATCCTGGCCGAAGAACTGTAAGTATTACAAGCGCCGCGCAACCTACCGCCGATACCGACACCCATGCGACACATCATATCGATTCTGCTAGAAAACGAGGCCGGCGCGCTGTCGCGCGTTTCCGGACTATTCTCCGCCCGCGGCTACAACATCGAGTCGCTCACCGTCGCGCCTACCGAGGACGCGTCGCTGTCGCGCATGACCATCGTCACCTCGGGCTCCGGCGACGTGATCGAGCAGATCACCAAGCAGCTCAATAAGCTGGTTGAAGTGGTCAAGGTGGTGGATCTGTTCGAGGCACCGCACATCGAGCGCGAGCTGATGCTGATCAAGGTGCGCGCCAGCATCAAGGATCGCGACGACATGAAGCGCATGTCGGACATATTCCGCGGGCGCATCATCGACGTGTCCGAAGACACCTTCACCATCGAACTCACCGGCACCGGGCACAAGCTGGATGCATTTATCGAGGCGCTCGGCCGCAGCGCCATTCTGGAGACGGCGCGCACCGGCGCATGCGGCATTTCCCGCGGTCAGCGGGTTCTTAGAATTTAATAAACAGAGGCCAGGAACGAGAGTCCGGGGACTAGACAAGCCGTGCCGCAACCAGCCTCCAGCCTCTGTTCCGCAGTCTCTCAATCTGAGGGGAAACCATGAAAGTCTATTACGACAAGGACGCCGACCTTTCGCTCATCAAGGGCAAGAAAGTGACCATCGTCGGCTACGGCTCGCAGGGCCACGCACACGCGCTCAACCTGCACGACTCGGGTATGAAGGTCACCGTCGGCTTGCGCAAAAGCGGCGCTTCCTGGGACAAGGCGAAGAAAGCCGGGCTCAAGGTGACCGAAGTCGGCGAGGCAGTGAAGGGCGCCGATTTCGTGATGATGCTGATGCCGGACGAACACATCGCCTCGGTGTACCAGAGCGAGGTCGAACCCAACATCAAGAAAGGCGCGACCCTGGCTTTTGCCCACGGTTTCAACATTCATTACGGCCAGGTGGCGCCGCGCGCCGACCTCGACGTGGTGATGATCGCACCCAAGGCGCCGGGCCATACCGTGCGCTCGACCTACACCCAGGGCGGCGGCACGCCGATGTTGATCGCCGTGCACCAGAACCCGAGCAGGAAGGCGCGCGATCTGGCGCTTTCCTATGCCGCGGCCATCGGCGGCGCGCGCGCCGGTGTGATCGAAACCACGTTCAAGGAAGAAACTGAGACCGACTTGTTCGGCGAGCAGGCGGTACTTTGCGGCGGCTGCGTCGAGCTGGTCAAGGCCGGCTTCGAGACCCTGGTCGACGCCGGCTACGCGCCGGAGATGGCGTATTTTGAATGCCTGCACGAGCTGAAACTGATCGTCGACCTGATGTACGAGGGCGGCATCGGCACGATGAATTACTCGATCTCCAACAACGCCGAGTACGGCGAGTACCTGACCGGTCCGAAGATCGTCAACGACGATACCAGGAAGGCCATGCGCGAGGCCCTGAAAAACATCCAGACCGGGGAATACGCCAAGAGCTTTATCCTGGAAAGCCAGGCCGGAGGCCCAACTCTGCTGAGCCGCCGTCGTTTGACTGCCGAGCACCAAATCGA
>JBQMQE010000177.1:1855-9539 GCA_052172655.1 Burkholderiales bacterium
CGCCGCACCCCCGGTCCTGGATAGACCACGGGCTCCGCGCCGGCGCGCCGACGCTTCTGTCGCGCCGCCGCCTCACCGCCGAACATCAGATCGAGGTGGTAGGGGAGAAACTGCGGGCGATGATGCCGTGGATCAGGAAGAACAAGCTGGTGGATCAAAGCAAGAACTGAAAGCGCGCGGGGCGGAGGTTGGGGAAAACCTCAAGCCCCGCCTCTATCCACGTTCTCCGGCCCTGCGCCTCCAGCAAAAGATGAATTATCCCCACCCGCTCATCGCCCGCGAGGGCTGGCCGTTCCTGGCGCTCGCTGTCGCGGCGGCGGCGCTCGCGTCCTGGTACAGCCTCGTCTGGTCGATGCCGTTCTGGGGCGTCGCCGCGTTCGTGCTGCAGTTCTTCCGCGACCCGGCGCGCGAGGTGCCGGGAGATGCGAAAACGGTGGTGTCGCCCGCGGACGGGCGCATCGTGGCGGTGGAGAAAGCGCACGATCCCTACCTCGACCGGGAAACCGTCAAGGTCAGCGTATTCATGAACGTGTTCAACGTACACTCCAATCGCGCCCCGGTGGACGGCGAAGTGAAACAGATCTGGTACAAGGGCGGGAGTTTCGTCAACGCCGCGCTGGACAAGGCCTCGACCGAAAACGAACGCAACGCGCTGTGGATCCGCGCTGACGCCGGCGCCGATGTCACCTGCGTGCAGGTGGCGGGCCTGATCGCGCGACGCATCCTGTGCTATGTCAAGGCGGGCGACCGGCTCGCGCGCGGGCAACGCTATGGCTTCATCCGCTTCGGCTCGCGCGTGGACCTGTACCTGCCGCCCAACGCCCGCATCAAGGCGGCGCTGGGCGACAAGGTGTATGCTGCCAGCACGGTTCTGGCCAGACTGGAATAGCCGACGCGATGCCTGTGTACAAGCGCAAGAAGCCGCTGTTCAACCCGGAGATGCGCCGCCGCGGCATCTACCTGCTGCCCAATCTGTTCACCACCGCGGCGCTGTTTGCCGGCTTTTACGCGATAGTGCAGGCGATGAATGCGCGCTTCGAACAGGCAGCCGTAGCCATTTTCATCGCCATGGTTCTGGACGGCTTGGACGGCCGCGTCGCGCGCCTGACGCACACGCAGAGCGAGTTTGGCGCCGAGTACGACAGCCTTTCCGACATGGTGTCCTTCGGCGCGGCGCCGGCGCTGGTGATGTACGAATGGGCGCTGAAAAGCATGGGCCGTATCGGCTGGATCGCCGCTTTCGTCTATTGCGCCGGCGCAGCGCTGCGCCTGGCGCGTTTCAATACCAATATCGCGGTGGTGGACAAGCGCTATTTTCAGGGTTTGCCGAGCCCGGCGGCGGCGGCGCTGGTGGCAGGCTTCATCTGGGTGGTGGACGATTTCAAGATAGATGCAGTAAGCACCATGCGCTGGATCGCCGCCGTCATCACGCTGTTCGCCGGCCTCACTATGGTGAGCAACATTCCTTTCTACAGCTTCAAGGGCATCAATTTCCGCCGTAGCGTGCCGTTCTGGGCCGTCCTGCTGGTGGCGCTCGCAATGATCTTGATCTCCATCCATCCGGCGACAGTGCTGTTCCTGCTGTTTTTCGCCTATTCCTTGTCCGGCTACGTGGTGGGGGCGTGGAACTGGCGCCGGAAGAGGACTATTGCCTAATCGCAGGAAAGCCGATATATTGACGGCTATGGTTTCCAACACCACAGTGTTGACCGCTCTCCTTAGCAGCCTGCTTCTTCTGGCCGGCCTGCTGCTGCGCCCCGCGCGCACATAACCCCACCCCACAATTTGGTTTGTTTGAATCCTGCGCCAACCCCGGCGCAGGCAGGCATTGTTCAATCCTTGATTGCATTTTGTCGACAGGAGGCTGAGATGAAGGACCACTTGATCATATTCGATACCACCATGCGCGATGGCGAGCAGAGCCCAGGCGCATCCATGACCAAAGAGGAGAAGCTGCGCATCGCCCGGCTGCTGGAGAAAATGCGCGTGGACGTGATCGAGGCGGGCTTCCCCGCGGCCTCGAACGGCGACTTCGAGTCGGTGCGTGCGGTGGCGCAAGTCATCAAGGACAGCACCGTATGCGGCCTGTCGCGTTCCAATGACAAGGACATCAGCCGCGCGGCCGAGGCGATCAAACCGGCCAAATCGGGCCGCATTCATACCTTCATCGCCACTTCGCCCATCCATATGGAGAAGAAGCTGCGCATGACGCCGGAGCAGGTATTGACCGATGCCGTCAACGCCGTGCGTTTCGCGCGCAAGTTTACCGACGACGTCGAATTCTCGCCGGAAGACGCCGGGCGCTCGGACGTCGACTTCCTGTGCCGCGTGCTCGAGGCGGTGATCAAGGAGGGGGCGAGGACGGTCAACATTCCGGACACGGTGGGCTACACCCTGCCGGAGCAGTTCGGCGGCCTGATCCGCACCCTGCGCGAGCGCATCCCCAATTCGGACAAGGCGATCTGGTCGGTACACTGCCACAACGATCTCGGCCTGGCGGTGGCCAATTCGCTCGCTGCGGTGATGAGCGGCGCGCGCCAGGTAGAGTGCACCATCAACGGCTTGGGGGAGCGCGCCGGCAACAGTTCGCTCGAGGAAATCGTCATGGCGGTGCGCACGCGCCGCGACGTATTCCCCTGCGACACGCGCATCGATGCCACCCAGATTGTGCCCGCGTCCAAACTCGTGTCCGGCATCACCGGCTTCCCGGTGCAGCCCAACAAGGCCATCGTCGGCGCCAATGCGTTTGCGCATGAGGCGGGGATCCACCAGGACGGCGTGCTGAAAAGCCGCGAAACCTACGAAATCATGCGCGCCGAGGATGTGGGCTGGAACGCGAACAGACTGGTGCTGGGCAAACACTCGGGCCGCACGGCGTTCAAGGCGCGTCTGAAGGAATTGGGCATAGCGCTCGATTCGGACCAGGCGATCAACGCCGCCTTCGCCCGCTTCAAGGACCTGGCCGACAAGAAGCACGAGATATTCGATGAGGATATCCACGCCTTGCTCTCGGGCGAGGCGGTCGCGGCGCAGAGCGAGCATTGGAAGCTGGTCGACATGAATCAGGCGAGCGGCACCGGCGAGCGTCCCCATGCAAACGTGGTCCTGGCCGAGGGCGGGGCCGAGCGCCGCGCTGAGTCGCAAGGCGACGGTCCGGTGGATGCGACGTTCAAGGCGATCGAGAGCGTTGCGAACAGCGGTGCCGAACTGATGCTGTACTCGGTGAACGCGGTCACGCAGGGCACCGAGTCGCAGGGCGAAGTCACGGTAAGGCTGCAAAAAGCCGGGCGCATAGTCAACGGCGTCGGTGCCGATACCGACATTGTCGTGGCGTCGGCCAAGGCGTATCTTTCGGCGCTCAACAAGCTGCACAGCAAGGTGGAGCGCATCAACCCGCAACTGTAGGACTGTTTGTAACGATACGAGGGGATCCAGGCGGGAACGCAAGGGTGCCACGCCTTCCTCGGCCCCTCGTGCTCCCCTGAATCGGCCCGTTGAACGGGTTCTATTTGCCGCCGCGCGGCTGAGACCGACGCGCAAGCCGGGCATAGAACACGGCGCTGACGAAGAACACCAGCGCCAGCAGCGCCTCGACCAAGGCCAGCGCCGCGCTCATGCCGTAGTCACCGAAGCTGCGCACCGCACCCTCGGCCAAGTAGGCGAGGATAAGCATCGATGCCCACTGATACGTATAGCGCCTGCCGTGCAATATGCCCATCAACGGCAACAGCAAAGGCAGGGCCTTGAGCGCCAGCCAGGAGCCGCCGGGCCGCAGCGGGGCGAGCCACAACTCCCAGGCGAGGCATAAGAAAATCAGCGCCAACAGGCTGACGCAGGCGCCGAGGTACAGGGCTTTTTGCAACTAGGAAACCAGCTTGAGCGCAACTCCGGCCAGGCGCCTGCCGAGCGCGATGCACAGGGTTTTTTCTTCGGCGCTGACAGGCCGGTCGCTCGCGCTGCCGGCGACGTGGCTGGCGCCGTACGGAGTGCCGCCGGTCTCGGTGGTGGATAGCTCCGGCGCGGTGTACGGCAGGCCGACGATCATCATGCCATGGTGCAGCAGCGGCAGCATCATCGACAGCAGTGTCGTCTCCTGTCCGCCGTGAAGGCTGCTGGTGGAGGTGAACACCGCGGCCGGTTTGCCCGCAAGAGCACCTCTTAACCAGAGGGTGCCGGTCCCGTCCCAGAAGTGCTTCATCGGTGCCGCCATGTTGCCAAAGCGCGTCGGGCTGCCCAGTGCGAGGCCGACGCATTGCTCCAGATCCGCGAGCTCACAATAGGGTGCGCCGGCATCGGGTATCGCCGGTTGTGCGACCGTGGTTATGCTCGCTACCTGGGGCACCGTGCGCAGGCGCGCGCTGACACCGGGCACCTGCTCGATGCCGCGCGCCACCAGCCGCGCCATTTCTCTGACGGCGCCGCGATGGCTGTAATACAGGACCAGAATCTCAGGCATGTTCAAGTGACCAGCGATGGGATCTGGACATTACAGGGCAGTGGTCAGCCCGGATTCCCGTATTGCGCGGCGATGTGGATCAGCGCAGTATGCCGTCATAGCGCCACTGGTGCGTCCACGCAGCCTCTACCGCACGCGGATAATTCGGCTGGCCCAGGCTGCCGTTGTAGCGCCCGAGCGCCCGGTACAGATCGCCTTGCTCCAGATCCAGGTAGTGGCGCAGGACGGTGCAGCCGTAGCGGATATTCCTGCGTATGTCGAACAGGTTGTCGCCTTTTGCGCCGATGAGCTTTACCCAGAACGGCATCACTTGCATGAACCCGCGCGCACCGGCTCGGGACACGGCGTATTTCTTGAACCCGCTCTCGACCTGGATCAGGCCCAGTACCAGTTGCGGGTCGAGGCCGGCGCGGCTGGCTTCGTAGTGCACCGATTTCAGAAACGCGATGCGGCTCCCATGGTCGCGGATGCGCGTGCGCAGTCGCTGTGACATCGCGCTAAGCCAGTTGACCTCGTCCAGCTTGGAATTGAACGCGGAGGCCAGCGGCGCGCGATCGCTTACCGCCTTGGACAGCGCCGCCTGCACGCTCGCGGCGAGCGGCTCGTAGATCTGCGCTCCCGCAAATGCTGCGCCAGGGGCCCCGAGGAACGCGAGGCATAGCGTCCACCGTACTAGTGCGCGCATAACCTCGCTTTGAGGAAGGCGGGCAATTCGTCCAGGGCGACTGCGGTCGGCGTCTGCTCGCTGCGCCCCTGGTATTCAAGTTTGCCCTGTTTCAGCCCGCGCTCGCCCACCACGACGCGATGCGGAATGCCGATGAGTTCCATGTCGGCGAACATCACGCCCGGGCGCTCGTCGCGGTCGTCGAGCAGGACTTCGATGCCGGTTGCGCAGAACTCCTGATATAACCGCTCGCAGGTTTCCCTCACCTGTGCGCTCTTGCGGTAGCCAATCGGCACCAGCGCCACCTGGAACGGTGCGATCGGCTGCGGGAAGACAATGCCGCGCGCGTCGTGGCTCTGTTCAATGGCGGCGCCGACGATGCGCGTCACGCCGATGCCATAGCAACCCATTTCGAACGCGCGTGACTTGCCCGACTCGTCCAGGAACAGCGCCTGCATCGCCTCGGAGTACTTGGTGCGCAACTGAAAAATGTGCCCGACCTCGATGCCGCGACAGATGGCCAGCGTGCCTCTGCCGTCCGGGCTCGGGTCGCCCGGCACGACATCGCGGATATCGGCAACCAGCTTCGGCTCGGGCAAGTCGCGGCCGAAATTCGCGCCGGCAAGGTGATAGCCCTCTTCGTTGGCGCCGCAGATGAAATCTGCCATGACGGCGACCGCACGGTCGGCAATGACCCTGACCCCGGCGTCCGCGCCGACCGGGCCGATATAGCCGGGCTTGCAGCCGAGATGGCGCTCGACTTCGGCATCGGTGGCGAAGCGGAAAGGATCCATTCCGGGCAGCTTTTGCGTCTTGATCTCGTTCAGGTTGTGATCGCCCCGCAGCAGCAGCAGGACCAATTCGTCCGCGTGCACCACGGCGATCGCCTTGACCGTTTGCGCGAGTGGCGCGCCCAGGAGGGCCGCGACGTCCTCGCAGCGGGTCTTGCCGGGGGTCGGCACCTTGCGCATGGGCGCGGCGGGCGCAGGGCGCGCCGCTGGCGGCGCCAGCGCCTCGGCGAGTTCAATGTTGGCAGCGTAGTCCGATTCCGGGCAATAAGCGATGGCATCCTCGCCCGAGTCGGCAAGCACGTGAAACTCGTGCGAGCCGGTGCCGCCGATGGGACCGGGGTCGGCGGACACGGCGCGGAACTTGAGCCCGAGGCGCGTGAAAATGCGTGTGTAGGTGTCGTACATGTTGCCGTACTCGCGCTCCAGGTCGGCGTAGTCGGCGTGAAAGGAGTAACCGTCCTTCATCGTGAATTCTCGCCCGCGCATGATGCCGAAGCGCGGCCGGCGCTCGTCGCGGAACTTGGTCTGGATCTGGTAGAAATGCAGCGGCAATTGGCGATAGCTTCTGAGCTCGCTGCGCGCGAGATCGGTGATGACTTCTTCGGATGTAGGCTGAATCACGAAGTCGCGCTGATGCCGGTCCTGGAAGCGCAGCAGCTCCGGCGCTAACTTTTCCCAGCGGCCGGATTCCTGCCACAATTCCGCCGGTTGCACCACCGGCATAGAGAGCTCGATCGCGCCGGCGCGGTTCATCTCCTCGCGCACGATGGCCTCGACCTTGCGCACGATGCGCAGGCCCAGCGGCATCCAGGTGTAGATGCCGCCGGCGAGGCGCCGGATGATGCCGGCGCGCAGCATCAGCTTGTGGCTGACGATTTCCGCATCGGCGGGGGCTTCCCTGAGGGTCGAGATGAAAAACTGCGAGACGCGCATGTAGATTCCGGTGGCTTCGGCCGCGCTATTTTACTCGAAGATCGCGGCGTCTATCGCATGGCGACAAGCTGCTTTCATTGCGCCGCGAAATATGGAAGAATGGCGCAAATACCATCTTCAAGGTGAATGTGTCATGCTCGACCGTGACGGCTATCGCCCGAACGTCGGCATTGTTCTCTGTAACGCGAGGAACGAGGTATTCTGGGGCAAACGCATCAAGGAACATTCCTGGCAGTTTCCGCAAGGCGGAATCAAGCACGGTGAAACTCCGGAGCAGGCAATGTTCCGGGAGCTTGAAGAAGAGGTGGGCCTCAAGGCCCACCATGTCAAGATCCTTGGGCGCACCAGAAACTGGCTGCGTTACGAAGTACCGGCGCAGTGGGTCAGGCGTGAATGGCGCGGCAGCTACAGGGGCCAGAAGCAGATCTGGTTCCTGTTGCGCCTGGTCGCGCGCGACTGCGACGTGTCGCTGCGCGCCAGCCAACACCCGGAGTTCGACGCATGGCGCTGGCACGAGTATTGGATCCCGCTGGAAACCGTGATCGAGTTCAAACGCGAGGTCTACGCCCAGGCGCTGAACGAGTTGGCGCGCTATCTGAATCGGGATTCCATCCACGGCAAGCACGACCCCGCACTGCGCTCTGTGCGATGAGTGACTCAATTTCGCGGCTGGGCATTGCCGGTCCGGGGCGAGTACTGCAATGACCGATCCGGGGAGCATGAGATGACGCGCGAATACCATCCCCTTACCGCACACCACCTGCGAGCCGGCGCGCGTTTTCACCTGCCGGGCCAGGATCCGGAGCGGGTGCGCATCGACTCCCCTGCGCTCGCGGTGAT
>JBQMQE010000178.1:0-9529 GCA_052172655.1 Burkholderiales bacterium
ACGGTCTCGTTCGTAGCCGCGGCTTTGTGCAAGGCAGTGGCCAGCTCGCGCCGCAGCCCTTCGCGTGCCATCTTCAGGATGTTGCTGACGCCGGCCTCGCCCGGGGACGGCTCCAGATACATGCCGGTGCGGCCGTGCAGGTAGAGGATATCGCCCTGTGCGTTGACCAGCGCGCCGGCCGCGACTTGCGCAAGCAGCGCCTGTTCGGTCAGCTCGCGCAGCGGCGGTTTCGCGGGCAATGCCGCCCTGCCGGCGTCGCGCGGGGGCGCCGCGCCCGTCGCCGCCAAGGGCGGCGTGAACCGGCCCAGGGTCAGGCGCTGCACGCCGTGCAAGTCCTCCCGGCGCTGATACAGCTTGGATTTGCGATCCAGCGTGGCAAACAGCTCGCCGAATTCGCCCACGGTCTCGGAGGTGCCCAGAAACAGGAACCCGCCCGGGTTCAGCGCGTAATGGAACAGGGGGATGAGTCTTTTCTGCAACTCGCCGCCCAGATAGATCAACAAATTGCGGCAACTGATGAGGTCGAGTCGGGAGTAAGGCGGGTCCTTGATCACGTCCTGCTCGGAAAAGACCAGCAGGTCGCGAATATTCTTGTGGATGCGGTAGGCGCTGCCGCCGGGCTCGGCGGTAAAAAACCGCGCCAGCCGCGCGGGCGAAACGTCGGCGGCGATGCTCGCCGGGTAGAGGCCCGCGCGCGCGGTGGCGATCGCCTGGCTGTCGATGTCGGTGGCGAATACCTGCACCGTGTAGTTTTGCGCCAGCGCCTCCATGCGCTCGGTGAGCAGGATGGCGAGGGAATAAGCCTCCTCGCCGGTGGAGCAACCGGCCGACCAGACGCGGACGGTGCCGCCCGAGGGCTTGCCCTCGAAAAGCTTCGGGATAGTCTGTTCCTCGAGCACCTTGAACGCCTCGGGATCGCGGAAGAAATTGGTCACGCCGATCAATAGTTCGCGAAACAGCGTCTCCACCTCGGACGCTGTTTGCTGCAGGTATTTGACGTAGGCATCGATCGAATCGATCTGGTGCACGGCCATGCGCCGCACGATGCGGCGCTGAATGGTGCTCGGTTTGTACAGCGAGAAATCGTGGCCCGTCTGGGCGCGCAGCAGGACGAAGATTTTCTTCAGCGCGTTCTCGGTCTTGGGCGTGGGAACGGCTGCGGCGGTTCCGCCGAAGGCCTGCGTGCTGTAGGCAATGAGCTGGGCGGGCATCTGCGCCGCCTGCAGCACGTAGTCCACCAGGCCGGTGGCGATGGCGCTGCGCGGCATGCCGTCGAACTCGGTGGAATCGGGGCTCTGCGCCATCACCATGCCGCCCTCGCCCTTGATCGCGCGCACGCCCGAGGTGCCGTCGCTGCCGGTGCCCGAAAGCACGATGCCGATGGCCCGTTCATGCTGGTCATGTGCGAGTGAGCGGAAAAAGAAGTCGATCGGCAAGCGCTGGCCGCGCGGCGCGGCAGGTTCCAGCAATTGCAGCGTGCCGTTCAGAAACGCCATGTCGCGGTTGGGCGGAATGATGTAAGCGCAGTTGGGCCTGACCGCCATCCCGTCTTCGACCTCGAACACCTGCATGCGGGTGTAGCGCCGGATCAGCTCGGAGAGAATGCTCTTGTGGTCTGGCGCCAAGTGCTGCACCAGCACGAAGGCCATGCCCGGATCGGTGTCCGCGGGCATGCCGGCGAAGAAAGCTTCAAACGCTGCCAAGCCGCCGGCCGAGGCGCCGATGCCGACGATGGGAAAACCAATCGAAGACTCCGCTGCACCCGGGGTCTTCGTCTCCGGGGAAAGCGCCATCCCGGATTGCGGCGCCGCCTTCTGCGCCCCCTTAGCCTGCCTGGCGCCTGTGTTCTTGCGCGTATCTATTTTCCTGGTGACCATGGAGCCCTCTGAATCCCAGACGATTTCAACGACCGCAGGATTCGGCAACGTGCACTTACACTTAGTGCGGTCTTTGAGGTTAACCTGAGCTTTTCCGCGGGTCTCGGCGAGACAAGTAACGGACTAGCGCAAAGATCCCTAAGATCCTTATGATTACTATGCACTAATTGGCAGTGGGGGGGAAGCATTTCTTTTCGGCGCCGCGTGATTAATGCCGGCGCCAGCGCGGAAGATTTCGCGACAGGCATCGGCGAAATCGTCGGCGGCAGCCAGCGCGAAGAGCGCCTGGCGGTGCTCGATGCGCGCGTGGGCGAGGCGAAGCTCGACCAAAACCACTACGGCTGCTAGCGCGATCTGCGCCGCTACGCCAGCGTGCCGCACGCCGGCTTCGTCCTCGGCTTCAAGCGCACCTTGTCCCCCTGCGCATCCGCAACTGCACCGGAGCTGTCCTGACGCGGGGGCTCAGGTTGGGACACATCGTGCCCCGCATACAGTCTGCGAATTTCGCCGGCGTAGCGCCGCTCCAGCTCCGGGCGCTTGAGCTTCAGCGTCGGCGTGATCAGGCCGTTCTCTATGGTCCAGGGCTCGAGCGTGAGCCAGACTTCGCGCACCCGCGCCCAAACGGGGAAGTTGCGCAGCAGGCCGCGCACCCGGTCGCGCACGGATTGCGCCAGCGCCGGCGCAGCGAGGGAGCCCGGCTCGGCCGGATCCAGCGCCAGCGAGCGCGCGAACTCGCGCCAGACTTCCGCGTTGAGCACGATCAGCGCGGCAAGATGCGGCTTGCCTTCGCCGACCACCATCGCCTGATCGAACAGGGGATCCTCGGTAATCGCCAGCTCCAGGTCGTTCGGCGGCATTTTTTCGCCGGTGGACATCACCAGTATCTCCTTCAGCCTGCCAACGATGAACACGTGGCCGTCGTCCCCGATGCGGGCCACGTCGCCGGTGTGCAGCCAGCCCGCGGCGTCGACCGCCGCGCGCGTCTGCTCCGGCTCGTTCCAGTATCCGAGCATCACGTTCGGACCGCGCACCAGCAATTCGTCCTTGCCGCCGAGCTTGAGTTCGATGCCCGGCAGCGCCACGCCCACCGACTCGGGGACGTTGTTGTCCAGGCTGTTGGCGGTGACGATCGGAGCGGCCTCGGTAAGCCCGTAGCCCTGCAGCAGCGGCAGGCCCAGGCCGATGAAGCAGCGCGAGAGCCCGGGCGCGAGCGGCGCACCGCCGGAGAGCGCCAGTCTCAGCCGGCCGCCGAGGCGCGAGAGCATCTTGTCGGCGACCAGATGCCGCAGCACCGGCCACATCAGTTCCGCGATCGGGCCCGCTGCTTCGCCGCGGTGCTGGGCGGCCTCGAAGCGATGCCAGCCGATTTCCTCGGCCCAGCGGAACAAGGCCCTGGCCGGAGCGCCCTTCTGTTCCAGCCCGTGCTGCAGCTTCGCATATACCCGCTCGTAGATGCGCGGCACCGACACCAGCATGCTGGGCCGGATCGTGAGCAGGTCCTCGGCCAGCTCCTGCACCGAGCGGGCGTAGGCGACGGCGCTGCCGGTCATCATCGGCAGGTAGTAGCCGACAGTGCGCTCGAAGCTGTGCGACAGGGGCAGGAACGACAGGTAGAGGTCCTCGACGTAGCCGGGAACGAGCTTCAATACCGCCCGCACGTCCCATAAAATATTCTGGTGCGACAGCATGACGCCCTTGGGCCGGCCGGTAGTGCCCGAAGTGTAGATGATGGTGGCCAGCGCGCGCGGATCGGCGGCATGGATGGAAAGCGAGTCGGCCGTGTCGGGCAGCCAGTCGGCGAGGAAACTCAACTGCACGCCCTCGGTCGCGGGCACATTCGGCGAAGCGTTCACGCATAGCGTCCGCGCGAGCTGCGGGAACTGCGCGCAGCGGCGAGAGCGAGCGCCACTGCTCGATCTCGCCCACGAGCAGCAGGCGCGCGCCGCAGTCGCCGAGGATGTAGGCGATGTTCTCCGGATTGTCGGTGGTGTAGAGCGGCACCACTACCAGCCCCAGCGACTGCGCCGCCTGATCCATGCATACCCACTCGACACTGTTTTTCAGCAGCACGGCGACGCGCTCGCCGGGCGCGAGACGCTCCCGCGCCAGCGCCGCCTGCCATTGCGCGACCAGCGCGCGCATGTCGCGCCAGGCGTAGCTGCGCCACTGTGCACTCGCGGGCTGGTATTGGCGGTAGGCCTCGCGCCCGGGCGTCATTTCGCAACGGCGCAGGAACAGGCCGGGCAAGCTCTGCGCCTGGTCGATTGGGACCAAATCGAGGGTAAGCGGACCTGGCGCCCTCATGAAGGACCCCGCTCGGTTGAACTCAGGGGAGCGGCGTTTTCATGCTCTCCCAAGGCCGCGGGCCGGATTTGATTTTGATCAAACAAGCATGCCGGCAGGCGTGCAAACCGCGCGCCAAGCGCGGGATGCGCGCCGGGCTTGGCGCCGATCCGCGCTCAGGCGCCGTAGCGGCCGACGATGGTGATCGCGGACACGTTCTGGCTGGGGAAGCCGCCGAGGTTGTGCGTCATGCCGAGCACGGGATCCGCGCGCTGGCGCTCGCCCGCGCGGCCCGAGAGCTGCAGATACATCTCGTAGATCATGCGCAGGCCCGAGGCGCCGATGGGATGGCCGAAGCACTTCAGCCCGCCGTCGATCTGGCAGGGGATTTTTCCAGACGCATCGTAGAAGCCGTCGAGCACGTCGGCTATCGCCTTGCCCTCCTGCGAGATGCCCAGGTCCTCCATGGTCACGAGCTCGGTGATCGAGAAGCAGTCGTGCACGTCGAACATGGAGATGCGCTGGCGCGGATCGGCTATGCCCGCCTCCTTGTAGGCGCGCCCCGCCGCCACCCGCGTGGTGGCGAAGTAGGAGCCGTCCCACTCGCCGAACTGCACTTCCTCCCCGTTCGACACCGCGAGCTGCACCGCCTTCACGCCGACCAGATCCTTCTTGCCCAGCCCGCGCGCGATGTCGGGCGTGGTCACGATGGCGCAGGCCGAGCCGTCGGACACGCCGCAGCAGTCGTACAGCCCCAGAGGATCGGCGATCATCGGCGCGTTCATCACGTCGTCCTCGGTAATCTTGTTCCTCAGGTGCGCCTTCGGATTCAGCGCGGCGTTGTCGTGGCTTTTGACCGAAATATGCGCCATCGCGCGCTTCAGGTCCTTGGCATCGATATGATGCTTGGCGCGGTAGGCGGCGGCGAGCTGCGCGAACGAGCCCGGCGCAGAGATGTTCGCCCAGAACATATTGTTCAGCCCGCCGCGGCCGCGCTGCGGCAGGCCGCCGTAGCCGGTGTCCTTGAGCTTCTCCACCCCGAGCGCGAGCGCTATGTCCACGGCGCCCGAGGCGACCGCGTAGACCGCGCCGCGAAACGCTTCGGTGCCGGTGGCGCAATAGTTCTCCACCCGGGTCACCGGAATGTAGGGCAGGCGCAGCGTCATCGCCAGCGGCACGCCGGATTTGCCCACGTGCTGCTCCTCGATCGCGGTGCCGAACCAGGCAGCCTCGATCTGCTTGCGCCCGATGCCGGCGTCCTGCATGCACTCCTCGAACGCCTCGACCATCAGGTCTTCGGCATTGCGGTCCCAGCGCTCGCCGAATTTCGAGCAGCCCATGCCGAGTATCACCACCTTGTCGCGAATTCCAGTTGCCATATCGATCTCCTTACGGGTTCCGTTTGAGCCGACGCGCTGCGGCAGACACGCAATCGCGTCTGTCAGACGGGCGCAGCCTTCCAGAAATAGCGCACGAAACCGCGCGCGGCGTCCTGCTCCTTGATGCGGAACATCATGCGCATGGCCATGCCCACCTCGACCTTGCCTTCGTCGACGTCGGTGAAATCGGCCATCATGCGGCCGCCGGCGTCGAACTCGACCATGCCGTAGTAGGCGGGCGGATCGGCGCTGTAGGTCAGCGCGTCGGCGGTGTAGGACATCACTTTCGCGCGCGCGTCGGAAAACGGCTGGTCGTCCTGGCTGTCGAGCGCGTTGCATTCCGGATTGACGCAATAGCGCCCGCGCGGAAACTGCAGCGTGCCGCACAGACGGCAGCGCCCGCCGACGAGACCCGTAATCATGTCGCGGTTGCGATACAGCGTGGTCAGCGGCGTGCCCTTGTCGGCCTCGGCGCGCATGCCGCGCTCCAGCGTGATGTGGTCGTTGAAGGCGAGAAAGCGCAGGTAGTTCGTTTCCTCCTTGCGCCGCGCCAGCGCGCCATCGACGCCGCCGCGGGCGGGGAGCGCGGCGATCGCATCGGTGACCTCGAACAGCAGCGCGTCGCAGCCCTGCCCGAACGCGGCGACGGCGATCAGATCGCCCGGCTTGGCCTGAGCCAGCGCGTGCGAGAGCAGCAGCAGCGCATGCGCGGCGCCGGTATCGCCGCAGACGGCGGCGAGGTTGTCGCGCAGCGCGCCTTCGGCGATGCCGGCGCGCTTGGCCACCCCCGGCACCACGCGCGGCAGGGTGCACGGCAGGCAAAAGTGCGTGACCGCGGCCGGCGCGATGCCGGTCGCCTTGAACAGCGCTGCGAGCGTCGCCGGCACGATTTTCATATAGCCCTCGTCGCGGATCCAGCGCTCTTCCCAGGCATAGTCGTGGGCACGTTCGCTCGAGCGGAACTGGTGCACGAAATCCACCGTCTCGCTGTGCGAACCGAGCAGGCGCGCGATCGGCTTGCCGCTCCCGACCAATAGCGCTGCGGCGCCGTCGCCGTAATGCATCTCCTGCGGGCTCGCCGCCTTGGCCAGGCGGTGCTCTGCCGCCGTGACCAGCGAGCTGGCGCCGCCGGCCAGCGCACTGATCAGCGCCGAAGTCCCGGCGCGCTGGCTGCCGGTGACGTCGAGCACGCGCAGCGCCGAATCCAGATGCAGCGCATTGGCGACGATGGCGGCATTCTGCCGGTCATCAAAAGGATGCGTGGTCGAGGCGAGCAGCAACTGCTCCAAACCCGGTGACGCCAGCCCGGCGAGGCAGTCGCGCGCCGCCTCCACCGCCATGGTCACCGTGTCCTCGTCCCAGTTCGCCATCGCGCGCTCGCCCTTGGCCAGGCCGCGCAGCCCCGGAGCGAACCAGCTATTTGCCGCGGCGATGCTCTTGCGCTGCAAGCGCCGCCGCGGAAGATAGGCTCCGTAGGAAAGAATTCCGATATCGTTTGCCATGAATCCACCCAGAGGTTAAAGACCGAAGGATTGAGACAGTGCTGCAAGTATGCCACAGCCGCGCCACGACCGGCCGTCCGCGGCCAGGTCCCTGCTACAGAGTGGAGGTGTAATCGGCCATGCCCGGCCGCGGCCGCAGCGACTTGCGCATGGTCACCGTCCCCACGCTAAGGAAACATAGCGGCTGTTCATGCGCGCCCAGTCCGAATAGCGTCCTCAGTTGCCGCGAGTACAGCGCCCTGCCGCTGGACAGTCCCGCGCCGAACCCCATCGCATGCGCGACGAGCAGCATGTTCTGAATGGCGCAGCCGGCTGAAATCATGCGCTCCTGCGGATGCGTATCGCCCAGCGCAGGATCCAGACGTGCCACCACCAGTGCCAAGAACGGGCCGCGGAAAGCCTTCTCCCGTGCCTCCTGTTTCTGCACCGCGGTCGCCTCGCCGTCGCGCTCGGTGAGCGCCTCGGCAAAAGCCGCGCCCAGCAGACCGCGCCGCTCCGGCGGGATGATGATCAGCCGCCACGGGTTCAAGCGACCGTGATCCGGCGCTGCGCCCGCGGCGCCGAGTATGGTCTCGATTTGCCCGCGGTCCGGACCCGGCTCGCCCAGCCGCTTGGGCGAAACATGTTCGCGCGTATGAATCAGCGTCAGCGTGGCGTCCAGCACTTCCAGGTCGGCAGTCGGATCCATGCCGGTCAATTCCTGACGCCGGCAGCGCGCGCCAGCAGCGCCTCGAATCCCGGATAGCCGTCAGCGGTCAGCGCAAACTTGCTGGCATGGTCGCTCAGGGATGCGCCGCGCCGCAACGCCGCAGTGAATCCATCACGGTCCTCGATCCAGCTTCCTCCGAGCAGAGTCACGCCTCTGGCGAAAAGCGCATCCGGCAGGCAGCCGGCGCTGGGTCCGACCATGGCGAACCAGCGCGCGTTGCGGCAGCAAGCGAGCATGCGGTCGAGCGTGTCGTTCAGGAGCAACGTGCTGGTGGAGACCACCTTGCTGCAGCCGGAGAGTTCTTCCGCGTCGAGTGTCACGCGGTAGCCCTCATGCTCGCCGGCCAGTTCCGGCTTCAATTCGATTATGGTGAGCCGGGCGCCGCTGGCCGTGATCCGCCGCAGCAGCGGCGTGAACATTCCGATCATGCCGATGCGCTCGCCCGGCTGCGGATTCAAATGCCCGATCGAGTCGGAACTGAGCTCAGGGCGAAATCCGGCCCGGTCGTACAGGCAGCGAGTGAGAGCGTTGGCGGCGGCGAAGCCGAGCGTCTTCCAGATGCCGCTGTCATCGACATAGCGGCGCGCCAGCGCCAGCGCATCGGCGCCGGCGAGGCCGAAGCTATCGGCGCCATCAAGCAGCCGCTCCAGGGTGTCGTCGAGCAGGACGTAGGACAGGCCGATAGATCCATCCTCGAGTTCCAGGGCACAGAATTCGCCTCTGTTGTCCTGAGCGTAGCGACCCGGCGGCAGGTGCAGGGCACGCACACGCGGCAGCGGGTCTTGTGCCGCAAAGGCTTGCAGTTGGGCCAGGTAGTCGGTGGCGAAGCTCATCGGATGTTCTTGTCGATTTCGGCGGCACTAGCGGGAACGGGAGAATCCGGCCCTGGATCGCCGCTGCGCAGGCCGGCGCGGACGGCTGCCGACGCGGTTTCGCCGGAGACCGCGCTCTGCTGGCTTTGCGCGCCGCGCAGCGCCCCGGGGAAATACATGGCGGTAAGGCGATGGGAATGTATCGGCGAATCGGCATTGGAACCGCCGTAGCGGCGCCAGTCGCGCATAGGGTAAATGCTGTCGGCGATTTCCAGGAAACCTACGCTCTCGCGATCACCGATCAGCACGCCCTGCACGCGCAGGCCGAGCTTGCGCTTGATGCTGTCCAGGTGGGCGACGGTCTTGGGCGTGGCGCCGAATTCGCCGTCGGAGGCGATCAGCAGATCGGCCAACTGCCAGCGCTGATCCTCGACTTTGGCCATCGCCTTCTCCAGTGGCGCGCAGATATCGGTGCCGCCGTGAAAAGCCTGCCCGAGAAAACGTGTGAGGCGGTCGATGCCGTCGCTGTCCACTGCCAGTTCCATTTCGACCAACTCCTCGGGCCCGCCGAACGCGAACACATGGCAGGAACGCTGCTGCGCGTGGGCCGTGCGCATGGCCTCCAGCACGACGGCCTTCGCCACCGCTTCGGCGCCGCCTTGCATCGACGCCGAGGTGTCGACACACACCAGCATCGGCCCCGTTTCCAGCCGCCTCCCCGGTTGCCGTTCGATGCGCGGGCGCGCAACCCGGGACCGATGCAGGCGCACTTCTTCCATTCGGTCGTCGTCCTCGTAGGCAAGGAGCGTGCGTTCGGCCCGGCGTGCATGCCACACGAGCCGCAGCAGCGGATGGCCGAGGAGCATGGCTTCGGCCGGCAGCATGCGCGCAATCCGGTCGGAGCGATGCACGCCCCGGGTCTCTCCCGGCATGTCGGGTACGTGCACGCTACGGCGTTGCGGACGCT
>JBQMQE010000179.1:0-430 GCA_052172655.1 Burkholderiales bacterium
GGCACGCCCACGCCCGGCAACACCAAGGCCGAGGCGCGCTACGCGCAGAACCGGTTTTCGGTGACGCGGCAACTGCGCTACAGCCGCGACGAGGCGCAGCTTGCGCTCGACCTGGGGTTGTTCATCAACGGCCTGCCGATCGCCACCTTCGAGCTGAAGAACAGCCTCACCAAGCAGACGGTGCTGGACGCCGTGGAGCAGTACAAGCGCGACCGCGATCCGCGCGAGCGGCTGTTCGAGTTCGGCCGCTGCGTGGTGCACTTCGCGGTGGACGACCATGAAGTTCGCTTTTGCACGCAGTTGAAGGGCAAGGGCTCATGGTTCCTGCCGTTCAATCTGGGCTGGAACGACGGCGCGGGCAATCCGCCCAACCTGGACGGGCTCAAGACCGACTATCTGTGGAAGTGCGTCCTCACGCCGGGCGGGCTGA
>JBQMQE010000179.1:440-7053 GCA_052172655.1 Burkholderiales bacterium
CTACATAGGTTTGCACATCGCGCCCTTTCGTCCAGGCGACTTCGACTGGGCGTTCCTGCGCCGCGCCCTGCGCATCATGATCCCGCTGGGGCTCGCGGGCGCGTTGTGGCTCGCGGTGCGCATGGTCCACGAGGCGAACGTGGTCCGGCCCAACCCCGACGGGCTCAAGACCGACTACCTCTGGAAGCGCATCCTCACGCCGCGCGGGCTGACCGACATTCTCGAAAACTATGCGCAGGTGGTGGAGGAGAAAAACGAGAAGACCGGCAAAAAAAAGCCGACGCAGATCTGGCCGCGCTACCACCAGCTCGACGTAGTGCGCCGGCTGTTGGCCCACGCCGGCGCGAACGGCGCAGGTCAGCGCTACCTGATCCAGCATTCCGCGGGCAGCGGCAAGTCGAATTCCATCGCGTGGCTCGCGCACCAGTTGATCAGCCTAAATAAGAACGACACAGAAATGTTCGATTCGATCATCGTCGTCACCGACCGGAAGCTTCTCGACAAGCAGATCCGCGACACCATCAAGCAGTTCGCGCAGGTGAGCGCGACCGTGGGCCACGCCGTGCATTCGGGCGACCTGCGCGGTTTCATCCAGAGCGGCAAGAAAATCATCATCACCACGGTGCAGAAGTTTCCGTTCATCCTGGACGAAATCGGGAGCGAGCACCGGGGACGCAGGTTCGCCATCATCATCGACGAGGCGCACTCCAGCCAGGGCGGCAAGACCTCGGCCGCGCTTTCCATGGCGCTCGCCGAAGGCGGCGCGGAGGAGGAGGACGAAGCGCCCGAGGACCGCATCAACCGCATCATGGAAGCGCGCAGGATGCTGCCCAACGCCAGCTACTTCGCCTTCACTGCCACCCCCAAGAACAAGACGCTGGAGCTATTCGGTGAAGCCGACCCGCAGGGGGATGCCACGGTCAAACACCAGCCCTTCCACAGCTACACCATGAAGCAGGCGATCCAGGAGAACTTCATCCTGGACGTGCTCAAGTACTACACGCCGGTCAATAGCTACTACAAGCTGGTGAAGACGGTGGAGAGCGACCCGGAGTTCGACACCAAGCGGGCGAAGAAGAAGCTGCGACACTACGTGGAGAGCCACGACCGCGCCATCCGGCTCAAGGCCGAGATCATGGTGGATCACTTTCACGAGCAGGTGCTGGCGCTCTCCAAGATCGGCGGGCAGGCCCGTGCGATGGTGGTGACCAGCGGCATCGAGCGCGCCATCCAGTACTTCCAGGCGTTCCGCGATTATTTGAAGGAGCGCAAGAGTCCGTACCAGGCCATCGTGGCTTTCTCGGGCGAGCATGAGTACGGTGGCGCAAAGGTCACCGAAGCGTCGCTGAACGGCTTTGCGTCGAACCAGATCGCCGACCAGATCGTCGAGGACCCGTATCGCTTCCTGATCTGCGCCGAGAAGTTCCAGACCGGTTACGACGAGCCGCTGCTGCATACCATGTACGTGGACAAGGTGCTGTCGGGCATCAAGGCGGTACAGACCCTTTCCCGGCTCAACCGTGCGCACCCGAAGAAGCACGATGTGTTCGTGCTCGACTTCATGAACGACGCAGACACGATCGAACTGGCGTTCGCTGACTACTACCGCACCACGATCTTGAGCGAGGAGACCGACCCGAACAAGCTGCACGATCTAAAGGCGGCGCTTGACGGGTATCAGGTGTACGCGCCGGAGCAGGTGAACACGCTGGTTGACCTGTACCTGTCCGGCGCCGACCGCGACAAGCTCGATCCCATCCTCGATGCGTGCGTCGCGACCTACAAGGAGCACCTGGACGAGGATGGCCAGGTGGACTTCAAGGGCAAGGCCAAAGCGTTCTGTCGCACCTACGGCTTCCTCTCGTCGATACTGCCTTACACTAGCGCCGATTGGGAGCGGCTGTCGATCTTCCTCAACTTCCTGGTGCCCAAGCTGCCCGCGCCGGTCGAGGAGGATTTGTCGAAGGGCATCCTCGAAGCGATCGACATGGACAGCTACCGGGTCGAGAAGCAGGCAGTGGCGAAGATCCAGCTCCCCGACGCGGATGCCGAGATCGAGCCGGTGCCGGCCACCGGCGGCGGGCGCAAGCCGGAGCCGGAACTGGATCGACTGTCGAACATCATCAAGGCCTTCAACGATCAGTTCGGGAGCATCCCCTGGACCGACAGCGACCGGGTGCACAAGCTCATTACCAAAGATATCCCGGCGCGCGTCGGGGCCGACACCGCCTACCAGAACGCCAGGCAGAACTCCGACAAGCAGAATGCGCGCATCGAGCACGACAAAGCGCTGGCGCGCGTGATGACGGCAGTGCTCAGGGACGACACCGAGTTGTTCAAGCAGTTCAGCGACAACGAAAGCTTCAAGAAGTGGCTGACGGACACGGTGTTCGCGCTGACCTACGACAACGCCGGCAATCGCGCGCGCCCAGGCTGAGTGATTGCACCATGTGCGGCCGCTACCAGATCGTCACCGATGCGCAGGCGCTCTACGCTGCGGTCCAGGTCGAAGCAGAGCTGGAAGCGGCGCCGCTCGCGTGATCCGGGTCTTACCCCGTGGGCGATGGCAAAGGTTAGAATGGCGCCATGCCGACGAATCAAGCGTAACGGACCAAGCCTGATGGACCAGCCCTTCGAAATGGATTTGAGCCTGCAGATCGGCAAGTACGACATCCGCAAGCTGCTCGGCAAGGGCGCGACCGGGACCGTCTATCTCGCGGTGGACACGTTCTCGGGCAAGGAAGTCGCGCTGAAGGTGATCGAGCCCGAGGTGTTCCGGGATCCGGAGTTCGGCACCGTGTACCGCTCGCAGTTTCTGAACGAAGCCTCGCTCGCGGGCAAGCTGAAGCACCCGCATATAGTGGGCATCCTCGACGCGGTGGTGCTGGAGGACTCCGGTCACATCGCGATGGAGGTGGTCTCGGGCGGCGACCTGTCGCAGCATGTCAGCGCCGACACGCTGCTTCCCATCGAGGACGTGCTGCAGATCGGCTTCAAGTGCTGCGGCGCGCTTGCCTACGCGTTCAACGAGGGCATCGTCCACCGCGACATCAAGCCGGCGAACATCATGATCGCGCAGGGCACCGACGTGAAGATCTCCGATTTCGGCGCCGCCCTGCTGCGCAAGGCCCAATCAGCGCAGACGGCCAGCATCGGGTCGCCCTACTATATGTCGCCGGAGCAGTTGGAGGAGGCGCCGCTCACGCACCACAGCGACATGTATTGCCTTGGTGTGGTTCTGTACGAACTGCTGACGGGGCAAAGGCCGTTTACGGCCGACAGCCTGGAAATGCTGGTGCAGAAGATCCTGCATCAGACGCCCGCGCCGCCGAGCAGCCTGCGCCCCTCGCTGCCGCGGGAGATCGACCGCATCGTGTTGCGCGCGCTGAGCAAGAAGCCGGAGTTTCGCTACGACACTTGGGCCGATTTCGCGCTTGAGCTCTCCAACGTGGGCAAGCTCGTGTTGCCGGCCGACGCCATCATGGACAGCGAGAAATACGTCGCGTTGAAGCGCGTGGACATGCTGGCGGAGCTCTCCGACGCGGAGTTGTGGGAGCTGACGCAGGCGGGGCGCTGGTCGCGTGTCGCGGTGAAGCAGGCCATCGTGCGCGAAAGCGAGCCGGGAAGGAGTTTTTTCTTTCTCGCGCAGGGGCAGGCCAAGGTCACGCTGGACGGGCACTTGCTGAACACGATCAGCGAAGGGGAGTGCTTCGGCGAGATGGCCTACATCCGCGGCGGCGAGATGCCGCGGCACGCGACGGTGGAGACCATGACGGCGATCCTGCTTGCCGAATTCGAGCCCGAGGCCCTGGCGCTGATGAGCCTGGGTGCGCAGCTTCAGCTCACCCGCGCCCTGGTGCGCAACCTCGTCGATCGCCTGGATCTGGCCAATGCGAGGTTGGCCAAGTGAAGGCGGGTAAGCAGGTGCGGCGTGTCAGGCATCGTCACATGGCTAGAGCGGACTTGCGCGCTGCGCGCGCCAACCGTGTGTCCGGTACGGATGAAAAGCACATCCGTACCGGACACACGGTTACGGTTAACACCCAACGTGGTGTCGGGGTTTCATACGAGATCGTCGATCCGCGCGGACGGCTTCTCGTCCGCGCAACATCACAACCCTGCAATGGCGGAGTGCTCGATCCCGGTCGCCAGGCAGAAGAAGGGAAGGAAAGAGCATGAGCAAGAACGTCGGAGTCATCGGCCTGGGCGCGATGGGCCTGGGCGTCGCCAGATCGCTGTTGCGCGCGGGGTTTCGCACCCACGCCTGCGATGTGCGGCGCGAAGTGCTCGACGCCTTTGCCGCAGAAGGCGGCATCGCCTGCGCCACGCCGGCGGAACTGGGCGCGGCCTGCGAAGTGGTGCTGACCCTGGTGGTGAATGCCGAGCAGACCGAAGGCGTGCTGCTGGGCGAGCACGGCGCGGCCGGCGCGATGCGCGCCGGATCGGTGGTGATCGCCAGCGCCACCGTCGCCCCCGAATTCGCCGAAACGCTCGCCGCCCGGCTCGCGCCGATGGGCATAGGCATGATCGATGCGCCCGTGTCCGGGGGCGCGGCCAAGGCCGCCAGCGGGCAGATGACCGTCATGGCGGCGGGTGCGCCGGAGAATTTCGCCAAGGTCGAGGATGTGTTCAAGGCGATCGCGCAGAAAGTGTATCGCCTGGGCGATGCGCCAGGCGCCGGTTCCAAGGTGAAAATGATCAACCAGCTTCTTGCCGGCGTGCATATCGCCGCGGCGGCCGAAGCGATGGCCATGGGCATACGCGCAGGCGCGGACCCGGCAGTGCTGTACGAAGTCATATCGAACAGCGCCGGCTCGTCGTGGATGTTCCAAAACCGGGTGCCGCACATCCTCGCCGGCGACTACACGCCGCTGTCGGCGGTCAATATATTCGTCAAGGATCTGGGCATCGTTCTGGACACGGCGAAGAAGTCTGCATTTCCGCTGCCGCTGACCGCGACCGCGCACCAGATGTTTCTCGCGGCCGCGGCCGCCGGGCGCGGCGGCGAGGACGATGTGGCAGTGGTGAAGAATTTCCCCGGCATCGAGCTGCCGCGCAAGAAGGTCTGAGCCATGCTGCTCGGCTGCATTGCCGACGATTTCACCGGCGCCACCGATCTTGCCAACAACCTGGTGCGCAGCGGCATGCGCACGCTGCAGACCATAGGCGTGCCCGCCGCGCCCCTGGCCGGGGAATTCGATGCGGTGGTGGTGGCCTTGAAGTCGCGCACCATTGCTGCGGCCGAGGCGGTGGCGCAATCGCTGGCCGCGCTCGAATGGCTCAAGCGCGGCGGCTGCCGCCAGTACTATTTCAAATATTGCTCGACCTTCGACTCGACGCCGCAGGGCAACATCGGCCCGGTGGCCGAGGCGCTGATGGACGCGCTCGGCGCGGACCTTGCCATCGCCTGTCCCGCATTCCCGACCAATGCGCGCACCATCTACATGGGCAACCTATTCGTGGGCGAAGTGCCGCTGTCGGAGTCCGGCATGCGCCATCACCCGCTGACGCCGATGACCGACGCCAACCTGGTGCGCGTGCTGCAGGCGCAGTCCCGCGCCAGGGTCGGACTGGTCGCCTGGACTGCCGTCGCCGCGGGCGAGCCCGCCATACGCGCGCGCTTCGCGGCGCTGGCGGCCGAGGGCGTGCGCCTCGCCGTGGTCGATGCGATCAGCGATGCCGACCTGCACGCGATCGCCGCCGCCTGCGCCGACCACCTTCTGCTCACCGCCGGCTCGGGCGTCGCCATCGGCCTGCCCGGGAATTTCCGCCGCGCGGGCCTGCTGCCGCCGCGCGCGGACGCGGCCGAATTGCCGCGCGTAGCGGGGCCGGCCGCGGTGATCTCGGGCTCGTGCTCGCAGGCCACCAACGGCCAGGTCGCGCACTGGATAGCGTCCGGCCGCGCGGCGATCCGCATCGATCCGTTGAAAATCGCGCGCGGCAACGACGTCGCAGCGGAGGCATTGCGGCAAGCCACGCCTCTGCTCGCATCAGGCCCGGTCCTGTTCTACGCCACGGCCGCGCCCGAAGAGGTCAAATCGGTGCAGGCCGAGCTCGGTGTGGCCGAGGCCGGTGCCATGGTCGAGAGCTCGCTCGCGGCCATCGCGCAGGGCCTGATCGAACGCGGCGTGACGCGGCTGGTGGTGGCGGGCGGCGAGACCGCCGGTGCCGTGGTGCAGGCGCTGGGCGTCACGGCACTGAAGATCGGGCCGCAGATCGACCCCGGCGTGCCCTGGACGGCGACGCAGGGGGCGCATCCTATCCTGCTCGCGCTCAAATCGGGCAACTTCGGCAGCCGCGATTTTTTTGTGAAGTCACTAAACCAACTGGATGCCTAAGTTGAACGAGCACGCGCTGCGCGAACAAATCTGCGAACTAGGCCGCTCTATCTTCGAGCGCGGGCTGACGCATGGCAGCACCGGCAACATCAGCGCCCGCTGCGATGACGGCTGGCTGCTCACGCCCACCGGATCCAGCCTGGGCAGGCTCGATCCGGCGCGCCTGCTGATCTTCGATCGCGACTGGGCCCGCGCGGTCGTGGCGCTGCGGAAAGTGATGGGGGATCGGAAGGAGCCGCTGCGCGACGAGGCGGCGTTCTGGCTTGCGCACAGCC
>JBQMQE010000179.1:7063-9522 GCA_052172655.1 Burkholderiales bacterium
GTTCCAGCTTGGGCAAGCTCGATCCGGCGCGCCTGTCTAAGCTCGACTGGCAGGGGAAGCTCGTCTCGGGCGAGCAGCCGTCGAAGGAAAACTTCCTGCACCTCGCGATGTACCAGGAGCGCGAGCGCAACCAGGCCGTGGTTCACCTGCATTCCACCCACTCGGTCGCAGTGTCGGTGCTGGAGGCGATCGATCCGGCGGACGTGCTGCCGCCGCTCACCGCCTATTACGTGATGCGCATCGGCAGCCTGCCGCTGGTGCCGTATTTCGCGCCGGGGGACATGCAGCTTGCTGCGGCGGTGCGCGGTTTCGCCGGCAGGCATCATGCGCTGCTGCTCGCCAACCACGGCCCGGTAGTCGCGGGCGCGAGCCTCGCGGCCGCCGCCGATGCGGTGGAGGAGCTCGAAGCCACGGCGCGCCTGTACCTGTTGCTGCAGGGGCGGCGCCTGCGCCCGCTTACGCCGGAGCAGGTCGCCGACATCCGCCGCCGTTACCCTGCCGGCTGAAACGATCGCCAACCAGACTATCGGGAACAACACCATGCCCAGATTCGCCGCCAACCTGTCGATGATGTACCAGGAGCACGATTTCTTGAATCGCTTCGGCGCCGCCGCGAAAGACGGCTTCAAGGGGGTCGAATTCCTGTTTCCCTACGCTCACCCGGCGGCGGACATCCGCGCGCGCCTCGCCGAGCACGGCCTCACCCAGGCGCTGTTCAACGGCGCGCCGGGCGATTGGGATGCGGGCGAGCGCGGCCTCGCCTCGCTGCCCGGCCGCGAAGACGAATTCAGGCAGAGCGTAGCGAGCGCGCTGGAATATGCGCGCGTGCTTGGCAACGAGTGCGTGCACCTGATGGCCGGCCTGATCCGCCCGGGCGAGGACCGCGCCCTGCACCGCGCGACCTATGTGCGCAATCTGGACTATGCGGCGAGACAGGCGGCCTCGGCCGGCGTCACCATCGTGATCGAGCCGATCAACACGCGCGACATTCCGGGTTTTTTCCTCAATCGCCAGGACGAGGCGCACGCCGTCTGCGCCGAAGTCGGCGCGGGAAACCTCAAGGTGCAGATGGATTTCTATCACTGTCAGATCGTCGAGGGCGACCTCGCGATGAAGCTGCGCAAATACATCGCCGGCGTCGGCCATATCCAGATCGCGGGCGTGCCCGAGCGCCATGAGCCCGATCTGGGCGAGATCAACTACCCCTACCTGTTCGGACTCATGGACGAACTCGGCTATGCGGGCTGGGTCGGCTGCGAGTACCGGCCCAAAGCCGGCACCAGCGCCGGGCTGGGCTGGTTGAGGCCCTGGCTGTGACAGCTTATTTGAAAATGAGGGGATACCTCCCCTCATGCTCCCCTAAATCGGGGTCCATTGCGGCAACCCCGAAATGGACCCTGCGCGTGCAGCCATGAACGCGCTTGCGCCGGAGCAGGCCGGCAGCTACGGCAAGGATGCCCTGCTGCGCCTGGTCGCCGACAATGTGCCGGCGCTCATTGCGTATTACGAGCCGAAGAGCCTGCGCTGCGTGTTCGCCAACAAGGGCTATGCCGATGCGAACGGCTGGAGCGTGGATTCGATCATCGGCAAGACCGTGCGCGAAGCCATAGGCGAGGAGGCGTGGCGCGTAATCGAGCCGCAGGTCGAACGCGTGCTCAAGGGGGAGAAGGTCGAGTACGTGCGTCCCCTGATCCTGCCCAATGGCGAGCAGCGCATCGTCGAGGTCCACCTGATCCCGCATTTCGACGAGCAGGCGCAGATGCTGGGAGCGTTCGTGCTGATCACCGATATCACCCGCTACCATCTCGCCGAGCAGGAAATCCGCGACAGCGAGGAGCGCATGCGCAAATTCGCCGCCGCGACCAACGAAGGGATTTTCTTCCACAAGAACCGCATCCTCACCGATGTCAACGAGGCGCTGCTCGCGATCACCGGCTACCAGCGCGAGGAGATGATAGGGCACGAACTGTGGGAGTTCGTCCCGGGCGAGTGGCACCAGACGATGAGCGATTACCTGCGCGAGGGGCGCGAAGATCCCTACGAGGCCGAGGTGGTGCACAAGAACGGCCACAAGATCGCGGTGGAACTGGTGGGCAAGACGGTGTTGCTCAGGGGTGAGGCGCACCGGCTGGGCGCGCTGCGCGACATCACCGCGCGCAGGCACGCCGAGGCGCGCATCCAGTACCTGGCTCACCACGACATGCTCACCGGCCTGCCCAACCGCGCCTACCTGACCGAGCGGCTGACCACGATCCTGGCACTGGCGCGGCGCCACGGCACGCTGGTGGCGATCATGTTCATCGACCTGGATAATTTCAAGACCGTCAACGATTCGCTCGGCCATCACGTGGGCGACGTCCTGCTCAAGCAGGTGGCCGGGCGCATCAAGGAGGTGCTGCGCGAGGCCGACCTGGTGTCGCGGCTGGGCGGCGATGAGTTCCTGGTGATCCTTGCCGATT
>JBQMQE010000180.1:0-9421 GCA_052172655.1 Burkholderiales bacterium
CATCTCGGGCAAGATCGGCCCCGATGCTTCGCTGATCCATACCGGGCGCAGCCGCGAGGACATGTACGCGACCTATCGCATGGCAAGACTGCGGACATCGGACGTCGTCGGTCTGGCGCAGACCGCGGTATTTCGCAACCACAACGTCACCAGCGGCATGACCGACTACAAATACCCGTGGGAAGAGCTCGGCCTGTTTCCCAAGTCGGTGAAAATGATCAAGGGCATGGACCGGATGCTGGATGCGCTCAAGATCGACCCGAAACGCTCGCTCGAAGAGCTCGAGGTGGAATGGACGACGTCGATGGAACTGGCCGAAGCGCTGCAGATGGAGAGCAAGATTCCCTTCCGCGTCGGACACAGCTTTGCCTCGGGCATCGTCACCGAGGCGCGCAGCCAGGGCTACTCGCCCAAGACTTTCCCGTTTGCCGATGCGCAGAAGATATACGCTGCGACGATCAAGAAATACGGGCTGCCGGAGAGCGCGCTGCCAATGACGGAAGAGCATTTCCGCCAGGTGCTGTCGCCGGCCTTCATGGTCAAAACACGCCTCGGCATCGGCGGCCCGCAGCCTGCCGAAGTCGAGCGCATGCTGCAGGAATCAAAAGCGACGCTTGCCGCCGACAAGGCCTGGATGACAGAAACCAGGGGGCGGCTGGCGAGCTCGAACGAAAAGCTGGATAAAGCCTTCAACCGGCTGTTGGGCAAGGCGGACTGAAAAACCGTAGATAGAGTTGCCAGCCCCGGTAAGTTCGCTGTCGGCCATGAGCCGCCGCTGGCGAGGCGGAGGAAAAGCTCCGCTGGGCGTCCGCAATTAACTCCATTGCTGACGCTCAGTAATTTGGACTAGACGACAGCACATCGGCCAAAGGCGACTCTGGACTATAGATCCGTCGTGACCGCTGTGCGCACTAGACCTGACATTCGCAGGCTCGGTGCATCTGAGCGGCCGCAATCAATCGGTTTAACCGCATGCTCTCGACCTCTGCTGCCTTTCGATCGCTGAATGAGCGAGAGTCAGGTAGCGGGGTTCTTGATTTCGTCTCTCAGGTGGCACTTTTTGGAACTTTACAGGATCATGCCGGCGCCGGCGGTATTGTTGCTCGCCTCGTCGATGACAATAAACGCGCCGGTACTTCGGTTGCCTGCGTAGGGCTCGGCGCAAAGAGCTTGCGCCAGCTTGAACGATACCCTGCCGATATCGTTCATTTGCAGCCTTGCCGCCGCCTCGCGTTCCAGGGTATTGACATCCAGGCGGTGGTCTATGCCCGCCACCAGGGCCTTCACTTCGCGCGTGGTGTGGCGCAGCAGGTAGCGCCGGTTCAGATCCAGCGGGGTCTCCGACAGCCAGCACAGCATCGCATCGAGCTGCTTCTTCGGCTGCAGCGCGTCCGTCGCTGCAACCAGCATGTCGCCGCGGCCGATATCGAGCTCGCGATCCAGCAGCAGGGTGACGGATTGTTCGGCGCGGGCGCTGGGCACCGAGCACTCGCCCGAGCGTATTTCCCGAACCCGGGCGGCGCCGCCCGAGGGCAGGACCCGAATTTCATCTCCGGCCGAGATCGTACCGGACTCCACGCGGCCCATGTAGCCGCGAAAATCATGCAGGTCCGGGTCATCAGCCGCCTGCGGGCGGCAGACGTATTGCACCGGGAAGCGGAAGGGCTCGGCGGATTCCGCGTGCGCCCCAGGCGCCGTCTCGAGGATTTCGAGCAGCGTCGGCCCGCGATACCACGCCAGCCGCTCGCCGCGGTCCACGACCATGTCTCCGAGAAGCGCCGACAGCGGCACGAAGCGCACATCCTCGATGCCGATCTGCCTGGCGAACGCCAGGTAATCGCGCTTGACGGTCTCGAACACCTTCTGCGAATAGCCTGCCAGGTCCATCTTGTTCACCGCGATGACCAGATGGCGGATGCCGAGCAGCTGCGCGATGCAGGAATGGCGGCGCGTCTGGGTCAGCACGCCCTTGCGCGCGTCGACCAGGATAATGGCGAGGTCGGCGGTGGACGCGGCAGTTACCATGTTGCGCGTGTACTGCTCGTGCCCCGGCGCATCGGCGATGATGTACTTGCGCCTCCCGGTCGAGAAATAGCGGTAGGCGACGTCGATGGTGATGCCCTGTTCGCGCTCGGCCGAAAGACCGTCGGTGAGCAGCGACAGATCGATTCCGTCCATCCCGCGGCGCTCAGAGGTGCGCGCTATCGCGTGCAAGGCGTCGGCGAGTATCGCCTTGGTGTCGTAGAGCAGGCGTCCTATGAGCGTGCTCTTGCCGTCGTCGACGCTGCCGCAGGTGAGAAAGCGCAGCAGTCCATGATCGATTGCGAACGGATTTTCCAGGGCGGACATCAGAAATAGCCCTCCTTTTTCCGCTGCTCCATCGACGCCTCCGAGGTCTGGTCGTCGAGCCGCGTTGCACCGCGTTCGCTAATCGTGATGGTCGCCGTCTCGGCGACGATCTTGTCGGTCGAGTCGGCAAAGGATTCAACCGGCGCGGTGCAGGGTATGTCGCCGATGGTGCGAAAGCGCACGCTTAGCTCGACTACTTCCTCTCCTTGTCTTGGCGGTGTAAGTTCCGTCACTGGGACCAGGACTGCACCGCGGCGCACGATCTGGCGGCGGTGGGCAAAGTAGATCGGGGGCAGTTCCAGTTTCTCCCGCGCGATGTATTGCCATACATCTAGTTCGGTCCAGTTCGAAATCGGAAACGCACGGATGTTCTCGCCCTTGAAGGTACGCGCGTTGTAGAGATCCCACAATTCCGGCCGCTGATTCTTCGGGTCCCACTGGCCGAACTCGTCGCGAAAGGAGAACACGCGTTCCTTCGCACGCGCCTTTTCCTCGTCGCGCCTGGCACCCCCGATGCAGCAGTCGAAGCCGAACTCCGCAATTGCCTCTAACAGTGTCACCGACTGGTGCTTGTTGCGCGACTCGGTCGGGCTCTTGACCACCACCGTGCCGCGGCGGATCGAGTCCTCCAGCGAACGCACGATCAGGCGTTCGCCCAGTTGCGCGGCGCGCCGGTCGCGGAAGGCGATGACCTCCGAATAATTGTGGCCGGTGTCGATGTGCAGCAGCGGGAACGGGAAACGCCCGGGACGAAACGCTTTCTCCGCCAGGCGCAGCAGGCACACGGAATCCTTGCCGCCGGAGAACAGCAAGACCGGATTCGCGCACTGGCCCGCGACTTCGCGCAGGATGTAGATGGCCTCCGCTTCCAGCCAGTCGAGGTGATCGAGGCGCGCCGCGCTGGCCGCGGTCAGCGGTTCGCGCGCAAGATCCGGTATTTCGTGATGGATAGGATTCATGGTCGAAGAAGAGTCGAATGGTTGTTCGCGGAATTGCAGCGGCGAAACAGCTAAACCGGCGGATTGCATCGCCGTGCGCCGGATCAACCGGCAGCCTGCGCACGCTTCGCCGGATGCAGACCGCATTCCTTGCCGTCCGGCTCCTCCCACCACCAGCGTCCCGCCCGTAGATCCTCGCCCGGCGTCACCGCGCGCGTGCAGGGCTCGCAGCCGATGCTCGGAAAACCTCGGTCGTGGAGCGCGTTGTAGGGCACGCCGAAGACATGCAGGTAGGCCCAGACGTCCTGCTCCTGCCAGTCGGAGAGCGGATTGAACTTTTCCAGGCCGTTGGTGGTGTCGTGTTCCTGCAGCGGCAGGCGCGCGCGGGTGGGGCTTTGAGCGCGGCGCAGGCCCGTGATCCAGGCGCGCTTGCCGGCGAGCGCGCGGCGCAGCGGCTCCACCTTGCGCACTTCGCAGCAGGCCTTGCGGTTCGCCACGCTGTTGAAGAATCCGTTGATCCCATTCTCGGCGACCAGGCGCTCCAGCGCTTCGCCGTCGGGATAAACGACGCGAATGCGCAAGTCGTAATGATCCATGGCCTGCTGCAACAGGCGGTGGGTTTCCGCGTGCAGGCGCCCGGTATCCAGGGTGAAAATTTCGATCGTCGGCGCATGCTTGGCAATGAGATCGGTCAGCACCATGTCTTCCGCACCCAGGCTGGAGGCAAGCGCGGCTGGGTTGAACTCGCGTGTGATATCCCACAGCAGCTCGATCGCGGCGGCAACCCTGCGCGCAAGCACCGCCTGCAACTCGGCGTCGTCGACGTTGAACGGAAGGTCGCGCTTCATGCTGCACGCGCTGTGTCTAGGCGAACAAAGTCGGACGCCGCCAGGCGCAGCGGCTGCGCGGCTGGCGCGAGACCGGCCGCGATGCTGGCATGCGGGGTGCCGGTCGCCGCGGTGTCGAACCGGTCGGAGCGCAGGGTGAAGGCGTCGAAGCCGCTGTAGCGCAGGGAGAACAGATGTTCGCGCGACAGCTCACCGAACGCGTGCAATTCGCCGCGATAACGGTAGCGCTTCCGCAGCAGGCGCGCAGTGAAGCAACCGCGGCCATCGGTGGCGCTGGGAAAATGCACGGCGATGACGCTGAAGTCGTCCAGGTCGCGGGCGATCGACTTAGGGGCCTCGCCGGCGGCCAGCCACACGCCCATCGGCCAGCCGTGGGCGTATTCCCGTTCGACCAGCTCGCGGCGGCGGGCGTGCCACACTGAAACGGGAACCAGCAGCGGACCGACCGGCAGAGCCACGGTTTCGGCCGGTTCGTTCGCGGCGGGGGTCAGGAGTTTCCATGCGCCGAAGACGGCGCTCTCCTGCTTGATCAAGCTAAGCATTTTTAATTTTCCTTGCATACGTCCACGCCGAACCTTAACCGGGCCGACGCGGAAACAGAACGAACTTCGAATTGGTTTCTTATAACCGCAGGCGATTAGGGCAAGCGCCGTGTGAGCATTTGGCGCGAGGACAGGTCCTTGCGCTAGACCTTATGGGGCAAGTTGCAGCGTTAGTTGAACACTTTCTTGACATCGACGTGGCAAACCCTCCGTGTACATGCGGACCCATCTAAAATCAGGGAAGATGCTCCCTTGAGAGGGAAAAAACCGCTTGGCAGGGAAAAACATCATGCTTCAATATTTCCTGGCTGTTCAACTAACGCTGCAACTCCGCCCCTTATGCGAACACCCTGTCGATAACAATGTGTTCCGCTAAGGCGGCAGCAAACGCTTCCCCCACCAACAAGGTCAGCGGGCCGGAATAGCGGCGAAGCCCGTGTTGCGCCACCTGACCCAGGGTAAACTTCTCCCGCGCGCCTTCCTGGCTGGCATTCTCGACCACACAGAGGGGTGTCATTGGCGACTTGCCCCCCTGGAGCAAGGTCCTGGCAACGTCCTGTGCCTGTGCGCCGGCCATGTAGATCACCACGGTATCCGCGGCAAGACTTGCCTTTAACCAACCGTTCGAGCCCGCCGATTCATGCTTGCCGACGCTGGGGGTGACAAAAACAACGCTCCGGGAAATGCCCCTTAGCGTAAGGCTCGCCTGTAGATCCGCCGCGGCGGCACATGCAGCGGTAATCCCGGGAACGATCTCGAACGGAATGTTATGGCTGCGGCAAGCCTCGATCTCCTCCGAGATTCTTCCGAATATCGCTGGATCCCCGCCTTTCAATCGAACGACCGTATAACCGCGTTTCGCGCTGGCGATCATCAGCCGGCAGGTGAATCGCTGGTCCACCGACGGTCTTGACGCGCGCTTGCCTACGTCAATCCATCGCGCGTTCGGAAAGCTGTTTTTCAGCTGCTCTCTGTCGAGCAAAGCATCATGCAATATGACGCGTGCCTCGCCTAGGATGCGCCACGCTTTTCGGGTGAGAAGCTCCGGGTCTCCAGGGCCGGCGCCGATGAAATGGATCATCTCAGGCCCGTTCTGTGCTCGTGACCGCCTGCGCGGCTATCGTGGCTCCGCCAGCATCGGGCGAATTCAACTTTCGGCCCCGATGCCCGGGGGAGGAACCTGCACGTCAGATCCCGGTCCGCAGCGAATCCCGGCTCAAGCGCCGCCTGAATAAGGGATCGGGCCGCTCAACCGAAACCTGGTAGGCCTCGCTGAAATCCTTGAAGGCCGCCAGCGCCTGCTCGGCGTCCTGGTCGGCGCGCAGGGCAAAGGCGTCGAAGCCGCAGCGCGAGAGATAGTAGAGCTGGTCGCGCAGCACATCGCCGATGGCGCGCAGCTCGCCGCGGTAGTCATGGCGCTCGCGTAGCAGCCGCGCCAGCGAATAGCCGCGGCCGTCGGTAAAGCTGGCAAAGCGCACAGCAATCACTTCGAGGCGGGCCAGATCCGCTGCGATCGTCGCCGAGTCCGCATCGGTTTCCAACCATACGCCGATGCGCCCGAGGCGAAACGACAGCGTTTCACGCTCGCTCGTCCACAGTTCAAGCGGCACGATTACATCGCCGCTGAACGGCAAGTCGCCAATCGAGCCCTGCTCAAGCAGCTGCCAGTTGTCTTGAATGACGGCGCGGTGTTTGATGATTTGTGCCATACACGTGTTCCTTGAAAGGTTCGATGCCGATGCGACGCACCGTGTCGATGAAGCGCTCTTCCTCGCATTCACGCTGCTCGAGATAGACCTCGATCAGCTGTTCGATGACATCGGGAACCTGGTCCTGGGCGAACGAGGGGCCGATGACCTTGCCCAGAGTTGCGCCTACGCCCTGCGCGCCGCCGATGGAGATCTGGTAGAACTCCTCGCCCTGCTTGTCCACGCCGAGGATGCCAATGTGGCCGACATGGTGGTGACCGCAGGAATTCATGCAGCCCGAAATATTGAGGTCGAGTTCGCCGATATCGTGCAGGTAGTCCAGATCGTCGAAGCGCCACTGGATCGCTTGAGCCACCGGGATCGATTTGGCGTTGGCGAGCGAGCAGAAGTCGCCTCCGGGGCAGGAGATGATGTTGGTCAGAAGGCCGATGTTGGGCGTGGCCAGACCGAGCGCTCCGGCTTCGCGCCACAGCGCGTGCAGATCGGAGGCGAGTACGTCGGCGAGGATCAGGTTCTGCTCGTGCGACACGCGTAGTTCGCCGAAGGAATAGCGTTCGGCTAGGCCGGCGATCGCGTCCATTTGCTCCGCGCTCGCGTCGCCGGGGGCGTCGCCGGTGCGCTTGAGCGACAGCGTGACCGCTGCGTAGCCTGGAACCTTGTGTGGGTGAACATTGCGTCGGTGCCAGTTGGCAAACGGCTTCTCGGCAGCCAGCATACCGGCCAGGAAGGCGTCCTGTGCCGGCAGCGCGGCGTAGCCGGGGCGGGTGAAACGGGTTTCGATGCGGTGCACCTCCTCTTCGATCAGCGTCGCCGGACCGTCTCTCAACTGCGACCATTCTTCCTCGACCTTCTGTGCGAACACTTTCGGCGTCAACTCCTTCACCAGGATCTTGATGCGCGCCTTGTACTTGTTGTCGCGCCGGCCGTAGCGGTTGTACACGCGCAGAATCGCGTCGAGATAGGTCAGCAGGTGGCGCCAGGGCAGGAACTCGCAGATCGCGTGGCCGACGACGGGCGTACGCCCGAGGCCGCCGCCGACGATCACGCGAAAACCGATTTCTCCGTTGTCGTCGCGCCGCGCATGCACACCGATGTCGTGCACCCAGGTTGCGGCGCGGTCGGCTGTGCTGCCGCTGACCGCGATCTTGAACTTGCGCGGCAGGTAGGCGAACTCCGGGTGCAGGGTGGACCACTGGCGTATCAGTTCGCACCAGACTAAGGAATCGACGATTTCGTCCTGCGCCACGCCGGCAAAATGATCGGTCGTGGTGTTGCGGATGCAGTTGCCCGAGGTCTGGATCGCGTGCATTTGCACGTGGGCCAGTTCGGCGAGGATGTCGGGCACGCGCTCCAGCGCGGGCCAGTTGAACTGGATGTTCTGGCGCGTGGAGAAGTGGCCATAGCCCTTGTCGTAGGTACGCGCTATGTGGGCGAGCTTTCTCAGCTGGACCGAGGACAGCAGCCCATAGGGAATCGCCACGCGCAACATCGGCGCATATCGCTGAATGTAGAGCCCGTTCTGCAACCGCAGCGGGCGGAAATCGTCCTCCGACAACTCGCCCGCAAGGTGGCGGCGCGTCTGGTCACGGAACTGGTTTACGCGCTCGTCAACGATGCGCTGGTCGATATCGTCGTATAGGTACATGGTGTCTTCGGCCTGCTTCTTTGCTCGCCCTGTCGGACGGGCGGTTAACGGGATTGCCAATGCAGGCGCTAGCGTAATAAACTCCAGTTATAAGAAGAACGAATTAATAGATCTAATCATATAACCATACGATATTTAGGTTTCGGCCATGAATTTCCAACAATTACGCTATGTGCGCGAAACGGTGCGTCGCGGGCTCAACCTCACCGAAGCCGCCAAGGCCCTGCATACCTCGCAGCCGGGGGTGTCGAAACAGATCCGCGAGCTCGAGAACGAGCTCGGTTTCGACATTTTCCTGCGCCGTGGCAAGCGCGTCGTCGCGATCACCGAACCAGGCAGGGCTGTGCTCGCGATCATCGAGCGCGTGCTGCAGGAGGCCGATAACCTGAAGCGCGCGGCGCGGGACTTCAGCGACCGGGACTCCGGCGGGCTCACCATTGCCACCACCCATACCCAGGCGCGTTACGCCCTATCGCGCGTAGTGGGTGAATTCAAGCGTCGCTACCCCAGAGTGCACCTGACCTTGCAGCAAGGCAATCCGCCGCAGCTGGCGGAGATGGTGCTGACCGGGGCGGCGGATATCGCCATCGCCACCGAGGCGCTCGAGCATTCCCCGGGTCTGCTCGCATTGCCCGCGCACATCTGGAGCCATTGCGCAGTGGTGCCGCTCAAGCACGCTTTGCTCAAGGCTGGAGCGCTTACCCTGGAGGCGCTGGCGAAATACCCAATCGTGACTTACGACACCGCCTTTGCCGGGCGCACGCACATCGATGCGGCCTTTGCCGCGCGCGGCCTGGCGACAGATGTGGTGCTGTCAGCCATCGACGCCGATGTGATCAAGACCTACGTCGAGCTCGGACTCGGTGTGGGTATCATCGCCGCCATGGCCTTCGACGCGAAGCGCGACCTGAAGCTACGCGCTATAGAGTGCTCGCACCTGTTCCATTCCAACACCACGCGCGTGGCGGTGAAGCGCGGCAGCCTGCTGCGCGGCTACGCCTATGAATTCATCGAACTGTTCGCTCCGGCCCTGAACCGCAAGCTGATCGAACGCGCGCTGGCGGGCGAGGGCGAGCTGTACGAACTTTGAGCATGTCCCGCGGTCTCGTGTGCGAGTTGGCGCGCCAGGGCTGGCCGATGCTCATCGCGCAGCTTGCAGTCAAGGCGAACACCGTGATCGACACTATCCTTACCGGGGGTTATGCTGAAACACTTGGCTGGCTGGAGCGCTGGCAGTCGCTTGGCTGATTACAAAATCAAACCTGTCCAATCCGTACGCGGCGTCCGGTGTTGAATATATAGCGGTCACGAACCATCTACAGAGCAACGTCGCCTTTGGCCGACAAGCCGAAGCTGGCGGCGTTCGCTCAGCAGGTCGCAGCGGCGCTGG
>JBQMQE010000181.1:0-9388 GCA_052172655.1 Burkholderiales bacterium
GGATAAGCCTGTGGACAAGCTGCGCGGCGCGGCGAATTTAGCTGGGCAGACTTGGCGCAATTTCGGATATGCCAGTTGTTTGAGCGTTCGCCGCCGCGCGCGCACTTTAAGCGCTGACTGGCGCGCGCATGCACGCGCGTCGGCTGATGCCTTGGTCGAATTCGTTTTGCCGTCGCAGGAAGTCGCGGTATTTCATGTCCTCATGCAACAAATGATCGACCAATAACTGCTTGATATGCAGGCCCTTGAGCGCCCAGGTGAAGCTGACGTCGGCCTGTTCGAACTCCTTCATGACGCGCTCAAGCTGCGCGGTGAGCTGCGCGTGCTTGGCGGCGTGTGCTGCGCGCTGCGGATAATTCCATTGGGCCAGCAGTCGTTGTTCATGCCAGAAATGATGCGTCGCTTCCATCAGCATCAGGTCGAGCAGCCGCTCGACGGTCGGTTTGTCCCTGCATTCGACAATGGCCTTGTTCAGCTCGTTGACGCGCGCCACAAATTGCTGATGTTCTTGGTCGATCTCGGGAACGCCGACGCTCAAGGAGTCGCTCCAGTTGATTTCCCATTCGCATTTCTTCATGGCACTTCCCTTCAAGGCAGGCTGCAGACATGAGCTGTAAATGCAAATAGTGCCGGCTTTGCGGCTGCGGCATTTGACAAGGATCAAGCAAGTCCCAGAGACAGGCACGAGGCATGACCGGCATGGACAATGCCGTCATAATGCCGGGGAGCGCCCGTGCGCCGGCGCCCGCCGGCGGCGGCGCCAATCACCCATGCAAAGGTGCTTATGCTGAACGTAGCGATCGTCGGTCTGGGCCGCTGGGGTCAGCGGCTGGTCGAGTCGGCTCATACACCGGCGAGTGCAAAGCTACGCTTCACGCGCGCGGTAGCGCGAACGCCGGACAAGGTGCGCGCGTATTGCAGTGCGCGCGGGCTGTCCCTGGCCGGCGATCTTGCGCAGGTGCTCGCCGAACCCGAAGTGGACGCGGTGGTCCTCGCCACACCGCACTCCCAGCACGCCGAGCAGGTCTGCGCGGCAGCCACGGCAGGCAAGCATGTGTTTGTGGAGAAACCGTTCACGCTGGATGCGGCGAGCGCGCGCGCGGCGGCGCGGGCCTGTCGCGGCGCCGGCGTTATTCTTGCGCCGGGTCATAACCGGCGTTTTCTCCCCGCTTTCGCCGAAATGAAACGCATCGTTGCCGCGGGGGAGCTGGGAGAAATCCTCCATCTGGAAGGCAATTTTTCCGGAAACTTCGGTCTCGGAATCCAGCCGGGCGCGTGGCGGGCGACGCAAGTCGAAAGTCCGGCCGGGGGCATGACGGCCATGGGCATACATATTGTCGATGCCTTCGTTGGCCTCGCCGGACCGGTAGCGTCGATACGCTGCGAGAGCCAGCGCAAGGTGCTGAGCGTGGACCTGGACGACACGACCTCGGCGTTCGCGCGCTTCGCCAGCGGCGCCACCGGCTGCATCAGCACGCTCACCGCGACCGGCCGCATTTTTCGCCTGCAGGTGTTCGGCACGCGCGGCTGGCTGCACCTGCTCGAGCAGCGGATCCTGGAAATCTGCGACATCGACGGCAAGGTGCGGCGCATCGAGTACCCGCAGGTCGACATCGAGCGCGCCGAACTCGAAGCGTTCGCCGATGCCGTCGCCGGCGTTGCGAGCTACCCGGTGCCGGTGGACGACGCGATACACGGCGTTGCGGTGATGCAGGCCGCGATCCGCTCGGCCGAGAGCGGCGGGGAGCGCGTTGCCGTGGATACCCGCGGCATTTGAACAGCAGCTTGCCGCAACAGCCTACTTCGGCAGCATGGCCTCCAGGCGCGCGTCGCCGTCGCTGGTCGCGCGCGCCAGCAGCGTGTTCGCCTGTTCGAGCAGCTTGGCGCAGGCAGGTTGAATTTGCGCCACGAAGCCGGCGTCAGTGATATCCCTGAGGTTGATCAGGACGTTCCAGATGCCGCCGCGCACGCCGGCGGATGCGATGGTGAAACCTACCATCGCGTCGGTGATGGAATTGGGATTGCCGTGCCGCAGTGCAGTTTCGGCAGCCTGCATTGCTTCAAAGCTGAGCTGCGCCGTGCGCAACGGAACTTCGATCGCGCGCTTGAGGCCTTCCTGCATTTTCGCAGCGCGCCATGCCTGCTCCTCGGCGGTGCCCGCGGGAAGTCGGCGCGCATTCATGTACGCGCTGAAGGCAAACGTATCCTCGTCTACTGCCAGCATCAGCGCGTCTTTCACGCGCTGTGCCTTTTCGGCGGCGGCCAGCAGTTGCTGCTCGGCGGTTTCACTGCCGGCCTTGCCCTGGGTTAAATTGGCCACCATGGACGCGAGAGCCGCGCCCAGACTTCCGGCGAGGGCGGCGATGGAGCCGCCGCCGGGGGCAGGGCTGCCGCGGCTCACTTCGTCGACAAGGTCGCGGCAACGCATGTCCATCAGGCCATCGGCGTAGACCTTGGGCAAGCCGAGCACTTTCTTTTCCAGTTCGAACCGCGCGACGTCGTTGAGGCCCATGCTGAACACCGCCGCCTGGAGCACGTCGCGCACGGGGACAAACGCGCTCCTGCCCTGGGCTTCCAAGTACGTGCGCCCTGACTGGTAAAGGGCCTGGAACGGCACCAGCCCGACGATCTCGCTGCCGGTCACCACCAGGCCGCGCGCCATCGTCATTTTGCGCGTGGCCTCCAGCACGTCGCGGGGCGAGGTCACGCGCCAGTTGGTCAGATTGATCGAGAGCTGAACCCGCTGGTACGCGTCCACATACCAGCCAATGGCCTTGCACGCTTTGAACAGACCGGCGCGGTAGACCTTCTGGCCGATCACCTCCTTTGCGGCATCGATATCGTTCAGGGCAAGCAAATCGCGCAAGGCGTAGCCGTGTGCCTCATCGCAGTGTTTTTCCGTATCCTCGAAGCGCTTGCCGTCGAAATCGCAATTGCCGCATGGAAAGAAATTCTCGGCGTAGCGCAACTCATGGCCGCTGGAATAATACGCATTTTTCTGCCGGCGGCGCGCCACGCGGCCTTTTTCCCGCAGCTCGAGCGCGATGTCGGTCGCGTGGGCCTTGTCCGTGCTGTTGAGATTGATGTTGTACGCGATCAGGAATTCGCGCGCGCCGGTGATCAGCGCGCCGAAACCCGGATTGAAGCGGGTCGGCCCGAAGTCCGGCTTCCATTCCGCATCCTTCAGTTTCTTTTCCAGTCCCTCGTATTCGCCCTTGCGCACCACCGCCAGATTCCTGCGCGCGGGGCGACTGGCAGCGTGTTCATACAGGTAGACCGGAACATCGAGCTCCCTGCCAACGCGCTCGCCCAGGCGTCGCGCAAATTCGGCACAATCGTCCATAGTGACGCCCTCGACCGGGATGAACGGGCATACGTCACACGCGCCCATGCGCGGATGCGCGCCCGTGTGCTGGCGCATGTCGATGATCCTTGCGGCCAGCGCAATGCCGCGGAAAGCGGCCTCGATTACGCTGTCAGGGTCGCCGACGAAGGTTACTACGGTGCGGTTGGTGTCCGCTCCGGGGTCGACATCGAGTAGCTTTACTCCGGCCACGGACTCTATCGCTTCGGTAAGCTGGCGTATTTTGGCCAGATCCCGGCCTTCGGAAAAATTGGGTACACACTCGACGACGCGCTGAGTCATGTTGTCCTCGCTGTTGATGGGATCGGACGCTGTTTCACGGTGAGTGGTCAATTGCGGCGCGACGGTCGCCGCTGCTGAATTTGCATTGGAGCTTCAAAACGAGCCGGTGAACTGGTAGCGGCTGGCCGGATGCCACATTGTGGCCACCGATGCCACCATGCCCAGGGACCTGGTCGTCCGATACAGGACGAGACAAGGCTCACCCGCCGGCATTGCCAGGAGTTCGCGGATTTCCGCGGGCGGCAGTTTTGCCTCGATGCTGTAGCTCACCCCCTGCAGCGGAGCGACGCGCATCAGGTACTCGTTCGGCGTCGAATGGGCAAAGTCCTGGCGCAGGTAGTCGGGCGCGAGGGCGGCGTTGACCCAGCGGTCCTCCACCTGGATCTGGATCTCGTTTTCGTAGTGCACCAGGACCGAGTGATACAGGCGGATGCCGCGCCGCGCGTCGAATTTGCGCGCCAGCGCGGCGGGAGCTTTGACGCTTTCCAGCAGCTTGACTGCGCAGGCATGGCGGTCATTGCGCCCGCGCACTTCGTCGGCAATGTTGCGGATCGCGACCAGCGTGGACTGGTATTTCTGCTGCGCGACGTAGGTGCCCAGGCCCTGAATGCGGCTCACGCTTTGCTCGGAGGCGAGTTCGCGCAGGGCGCGGTTGACCGTCATGCGCGCCACGCCGAACTGCCGTCCCAGCGCGGCTTCGGTGGGAATCTGGTCGCCTTGCTTCCATTCGCCAGAGTGGATGCGCTGCAGGATGTGGTTCTTGATCCGCTGGAACGACGGAACGCCCGCTTTGCGCGAGCGCACTTCCTTTGCCGTCTTGCCCCTGGTACGCATCACACGCCTTCCTGCGGGAGTTGCCGGAGAGCACCATTGTCCGCAGTTCCAGTTGTCTATACAACCCCTTGCGGCGAAAAAAATTTGGTGCTACATTGGCGTTGCATCTTTGTATAGACAACTGCCTTTTTGCGCTGTCCGGCAAGGACGAAACACAGCGGATGGCGCAAGCGGCGGAATCCATCGCGCAATCTAACGAGGGGCAATCAGATGAACCATAAGAGACTGGCAATTGCCGTAACCACGGCATTTGCAATGCAATTCGGCGTGCCCGCATGGGCGCAGGTGAAAATCGGCATCAACGTCCCGCTCACGGGATTCGCCGCGGCCGACGGAAAATCGGCGCTGGACGGCGCCAAACTGGCGGTGGCCGACGCCAACGCCAAGGGCGGCATCAACGGCGAGAAAATCGAGCTGGTGATCTACGATGACCAGGCCTCGCCCAAGGAAGCCGCGCCTGCGGCGACCAAGCTGATCGAAAAGGACAAGGTAGTGGCCGGCGTGTCCGGTTCGTACTCCGCGTCGACGCGCGCGGCCGCGCCGCTGTTCCAGGCGGCGAAAGTGCCTTACGTGGTGGCGTATTCCATCCATCCGGATGTGACGCGGGCCGGTGACTATGTGTTCCGCACCGCGACCATGGGCGAGGTGCAGGGCCGTGCCGGCGCCAAGCTGGCGAGCGATCTGGGCAAGAAGAAAGTGGTGCTGATCACCCTCAAGAACGACTTCGGCCAGGCGCTCGCCACCGGTTTCAAGGAGGCTGCGCCGAAATTCGGCGTGAAAATTATCAACGAGTATGAGTACGGCATGCCCGACCGCCAGTTCGGCGCGCTGATTTCCAAAGTGAAATCGGACAATCCGGAATTGATCTATGCATCCGGTTATTTCTTCACCGCCGGACCGTTGGTGAATCAACTGCGCGCGGCCGGCGTCACCGTTCCGATCATAGGACAGGAAGGTTACGACTCGGAGAAGTTCATCGAGATAGCGGGGGCGGCGTCCGAGGGCACGTTGGTCACCACTTCACTCGATCGCGACTCGGCTTCGCCGGTCACCCAGGCGTTTCTGAAGGAATACCGCGTGGCCTACAACTCCGGCGCAGATATGGTTGCGGCGTCGACTTTCACCGCGACCAGCATAGCCATCCAAGGGCTGAAGAAGACCGGCGGCAAGGGCGGCGAAGCGCTGAAGAAGGCAATCGAGAGCGGCAGCTTCAGCACGCCCATCGGCACGCTCACCTTCAATGACCTGCACGAGGTGAATAAGGACGTCCAGGTGCAGGTGGTCAAAGGCAAGGCGTTTCACCGCCATTCGGTGATTTCCGATCCGGTGCTGCTCGCGCCGCCGACCAAGGCCAAGTAAGACTATGTGAGGCGCCTCCCCGCGCGCGCCAGCCCTAGCGCGGGGGTGCCGATCGCGCCGCGGACGGAGTCTGTCGCATGCTTTTCGTCGAACTGATCGCCCAGGGCTTGATCCAGGGCAGCATCTACGCCCTCATCGCCCTGGGACTGACGCTGGTCTACGGTCTGCTGCGCATCCTGCACGTCGCCCATGCCGCTTTTTTCACGCTGGGCGGTTATGTCGGGGTGATGGTCGCCAATCAGACCGGCAGCCTGGCGGCGGCGATCGTCGCTGCCATGATCGTCGCCGGCATCGGCGGAATTTTGGTGTTCCGGCTGTGTTACCAGCCGATACTGCATCAACCGCCGTTCGTGCCGCTGATCGCCTCGATCGGCCTGTACATCGCTGCCGAGGAACTTTTTCGCATCATCTTCGGGCCGTCCGGGCTGAGCTATAAGTACGCGTTCCTGCAGGGACAGGTGGTCCTGTTCGGGTTCTTGCGCTTCAAGATGGCCGAAATCGCGGTGATGCTGGGCAGCGCTGCGATCATCGGGGTGTTGAGCCTGCTGCAGACCCGTACGCGCATCGGCGTCGCCTGCCAGGCGACGGTATCCGATCCGCAGATGGCGGAGTCGTTCGGCATTTCGTTGCGCCGGGTGGGCGACATCAATTTTTTCGTGGGTTCCGCATTGGCGGCGTTCGCCGGCGTAATGGTGTCCGTGCTCAATAACATGGTCGAGCCGACCATGGGCAGCGTGCCCTCCTACAAGGCGCTCGCCATCATCGTGCTCGGCGGGCTCGGTTCGGTGCGCGGCACCCTGGCAGCGGCGCTGGTGCTCGGCGTGGTGGAGTCCTTCGGCACGGTCTATCTCGGGCATTTTCTCGACCGCAACGCGATCGCCTTCGCATTCCTGATCCTGGTCCTGATGTGGCGGCCGCAGGGATTGTTCGCGAGATCCTGACAGATGGAATACGAAATTTCCCTGGCGACGACCATGGCCATCAGCGTGCTGTTCGCGCTGTCGCTCAACCTGATCACCGGCTTCTGCGGACAGATCAGTCTGGGTCACGCCGCTTTCCTCGGCGTCGGCGCCTATACCTCCGGCATGCTTGCCAAGGCCGGCGTTCCGTTCCTGCTGACGCTGCCGCTGGCGATGCTGCTCTCCGGCGCGCTCGGCGTGGTTGTGGGGTTTGCCAGCCTGCGGGTACGCGCGGATTTCCTTGCCATCACCACCATGGGCGTGGGCTTTCTGTTCGTCGGCATAGTGCGGCAACAGGACATGCTGGGGGCGGAGATGGGCATTTCTGCCATTCCCGATACCGGCATGTCCAAACTGGTGTTCATGCTGTTCGCCGTGGCGTTGGCTGCCGCCGCGGCTTTGCTTTCAGCCTACGTGCGGCGCTGCTGGATGGGGCGCGTGTTTGCGGCGATCGCGGAGGACGAGGATACGGTGCGCGTGATGGGCATCGACGTGCCGCGCTTCAAGCTGACGGCGTTCGCCCTGGGCACAGCCCTGGCCGGGCTTGCCGGCGGGCTGTACGCGCAGCACCTGAACTTCATCGCGCCGGACAGTTTCGGTTTCATCGAGTCGATAACGGTGCTGTCGATGGTGGTGGTCGGGGGCATCGGCTCGGTGATCGGCGTCACCGTATCCGCGGCGCTGCTGTCGGTGCTGCCGTCGTGGTTTCAGGTCATCGGCGATTACAAGCTGCTGGTGTACGGCGGCCTGTTGTTCCTGATGATGCGCTTCAGTCCGGGCGGCATGGCGGCGCTGGTGACGCGAATCTTCCACCCTGACCGCTGGGGGGCGAAGTGAGCGCACTGCTGTCTGTAGGCGCGCTCACCGTTCAGTTCGACGGTGTTGCCGCGCTCAGCGACGTCTCCTTCGATGTGAAACAGGGAGAGCTGCTCGGTCTGATCGGTCCGAATGGCGCCGGCAAAACCACTATGCTGAGAGTCATCACCGGGGTGGTGCGGCAGACTTCGGGGACGGTGCTGCTGGAGGGCAGATTGTTGGACGGACTGCCGACCCACTTGCGCATTCGGCGCGGACTGGCCCTGTCGCAGCAGATCGTGACGCCGTTTCGCGGCATGTCGGTGATCGACAATGTGGCGCTGGCCGCCGGCGCCAAGAAGACGGCGTCGCCGGTGAAAGCGCTGTTCAACCTGCGGCGCGAGCGGGAGCTTCAAATCGGGCAGCAACTGCTGTCGCGCCTGGGAATCGAGCCGCATGCGAACGAGTCGCCGGAAATCCAGCCCATGGGCATACTCAAGCGGCTGGAACTGGCGCGCTCTCTGGCGCTCGCGCCCAGGCTGCTGCTGCTGGATGAGCCGCTCGCGGGATTGAATTCGAAGGAGGCGCGCCTGCTCGCCGATACCATCACCGAGATCAACCGCGGCGGCACCACGATCGTTATGATCGAGCACAACCTGGGCGAGGTCCTGCGCGTCTGCCACCGGCTGGTGGTGCTCGACAACGGCGAGAAAATCGCCGAAGGCGAACCCGCGACCGTGATGAACAACGCGACCGTTCGCGCCGCCTACCTCGGTCCGGGCGCGGCTGCACCAGCGGGAGAACAGCATGCTGCGGCTTGAACGCCTCTCCTGCGGCTATGGTTTGTTTCGCGCGGTGAGCGAACTCGACCTGGAAGTCCCGCGCGGAACCATAACCGGGCTGATCGGACCGAACGGCGCGGGAAAATCCTCGACGCTGATGTGCATCGCCGGCCACGTCGACCTGCAGGCCGGAAGCATCGCGTTCGATGAACACGACATCGGCGGCTTGCCCGCCACCGAGCGCGTGCGCCACGGCATCGCCATCGCGCCCGAAGGGCGGCGCTTGTTCAAGGATCTGTCGGTCGAAGATAATCTGCGCGTCGGCGGCATGATACACAAGGCGAATCTGTTCAAGGCCGATCGCGAATATGTGCTGTCGCTGTTCCCGCGCCTCGGCGACCGGCTGGGCTCGCTCGCCGCGACCCTGTCGGGCGGGGAGCAGCAGATGCTGTCGATTGGACGCGCGCTGATGGCGCGGCCGAAACTCATCATGATCGACGAACTCTCGCTCGGACTGATGCCGAAGATGGTCGACCTGTGCTATGACGCGCTGCTGCGCCTGAAGCGCGACGGCATGAGCATCCTGCTGGTGGAGCAGAACACCGACCGCGTACTGTCGGTGGCCGACCACGTGTGCGTGCTCGAATCCGGCCGCACCGTCTGGAGCGGCAATGCAGCCGATGCGCGCAACGATCCCGAACTCGCCACCGCCTACCTCGGACTGCGCTGAATTACGTGCTGAACCCTATCCGAACACCTGTGGAAGGAAACCTCGAATGAGCGATTGGAACCAAAGTGCCGCAGTCAGCGATCCGCGTTACGACGCCAGCCGCGTAATCCGCGCGCCGCGCGGGCCGGTCTTGAGCTGCAAGAGCTGGATCACCGAGGCGGCCTACCGCATGATCCAGAACAACCTCGACGCGGAGGTGGCCGAGGATCCGAAGAATCTGGTGGTCTACGGCGGCATTGGCCGCGCGGCGCGCAACTGGGTCTGCTACGACAAGATCCTGGAG
>JBQMQE010000182.1:0-5458 GCA_052172655.1 Burkholderiales bacterium
ACCAGGTGCTCGGCATCGGAAACGAAGCAGGCGTTCAGGAGCGAGTCCGCAAACCTCGGGTGGATACTCCTGCGCGACGGCGCGTGGTGCGTGATCACCACGGTCGGTCCGGCATGTGGTTCGGCGAGTCTGCCTTCGAGCCATGCAGACTGGAGCGCGAACAAGGCGGCTGAATCGGCGGGGGTGAATGGCGCCTGCGCCGCATCGCCGACGCGAATTGTGCTGAAATCGCGCATGAAACCCAGGGCTTGCCGCACCGCCTCGGCGCGTTTCTCAGCCTCGCCGAACAGCATGAAATCCGTCCACAGCGTGGTTCCCAGAAAGCGCACGCCCGCGATGACGATTTCGTCATTGTCGAGTACGCGAATGTTGGTTCCGGCGCACCGCTGTTTGAGTTCGTCCGCGACGCCTGCAATGCTGCCGCCGTAGAACTCGTGGTTTCCGGGCACGTAGATCACAGGTTTCGAGAAACCGGATGCCCAGGAGACCGCCTCCCCCGGGCGCGCGATGTCGCCGGCCAGAATGACCGCATCGGCGTCATTGCGCGGTATCTCAAATGCGCCGAGGCCCAGATGCAGGTCGGACAATATATTGAGTTTCACAAGTTCTGCGCTGCCTGAATGCCGGCGCGTTCGCCGGCGACCAGATCCCGCCTCCTCCGAATTTGCGCCACTATATCACAATATGATATATTGGCGCCGTGGAAAAACCTCCCGCGAAAATCACCGAACGCAGGATCACAACAGCCGAATTCGAAGCGCTCGCCCGGTTCCCCTATCAATCCGAATTGGGAATCAGGATGCAAGGGGCCGGCGAACTCGGGGACACCAATTGGAATGTGTTTCAGGCTGTGGTGGAGCAGGCTCCGGATGCGATCATCTACGCGGATCGCGCAGGGGCGATCCGGGTCTGGAACCGTGCCGCCGAGACCGTGTTCGGCTATGTCGCCGCCGAAGTCCTGGGTAGCAGCTTGGACGTGATCATCCCGGAGCGCTTGCGGCGCGCTCATTGGGAGGGTTTTCACAGGGCGATCGACAGTGGCCAGACCAAGCTGGGAGGCCGGGCGCTGGTCACGCGGTCGGTCCACAAGAACGGCAGCAAGCTGTACGTGGAACTGAGCTTCGGCCTGATCCGGAACGGGACCGGTGCGATCGCCGGTGCACTGGCCCTGGGCCGGGAGTGCACCGCCCGCCACCTTGCGGACAGCGCGCTTCGGGCGCGCGTCGCGAAGTTGGAGGAAAATGCAAAAGCCGGATGCGATGAGAACCCCTAGCCCCGGCAAGGCAGGGCATCGCGGCAAACCTTAGGCTTCCCGCTTGGTCACGACCTACGCTTTCCTCAAGTACCTGCATGTAAGCAGCGTACTGCTTTCGGGCACGGGCTTCGTCCTGCGCGGCGCATGGATGATGCGGGGCTCGCCCATGCTCGCGCGCCGCTGGGTGCGCGTGGCGCCGCATGTGCTCGATAGCGTGCTGCTCGCCAGCGCAATTGCGCTGGCCGTGATGATCGGGCAGTACCCGCTGGCGCAGGGCTGGCTCACGGCCAAGGTCCTCGGGCTCATTGTCTACATCGTCCTCGGCACGATCGCCCTGAAGCGCGGGCGCACGCGCGGGGGCCGCGTCGCGGCATTCTGCGGCGCGCTGCTGGTGTTCGCCTACATTGTCGCCGTGGCGATCACGAAATCGGCGCTGCCCTATCCATGATTGTGCCGGATCGCATCAAACAACAGAGAGCCTAGTGCGCAGCCGGCCTGCGTTCGTACGCCGCTGAAACGGATCGCTGCGAGGGGCGAATCGCCGCCATTTCTGCGGCCCGAGTTTGAACCCAGCGCCGGGGATGTGGATAGGTTCGAGGCGGCGCACTTCATTTCGCGGGAACGCGGCGTGCCCCTGCGTCATCTAATGCCGTGAAACCAACGTAAACAGCGCCACGAGGAAGCACATGCATCCACTATCCAGCAAGACAGCCACCAAGGATTTGCCCGATACCGAGATTGCCCGGCTAATTGCGCTTGGGGACCGCGACGCGTTCGAGTTGCTGATGCGGCGCCACAACCAGACGCTGTACCGCACTGCGCGCAGCATACTGAAGGACGACGCCGAGGCCGAGGATGCGGTGCAGGAGGCTTACATACTCGCCTACCGCGCGATCGGCGCATTCCGCGGCGAGGCGAAGCTGTCCACCTGGCTGATACGCATCGTCGCCAACGAAGCGATCGCGCGATCGCGCAAGCGCAACCGCCGCGCGGAAATCATTCAACTTTCCGGCGGGCCGGAACTGGACGCAGATGCGGCGGAGGTGAACATGAACGAAGCCACACCCGAACAACCCGAGCACGCGGCTGTGCGCGCGCAAACGCGGCGTCTGCTCGAAGGCAAAATCGATGCATTGCCAGAGGTGTTTCGCACCGTGTTCGTGCTGCGCGCGCTGGAGGAGTTGACAGTCGAGGAGACCGCGGCGACCCTGGCCATCCCCGCGGCCACGGTGCGCACGCGCTACTTCCGCGCCAAGGCGCTGCTGCGCGAGGCGCTCGCGCGCGAGATCGATTTCGCCTACGGCGACGCGTTTGCGTTCGCCGGGGCGCGCTGCGACCGCATCGTCGCCGGTGTGCTGGCGCGGCTCAATGGATTGCAGGCAGGCGATGCCTGACTGTTCGCATTTCCCACTTAAAGGAGAATTACCATGTCATTCCTGATTCTAGGCAACGCCCCCAATGCGCTCGAAGCGCGCCGCGCCTTCCTCGGCAAGTCCGGTCTGCTGCTCTCGGGCGCGGCCGTCGCGCTGCTCGCCGGGCGGGAGGCGCTGGCGAAGGGCGGCAAATCCGGCGCCTCCGACGTGCGCATTCTCAACACCGCGCTGGGCGCCGAACTGGAGGCGATCGCGGCCTACCAGCTTGGAGCCGAAAGCGGCCTGCTGCAAAAGCCGGTGCTCGATCTTGCCCTGACCTTCCAGGGACATCACAAGGAACATGCGCACGTCCTGTCGCAGACGATCGCGAAACTCGGCGGCAAGCCCGTGTCGGCGAAGGACAAGTACAGCTTCCCGGCCGACACGCTCAAGACCCAGGCCGACGTGCTGCGCTTCGCGGCGACGCTCGAAAAGGGCGCGGTCAGCGCCTATCTCGGCGCGGTGCCGGTGTTCCACAACAGCGATCTCGCCAAGGCGGCTGCGAGCATCCTCGGCGACGAGGCGATGCACTGGGCGATTCTGCGCAATGCGCTGGGCGAGGTACCCGTTCCGTCGGCATTCATGGCCTGAGCGTGGCAGCGCTGGCTCGCGTACTGGCCGGTGTCGCGCTCGCCTTCGTGGCGAGCACGGCGCCGGCGGTATCCAAGGGCGCCGCGCTGCGCGGGGACCCGCAGGCGGGCGCGGCGATCTATGCCCGCTGCCGCGGCTGCCACGCGCTTGCCTACGACCGCACCGGCCCCAGGCACTGCGGCCTGTTCGGTCGCCGCGCCGGCAGCGTGAAGGATTTCTCCTACTCGGACGCTATGAAACGCTCGAACACCATATGGAGCGCGAAAACGCTCGAGCGTTTTCTGGCGAACCCGCTGAAGGTTGTTCCAGGCACGGCAATGGGTTACGCCGGGGTCACCGACCGAAGGGAGCGCGCCGACCTGATCGCGTACCTCGAGCAGGCGAACGCGTCGCCGGAGTGCCGAAAATCGCCGTACCCGCCGCAGTAGTTTCCGAGGAAATCTTCTTGAACACAACGCTGTGCAACAGGCCGTGCACGACTGACGCCGGGCGCGAGCATCAGAATCGATGGTCCGTTCGGCGATCTCACGCTCGGCGACTCCGGGCGGCCCGCGGTCTTCATCGCTGGCGGCATCGGCATTACGCCGTTCATGAGCATGCTGCGCCAGGCGGCGGAGGACCGGTCGCCCCAGCCTCTGTATCTCGCGTATTCGAACCGCCGCCCGGAAGACGCCGCGTTTCTCGACGAACTCCAGGAACTCGAGCGGCGCAACAGGTACTTCCGCCTGATGGCCACGATGACCGCTATGAGCAAGTCCGCGCACGAGTGGAGCGGAGAGACGGGCGTGGTTGACGCAGTCATGTTGAAACGCTTGGCCGGGGATCTGGCCGGGCCGACCTACTATATTGTCGGCCCGCCGGCGATGGTCGAGGCGATGCAGCGGACGCTGGCCGATGCAGGCGTGGCTGCGGACAAGGTGCGCACCGAAGAGTTTTACGGCTGCTAGGGCCTGCTTGCATCTGGCGCTTGACAATACATCACGTTGTGATATATTGTTCCTGTCGTGCGCCGCGAGGAAAGCATCCGGCGCCGACTTGTCTGTTCGATTAATCCGGACCACGAGCGGTCCGCATCGCCGCAGGAGGGTGCCATGAACCCGTCGCAAATGTCGAAGATGGTCCTGTCGTTTCATGAAGGATGGGACGAACTGATCAGAATTCATCCGTCCATATCGCGCATGTTCGCGCTGGTGGTTTTGCCCTTGTCGTTGCTGCCGCCCGCGATGATCTATTACGCCGGGAGCAATTACGGCGACATTTTCTCCGCAGGGGTTTCGCCGCGGCAGTGGCATATCGCCGCCGGAATATTCTTCCTCGCCGAACTGCTCACCGTCCCGGCAATGGCGTGGATAATGCACCTTGCCTGCCGCGCCAATGACGTCGCGGCCGACTATCACGAGTGCTTCACCCTCGCCGCAATCGCACCGATCCCGATGTGGCTTTCCTCCCTCGTGCTGTTTGTTCCGAATCTCGTTGTCGGCGTGCTCGTGGGTGCGCTGGGCCTGCTCGCCTCGCTCGCAATCACCTACCGCGGCATGTACGCACTGTTTCACATGCGTGAAGATCTCCGCGCAATGCAAATGGCAACGGTGGTGACCGGCGCCGGCCTGCTCGCCTGGCTGGTGCTGATGCAGATCGTGCTGATGCATTGATGCCGCGCCAATGCGCCATTTGCGCGGCGCGCATGTCAGCACCGGAGCATCGCGCCACCGCGCGGGGCGTCCTTTCGCCATTTGCCGCAGCATGGATGCTCCGTGCCAAATCCTGACGCCCTCCCGCTGAACAAGCGCGATTTTGAAACGCTTGCGGATTTTCGTTATCAGATCCGAAAATTCGTCAGATTCAGCGAGCAGCTCGCCCTCAAGCACGGAATCCAGCCGCAGCAGTATCTATTGTTGCTGCAGATCAAAGGCTATCCCGGTCGCGACTGGGCCACGGTCGGAGAATTGGCGGAGCGTTTGCAGTCGCAGCAACACGGCGTCGTTGCACTGATCTCGCGTTGCGAAAAGCTGGGTCTGGTCGAACGCCGCCGTTCATCCGAGGACAGGCGGCGGATCGAAATCCGCCTGCTTGCGAAAGGCGACAAATTGGTCAACAAAGTGGCGCGCCTGCACCGGGCCGAATTGCTGTCGCTGCAGGGCCGCTTCGTCGTGCCCGATATGCGCAATTTCGACCACTAAAAGAAAATCGCCCGCGGGGC
>JBQMQE010000182.1:5468-9362 GCA_052172655.1 Burkholderiales bacterium
CCGTTGGAGCGCTGCCAAACGAGGGTTTACCCAAGGACAAAAAGGAGAAAAAACATGAACCGACCGGTACTGATCGCTATGCTCGCCGCGCTGATGTTGGCGGGTTGCGGCAAGGAAGCGCCTCCGCCCCCGCCGCCGGCGCCGGTGAAAGCGCCTGACGCCGCGCCGCCGCCCGCTGCACCCGCCGCCAAAATCGCCACCGGCGGTCCGGCGCCTGGGTCTGCTACTGCAATTGCCGCGCTCGACGACAAAAAGGCGCAAGAGATCATGGATAAGGCAGGTTGCGCGGCTTGCCACGCGATCGACAAGAAGGGTGTAGGACCGGCATACACGGATGTCGCCAAGAAGCGCAAGGGTGAGCAGGGTGCGGCCGCCATGCTTGTGAAAAAAGTCCGAGACGGCGGCATCGGCGCCTACGGTCAGATTCCGATGCCGCCGAATCCCGCGAGCAAGATCAGCGACGCTGAGTTGAAGGCAATGATCGACTGGGTGCTGACCAAGTAAAACAACAAGCAGGCGTAGTAGCCGCAGTAGAACTGGCCCGGTTTGATGGGACAAAGTTGCGGGTCGGATGACTCACGCGCGCCGCGCAAGCCCCTATTCTGTTCATGGTTTTTGCCCTGCGCTGCAGCTTCGATTTCCTTGACTTAAGTTAAATCTTTTCGCAGATGAAGTCATTAGAGTTGTTCGCTGTCGGAGTCCGGTTCACTTTTAGCATAATCAAATCCGCCACAGAGGAGAGCACAAAAAATGAACAGCCAATCTCACGAAGAGCCTATCCCGCTGATGCAGAAATTTCTGGACAACCCCTTCCTGCTGTTGTTTTTCGGCGTCATGGTTCCCATGCTGGTCTACACCCTCTGGGGCGTCATAGAGATTCTGACGGTTCCGCTTGCCAAGTAATCATCGGCCGACGCATCACGCGTATTTTGAACGAGGGGTGTGACTATGAGCGCAATACTGCCGCCGTCAGATCGACTCTGGTGGAAACAGCCTTTGGATCGCGTCGAGGGGACGTGGATCCTGCTAGCCTTTATCTGGTGCATGATCATGTTTGCCATGATGGTCGGCTGGCACGTCTACGGCAAGCAAAACCTGTCGACCGAAACCTATAAGACCAGCCGCGAGCTGTACACGGCGAAGACGCAGGCCGTGGTGGATAAATATACCGTGCGCACGGAAACCGACAAGAAAATCCCGGTGGTGCATCCGCCCGCGGGCAGCGATGTTTATCTCATCGCCCGTCTGTGGGATTGGTGGCCAATTCTGGAGTTGGAGAAAGACAAGACCTATCGTCTCCATCTCACCTCGATGGACTACAACCACGGATTTTCGCTGCAGCCGGTCAACATCAACATCCAGGTCGTGCCGGGCTATGAGCATGTGGTGAAGGTGACACCGAACCAGTCGGGAATCTTCTCCATCGTCTGCAACGAATACTGCGGGATCGGCCATGCCAATATGGCCGGCCGCATCTACGTCAAGTAAGGGGAGGAGCCAATGACTACCTACCGCACCTGCCCGCGCTCCGGGCTGCAGTTCGAGAGCCAGGCGGAGAAACTGATGCTGGCCAATGCCGTTGCCGGCGTGGTTTTCCTGCTGCTCGGCGGCATCCTCGCGATCGGCGTGGTGCTGACCCGCTGGCCTGCAGTGCACTGGCTCGCCGCCGACACCTTCTACATGGTGCTGACCGCCCACGGCATCGACATGCTGATCTTCTGGATCATATTTTTCGAGATCGCCGTCCTCTACTTCTGTTCCTCGACCCTGCTGCGCTGCCGCATCGCCACGCCCCGAATTGCCTGGCTCGGCTTCGCCCTGATGCTGATCGGCTCGATCACGACCAACGTTGCGGTGTTCAGGGGTGAATCGAGCGTGATGATGACCTCCTACGTGCCGATGATGGCTGAGCCGGCGTTCTATCTCGGACTGATCCTGTTCGCGGTGGGCGCGCTGCTCGGCTGCTTCGTCTTCTTCGGCACCCTCGTCGTGGCCAAGAACGAGAAAACCTACCAGGGCTCGGTGTCGCTGGTCACCTTCGGCGCGACTACCGCCGCCATTATCGCCGTGTTCACCATCGCCTCCGGCGCGATCATCCTGATCCCCACCTTCCTCATGTCGGTGGGCATCGTCAAGGAAGTGGATCCGCTGATGTATCGTACGATCTGGTGGGCTTTCGGCCATTCCTCGCAGCAGATCAACGTCGCGGCGCACATTTCGATCTGGTACGCCATCGCCGCCATCGTCTTCGGCGCCAAACCGATGTCCGAGCGCGTCAGCCGCGGCGCCTTCCTGCTCTACATCCTGTTCCTGCAACTGGCGAGCGCGCATCACCTGTTGGCGGACCCCGGACTGAGCACTGAATGGAAGGTCGTCAATACCAGCTACTTCATGTACTTCGCCGTGCTCGCTTCGATGATCCACGGCCTCACCATTCCCGGTGCCATCGAAGTGGCGCAGCGCAAGAAAGGATTCACCAAGGGCCTGTTCGAATGGCTCAGAAAGGCGCCGTGGGGCAATCCGGTGTTCTCCGGCATGTTCATTTCCCTGATCGGCTTCGGTTTCCTCGGCGGCATCTCCGGGGTGATGATGGGCACGGAACAACTGAACATGATCATCCACAACACCATCTACGTCCCCGGCCATTTCCATGCCACGGTGGTGATCGGCACCACGCTTTCGTTCATGGCGTTGACCTATTTCCTGATACCGGTACTGTTCAAGCGCGAAATGATCAGCCCGGGGCTGGCGAAGCTGCAGCCCTACCTGTTCGGCCTGTCGATGTACTTCTTCGTTCTGGTGATGATGGGGGCGGGAACCTTGGGCGTGTCTCGCCGCCATTGGGACATGGCCATGGGCGGTTCGCCGCTAGCCTACGAGTTTCCCGGCGCCGCCTACCTGATGATGGGCCTGGTCGGGATCGCGGGTGTCATGGCCATTGTCGGCGGCGCGCTCTATATCTACATCACCGTGGGCTCGCTGCTCTGGGGCAAGAAGCTGGACGCCGGCGCGCTCAGTCAGAAGACGGTGCCGATTCCGCTTGCCCCCCCCACGGTAGCGCTCCAAGGGCACGGATCGGCCGGCTTCGCGGCGCCGGGCACGTTCGCCCTGGCGTCGGTGTTCCTGGTTGCATTCGTGCTGTATTACTTCATCAACTGGAAGTATCTGTCCCAGGTCTGGGGCCTCAGCTGATGCCCTGCCACGGACGTACGCGCTAATATGGACACGACGCTACGCAGCAATGACGCCGCCCACCTCGCGCGCAAGGTCCTGGGGCTGTTCAAGCTGCGCATCGGCTTTGTCATCATGATCACCGCCCTGGCCGGCTTCGCCGTCACCCCTGAGGCCGGGCCTGCCGGCATCCCGCTCGTGGTGCTCGCACTTGCCGTACTTATTTCCTCGGCGAGTGCTGGTGCATTCAATCAGTACGTAGAGTATGACACCGACCGCTTGATGCTGCGTACCCGCGGCCGCGCCTTCGCTACCGGCGAACTGCGCCATACGCCGGCGTGGCTGGCGCTGATCGGCATTCTGCTCGCAGGATCGGTCGCGGCGGCGTGGTATGCGACCAATCCGCTCGCCGCGCTGTATGTCTTTCTCGGCGCATTCTTCTACGCCGTCGTCTATACCGTCTGGCTCAAGCGCCGCACCTGGCTAAACATCGTCGTCGGCGGGCTGGCGGGGAGTTTTTCGGTGCTCGCCGGCGCCGCGGCGGCGAATCCGGAACTGGGCGCGGTGCCGCTGCTGCTCGCGCTGGTGTTGTTCCTATGGACACCGCCCCATTTCTGGAGCCTGGCCATCGCCAACAGTTCCGACTACGTGACGGCGGGCGTGCCGATGCTGCCGGTGGTCGTCGGCAATGCACGCGCCGCGCAAATCGTATTCGCCAGCACC
>JBQMQE010000183.1:0-9353 GCA_052172655.1 Burkholderiales bacterium
CCGCTGGCCGGGGGTCGTCTGCTGATCGTCGGCGACGACCTGGACGGAGAGACGCGCACGGCGCTGCGGATGGCCGCGCCGCTGAAGCGCATCCTGGTGCGGACCATGCAAGATGATCGCACCGATTCTGGATCAGATAGCGGCGGAGTACGCGGGGAAGGTGGTCGTCGCGAAGATGAACGTGGACGAGAACCGCTTTCCGCCGAAGCAGGTGCAGCACTACATCAACGCCAACAAGGAAGAAGGCAAGCGCGCGAGCGAAGCCGAAGCCTACGACGAGTTCAGCCGCCGCTACGCCGAAATCTACGCCGCCTACGACGAGCAGTGCCAGCGCGAGGGCGCGCTCGATTTCGCCGAGCTGTTGCTGCGCAGCTTCGAGCTGCTGTCGAAAAACGAAATCCTGCGCGAACACTATCGTGGGCGCTTCCGTCATATCCTGGTGGACGAGTTCCAGGACACCAACCGCCTGCAGTATCGCTGGTTGAAGCTCCTGACCGGAACCGGCAGCGTGATTTTCGCGGTCGGGGACGACGATCAGTCTATCTACGCTTTCCGCGGCGCCAACGTCGGCAACATGGCCGATTTCGAGCGCGACTTCCATGTCGAGAACGTGATCCGGCTGGAGCAGAACTACCGCTCGCACGGCAACATCCTCGACGCCGCGAACGCGCTGATCTCCAATAACAGGAAGCGCCTGGGCAAGAACCTGTGGACCGCGGCCGGGCACGGCGAGCCGCTGCGCGTGTTTGAGGCGCAGACCGACGGCTACGAGGCCCACTGGCTGGCCGAGGAAGTGCAGGCGCTCAACCGCGACGGTCTGGCGCGGCGCGAAATCGGCGTGCTCTACCGCTCCAACGCGCAGTCGCGCATCCTCGAGCACGCGCTGTTCTCGGCCGGGATTCCCTACCGTGTTTACGGCGGCTTGCGCTTTTTCGAGCGCATGGAAGTCAAGCACGCGCTGGCCTATCTGCGCCTGATCGCCAGCTCCGAGGACGACAGCGCGTTTCTGCGCGTAGTGAATTTCCCGACGCGCGGCATAGGCGCGCGTTCGCTCGAAGCGCTGCAGGACGCTGCCCAAGCCGGCAGCATCAGTCTCTACAACGCGGTGCCGCAGCTCGGCGGCAAGGCGGGCAATGCCCTGGGCGCGTTCGTCGCGATGATAGAGGCTTTGCGCCGCGAGGCCGAAGGCCTGCCGCTGCCCGAGATCGTCGAGCACATGCTGGCGAAATCCGGGCTGCTCGCGCACTTTCGGGCGGACAAGGACGGCGCCGACCGGCTGGAGAACCTGCAGGAATTGATCAATGCTGCCGCGCTGTTCGTGCAGGAGCAGGACGAAGCGCAGGATCTGGCGGCGTTCCTCGCCCACGCGGCGCTCGAGGCGGGCGAGCACCAGGCGGGCGAAGGTTCGGACGCGCTGCAGCTGATGACGGTGCATTCGGCCAAGGGGCTGGAGTTCCAGGCGGTGTTCGTCACCGGCCTGGAAGAAGGTCTGTTCCCGCACGAGCAGAGCCGCAACGAGGCGGACGGCCTGGAGGAGGAGCGGCGCCTGATGTACGTGGCGATCACGCGCGCGCGCTCGCGTCTGTATCTGTCGTTCGCGCAGAACCGCATGCTGCACGGGCAGACGCGCTACAACGTCGCTTCGCGCTTCCTCGACGAAATACCGGCGGGCCTGGTGAAGTGGCTGACACCGCGCTTGGGCGCCCAGTCCATGCCCCAGCCGGTGCTCGCATCTGCGCGCGACGCCGCCATACCCCCCAAGAGGCAGCCGCGCGCAAGCGAGCTCGGCTGGCGCATCGGCCAGAACGTGGTGCACGCGAAATTCGGCCAGGGCGTGATCGTCGACGCCGAAGGCCAGGGGCCGGATGCGCGCCTGCAGATCAATTTCGGCCGCCAGGGCATGAAGTGGCTGGCGCTGGAATATGCCAAGCTGAGCGCGGCCTAAAGTGGCGGATTCAGCCGGCTCCCATGGCCAGTGCCAGTCTGTAAGTGATGAACGAGGCGGCATAGGCCAGCGCAAACAGATAGCCGAGCATGATCAGCGGCATGGTCCAGCCGCCGGTCTCGCGCTTGACCGCCGCGATCGTGGCCAGACACTGCGGCGCAAACACATACCAGGCGAGCAGTGACAGGGCGGTGGCCAGGCTCCAACTCTGCGCGATCAGCGGGGCAAGCGCTTGCGCAGTGTTGTCAGCCGTCGCCGAGAGCGCATACACGGTGCCCAGCGCGCTCACCGCCACTTCCCGCGCCGCCAATCCCGGCACCAGCGCAATGCTGATCTGCCAGTTGAAGCCTATCGGTTCGAACACCACCGCCAGCGCCTTGCCCAACAAGCCCGCGACGCTGTACTCGATCGCGGCCCCGGGTGCTCCATCCGGCGGCGACGGAAAGCTCGCCAGAAACCACAACAGGATGGTCAGGACGAGAATGATGCCGCCGACCCGCTTCATGAATATCCTCACCCTTTGCCAAATGCCGATCGCGATGTTGCGCACGGTCGGCAAATGATAGCTGGGTAATTCCATCATCAGCGGGCGCACCTGGCGCCCGGCGGCGGTAAATCGTTTGAGTACCAGGGCCACGGCGAGCGCGCCGACAACGCCCGCAAGGTACAGGCCCAGCAAGACCAATCCCTGCAACTCCAGCCCGCCCCAAACCTCGCGCTTCGGAATGAAAGCGCCGATCAGCAGCGCATAAACGGGGAGACGCGCGGAGCAAGTCATCAGCGGCGCAATCATGATGGTCACCAGCCGGTCACGCGGATTGGCAATGGCGCGCGCGGCCATGATGCCGGGGATGGCGCAGGCGAAACTCGACAGCAGGGGGATGAACGAGCGACCGCTCAGGCCGACACCGCCCATCAGCCGGTCGAGGAGGAAAGCGGCGCGCGGCAGGTAGCCCGACTCCTCCAGCACCAGGATGAAGAAGAACAGAATCACGATCTGCGGCAGGAACACGATCACACCGCCGGCGCCGGCAATCACGCCGTCCACGATCAGGCTCCTGAACCACATATCCGGCAATACCGCGCTCACCGCCGCGCCCAGGCCGGCGGTAGCCGTCGCGATCAGAGCCATCGGCGCCTGAGCCCAGGAAAATACCGCCTGAAACACCAGGAACAGTACCAATGCCAGCAACACCGGCCCGATGACCGGATGCAGAACGACGCGATCGATGCGGTCGCTGGGCGTGTGCGGCACGACTTCGTCCAGGCCCAGGCGTTGCAGGACGTGGCGCACCGCGACGTGGTCCGACTCGTTGCTGTGAGAACTGCCGTTCGCGGTGGATTCGGCAAGGCCATGCGCAGGTGCCGTCTGAGCGATGGAGCGCCACAGTTCCTCATCGTCGAACAGCGCGAGCAAGGGCCCGGCGCCCGCGCTCTGAATGGCGACGGTACTGACTACCGGCATGCGGAGTTCGGCCGCCAGCGCCTCCGGCGCGATCTTGATGCCGCGCTTCTCGGCCAGGTCGGTCATGTTGAGTGCGACGACGCATGGCATGCCCAGGCGCTTGACGGCGAGCGCCAGACGCAGATTGCGCCGCAGGTTGGTGGCGTCGACCACGCACACCACCAGATCCGGCCGTTTCTCGCCGGCGGCACGGCCGAAGAGCACGTCGCAGGTGATGCGTTCATCGGGCGAGCGCGGGTACAGGCTGTAAGCGCCGGGCAGGTCGAGCACGCGCAGCGTTTTGCCGGCGGGCGTAGTGAGTCGGCCTTCCTTGCGTTCGACCGTCACACCGGCGTAGTTGGCGACCTTCTGCCGGCCGCCGGTGAGCAGGTTGAACAGCGCGGTTTTGCCGCAGTTGGGGTTGCCGACCAGCGCAAGCAACGGTCCGCTAGGGTGGAAGTGGATGACGGCTTGGTTCATGGCTTGCGCCCCCCGATGCTTGCCCGAGCCGCGGGCGCCACCCGTACGCAGGCCGCTTCGGCGCGGCGCAAGGCAAAGGTGGACTGCCCGACCCGGAAAACCAGCGGATCGCCGCCGGGCAGACCGCGCGTCATCAACATCACCTGTTCGCCGACTATGAATCCGATCTCTTCCAGCCAGCGCGCCCATTCCGGCGCGGCATGCGGCGCCTCAACCTGCTGCACTGTCAGCGCGTGCCCGATCAATGCGAGATCTAGGGTTGCGCCGGAAATTCCGTTTTCGATGTCTTTCATATCGAGCTCCTGAGTTGATCTCATTCTTCCCGCCTGGATCCGGTCGCAACCGCCGCTGTTGCAGCGCGCCGATCCGGTGGGCGGACGGATGTCTTGTTGCAGACTCTTAGCGGAATCGCCAAGTGACGCCTGCGGTCGCCGTGCGCGTCGTCGTGCCGGGGCTGTCGTTGTCGGTAGTACGCAGAATGCCGAGCGCGAAATCAAGATCCTTGCTCGGCGAGTAAATCGCGCCAAGCTCCACGAAATTCGAGCGCATCCTGGCGCCCGCGGCGCGCGACGATTCCGTTCCCAGGTCCAGGGCCAGCTTCCATTGCTCGGTGAGATCCCACACCGGCGCGATCGAGGCGCGCGTTGTTGACGTGTCGGGATTGTTCAAGGTATCGCGATAGCGCTCGCGGCCCACGCCTGCATTGATGTGTATGGCACCGAACGCAACCTCCTGGGTGAGAATAAACGTCAAATTGCCGGAGGTTCTGCCATTGCCCAGCCCGTCGTTTTCGCTGTCGGCGCTAAGCGGGAGGAGGACTTCCGGCTTGACTGCGAGACTGGTCTTGCTCTCCCCGCTTTCGTAAAACCGCCACTTGGCGCCGAACGAAGGATTGCCGCCGCCGCTGGCGTCGTCTGCGGGTGCGCCCGATCGAATGCGTACGTAGCTAAACCCCGCGAAAACGTCGAGCGTATCGCTCAGCCCGCGCGTGTAGACGAGGGGCAAGCTGTGCAGGCGCTCGACGCCGCCGGCGGTTTTTGCGCGGCCCTCGTTGAGCGAAAACTCGAGTTGATTGCCGCCGCTGCCTTGGGTGCCCGTATCGTCGGTGATAAGAGGCTGAAAGGCGGAAACCGGCGCGGAAAACGCGGCGAGACCAAGCAGCGCTACCTGGGCTGCGGCAAGACGGTAGCTCGATCCGGTCGGTTTCGTCGATCGATTGCGCAAAGGAAACATCCTTATATAAAAAAGCAAAGATGAGAACGATTCCTATTCTAAATGGGAAACATTCTCAATAGCAAGAAATATTTCTGGAGGACGACAATGCAGCGGCGTCGGCGCAAGGCAGCGAAGGAATGCAGGAAATGACTCAATCAACTTCGGAGAGCACAGAGAGTCCTGCTGCAACCGCCCGAAAGCGTCAGATCGTTTCTATTATGAAACAGACGGTTAGCGGTGTGTGCAAAGTTGGGTCCCCATGCATGGCTCAATTCTGAGGCTGCCCAAATTCGCCCGCGTCGGGACGAAGGCGCGAACTCAATCGCCGCCAGGGTCCCCGAACAGCGACAACTGGGTCGCCAGCGACAGCACCGTTTCCTCCACCGCGCGCTTGGCTTCGGCCAGGGTTTTCGCTTCGCCCACGCGGCTGCCCGCCTGCCAGCGGTAAATGCCGTTATTGCCCTTGCCCTCGAGCGCTACCCAGCCGATTTTTTTCTTGTCCTGCCAGTAGCCGTGGGTAGAGTAACCACGCTCCCAGAACGGCCTGGCTTTGTTAATTCGGGTCGCCATGCCCGCTAGCTTACCAAAGTGCCCCCTGCGCTACCAGCCAGTAGCGCGCGAAACGCCCGGCGGCCGACCATAGCGCCACCGCGACCCAGTTGAGCTTGATCCAGCCTGCGGCGAGGCACAGGGCGTCGCCGACGAACGGCAGCCAGGCCAGCGCCAGCAGCGGGCTGCCGTAGCGCCTGACGCGCTCGAGTTGGGTCAGCGGCTTCTTCGAGCCGATGTAGCGCCCGATCAGGTAGGTGGTGAGGCCGCCCAGCGTGTTGCCGAGTGTGGCCACGGCTATCGCTGGCCAGGCGAGGTCCGCGTGCATTTTGAGCACGGCGAACAGCGCCACCTCCGAGCTGACCGGAATCAGCGTCGAGGCGAGAAAGCTCGCGGCGAACAGCGTCGCCAGGCTGGCCCAGTCGCCGATCAAGCGGCGGCTCCGCCGCGCCTGCGCCGGCAGACAGCTTGCCCCGGCGAAGCACATCCTGCTACCCTTCCACGCCTACGCCGAACCGAGTTCCCATGCATCCCGACTATCTCGAAAAAATCCTTAAAGCGCGCGTCTACGACGTGGCGATCGAATCGCCGCTCGATCCGGCGCCTATTTTGTCCGCGCGGCTGCACAACACCTTGCTGCTCAAGCGCGAGGACATGCAGCCGGTATTCTCGTTCAAGCTGCGCGGCGCATACAACAAAATGGCGCAATTGCCCGCGGCGACGCTGAAGCGCGGGGTCATCGCCGCCTCGGCCGGCAACCACGCGCAGGGCGTCGCGCTGGCGGCGCAGCGCCTGCACTGCAAGGCGGTGATCGTGATGCCGGTGACCACGCCGCGGATCAAGGTGGACGCGGTGCTGGCGCGCGGCGCCGAGGTGCTGCTGGTGGGCGATTCCTACGACGAGGCTTACCGGCATGCGCTCAAGGTGCAGAAGGCGCGGAAGCTCACCTTCGTGCATCCCTACGACGATCCCGACGTGATCGCCGGTCAGGGCACCATCGGCATGGAAATCCTGCGCCAGGCGAAGGCGCCGATCGACGCGATTTTCGTCGCCATCGGCGGCGGCGGGCTGATCTCGGGCATCGCCGCCTATGTGAAGCGCCTGCGCCCGGAGATTAGGATCATCGGCGTGCAGCCGGTGGATTCCGATGCCATGGCGCGCTCGCTCAAGGCCGGCCGGCGCGTGCGCCTCGCACAGGTAGGCCTGTTCGCCGACGGCGTGGCGGTGAAGCAGGTGGGCAAAGAAACCTTCCGCCTGTGCCAGCAACTCGTGGACGAGATCATCCTGGTCGATACCGACGAGATCTGCGCCGCGATCAAGGACGTGTTCGAGGAGACCCGCTCCATCCTCGAGCCGGCCGGGGCGCTGGCGATCGCCGGGGCCAAGGCGTATGTGGAGAAGAGGGGGGTGCGCGGCCAGACCCTGGTGGCGGTGGCCTGCGGCGCCAACACCAATTTCGACCGCCTGCGTTTCGTCGCCGAGCGCGCCGAGGTGGGCGAGCACCGCGAGGCCATCCTCGCCGTGACCATTCCCGAGCGCCCCGGCAGCTACAAAAAATTCTGCGCCACCCTGGGCGCGCGCAACGTCACCGAGTTCAACTATCGCATCGCCGGTTCGAAGGAGGCGCATGTGTTCGTCGGCGTCGAGGTACACGACCGCGACGAGACCGCGCGCCTGATCCGCAAGCTGCGCCGCCACGGCCTGAAAACCATCGATCTGTCCGACAACGAGATGGCCAAGCTGCACGTGCGCCACCTGGTCGGCGGGCACGCCGCGCTGGCGAAGAACGAGCTGCTGTACCGCTTCGAGTTTCCTGAGCGGCCGGGCGCGCTGATGAAGTTCCTGAACAGCATGCGCCCGGACTGGAACATCAGCCTGTTCCATTACCGCAATCACGGCGCCGACTATGGCCGCGTGCTGGTCGGCATGCAGGTGCCGCCCAGGGAAATGCCGCAGTTCCGCCGCTTCCTGCATGATCTGGGCTATCCGTTCTGGGACGAGAGCAAGAACCCGGCGTACAAGTTGTTCCTCGGCTGAGGGACGCGCGCCTCTGTTCGGCGGGATATGCTGCCGCCTAGGCAGGCGGCTCTTCGCCGAAATACCCCGGCGCGATTTCGGCGGCATAGCACACGGGCGAACTGAGTTCGATGCGCCGCTCTTGCGGCACCCCCAGGAACTCGAGCCTGTCCTCATCGCGCCGGTATACGCCGCGTTCGGTGACGACGTAATCCATGGGGATGTCCCAGGGCTGGGGGTCGATGGTGTCGATCGCGGCGAGTTCGTAGCTCACGCCTATCACCAGCGGCTTGCGCGCGCGCAGGCTCTCCAGCGTGCGATCGAAAAATCCGCCGCCGTAACCGAGGCGGTAGCCCTGTGCGTCGAAACCGTTCATCGGCAGCAACACCGTATCCGGCGCCAGTTCCGCGCCTGCCGCCGGATAGGGGATGTCGAGCTTGCCCAGCGCCATTTCCACCCCCGGATGCCATTCGCGGAATATCAGCGGCGCTTTCGGCGCGACCACCACCGGCAACGCCGCGCTCGCGCCCTGCCGGCGCAGCCGGCGCAGCAGGTGGCGCGCGTCGTACTCGTTGCGTATCGGCCAGCAGAAAGCCACCACGCCCCTCGCCAGGCCCGGGAACCCGTATTGCAGATGCCTGTCCATCGCCAAGCGCCAGGCGTGCAGCCGCTCTGCGGGCAGCGCGAGCCTGCGCGCAAGCAGCTCGCCACGCAGCTTCTTGCGCCAGGCCATCAATTCAGCGTGTTGCATTTAATTGACCCGCGTCATCCATCTGTTATGCCAAGTGTTTATACTGTTCTTTTCGTGGATTTGGCCGTAAAGCTCAATATAGCACCTATGTTACGCGCCCTTATCCTCGTCCTCATCCTAGCGCCGGCCGCGCTGCAAGCGCGCGTGCCCCGGCCGCAGACGCAGGACGAAATCTTCCTCGCCGCCCGCGCCACCGTGCGCGCGGGCGACTACGACTACGACAAGCTCGTCCGCTACGATGCGGCGCTGCAGGGTTATCTGCTCCAGCCCTACGTAGAGTCCTGGCTGCTGCTGCCGCGCCTGGAGGATGCTACGGCGCAGCAGGTGCGCGCTTTTCTCGCGCGCGAGGAAGGCAGCGTCCTGGCGCAGCAGGTGCGCAAGGAATGGCTGAAGGCGCTGGGCAGGAAGCGGCAATGGGATCTGTTCCGCGCCGAATATCCGTTGCTGGCGGGCGGGGACAACGATGTCGCCTGCTATGCGCTGCAGGCGCGCTGGGAACAGCGGGACGCTTCGGCGCTGGCCGAAGTCAAGGCGCAGTGGTACGCGCCGCGCGGCTTGCCCGAAGGCTGCGTGCCGCTGGCCGAGGCGCTCATTGCCCGAGGCGAGTTCACCAGCCGCCAGGTGTGGGAACGCATACGCATACTGCTCGAGGCGGGGGCGGTCAGTTCGGCGTGGCGCACCGCCGAATACCTGCCGGCCAGCCAGGCGCCGAATCGCGGCCAGCTTTTTGCGGCGGCTGCCGGCGCGCAGCGCTTTCTCGATGACAAGAAAAAGAACCTGTCGCAGCGCGCGGTGCGCGAAATCGCCATGTTCGCCCTGCATCGCCTGGCGCGCAGCGACCCGCTCGCGGCCGCGGGCTATTGGGACAAGAAGCTGCGCGCGAGATTTTCCGCCGAGGAGCAGGGCTACGTCTGGGGCCGGCTCGCGCTGCAGGCGGCACGGCGCAATCTGCC
>JBQMQE010000184.1:0-9303 GCA_052172655.1 Burkholderiales bacterium
ACAAGGTCGGCGGCCGGCCTATCCTGTTCATGAAGAATTACGGCTTCAAGGGCAAAGTGTTCCCGGTGAATCCCGCGCGCGCCGAAGTACAGGGCTACCAGGCTTACCCCGATCTGGCCTCGCTGCCCGAGGTGCCCGACATGGCTATTGTCGCGCTCGCGGGCGAGGGCACGGTGCAGGCGGTCGAGCAGTGCGCGCGCCTGGGGGTGAAGGTCGCGGTGATCATGGCCTCCGGTTTCGGCGAAACCGGCGCAGAGGGCAAAAAAATCCAGGATGCGATGCTGGCCAGGGCGCGCGCCGCCGGCATGCGCATCGTCGGCCCCAATTCCCAGGGGCTGGCGAATTTCGGCACCGGCGCGATCGCCAACTTCTCCACCATATTCAACGACCTTCCCAATATCGCGGGATCGGCGGCCATCGTCAGCCAGAGCGGCGCGCTGTCGCAACTGATCTACGGGCTGCTGCGCAAGCGCGGCATCGGCGTGCGCCACTGCCACGCCACCGGCAATGAGGCCGACATTTGCGTGGCCGAACTGGCAGTCGAGGTCGCGCGGGATCCCGAGGTGAAGCTGCTGTTGCTGTACCTGGAGACGGTGAACGACCCGGACAAGCTGGCCGAGGCCGCTGCCGTGGCGTGCGGCCGCGACCTGCCGTTGCTGGTGCTGAAATCCGGCCGCACCCTGGCCGGACAACGCGCGGCCAGCTCGCACACTGGCGCCATGGCCACCGAGGACCGCGTGGTCGATGCGTTCCTGCGCCATCACTGCATCTGGCGCACGAATGACCCGCACGACTTGGTGAATGCGGCTGAGTTGTATCTCAAGGGCTGGCGGCCGCAGGGCAGGAAGCTGGTGGCGCTGAGCAATTCCGGCGCGACCTGTGTCATGGCGGCCGACATGGCCGAGGAATTCCGTTTGCCGCTCGCCGTGTTGGCCGATGCGACGCGAGGGCAACTGAACGCGGTGCTGCCGGGTTTTGCCACCACCACCAATCCGATCGACATCACCGGCGTCTTGCTCACCGACAGCAGCCTGTTCGGCAAGATCCTCGAAATCGTGGGCAAGGACGCCGGCGCCGATCTTTTCTTTGCCGGTATTCCGGTTGCCGGTACCGGTTACGACGTAGAGGCGTTCGCGCGCGACGCGGCCAATTTCATCGCGATCACCGGCAAGCCTTTGGCTCTGGCCGTGCCGCAGGATGAGGTGGCGGCGCCATTCGTCAAACTGGGCGTGCCGGTGTTCGGAAGCGACCGGCAGGCGTTGCACGCCCTGGATCAACTCGCGGCGCACAGCGCCTTGATGCGGCGCAGGCGCAAGCTGAGCGCGGCAGCAGCGGTTAGCATCGATCTGGCGGCGGGCGGCAAGCTTTTTCTCAACGAAGCCGACAGCCTCGCCTTGCTCGCGGCGAACGGCATCCCGGTGGCGGCGCAGCGACTGTGCCGCAGTGCAGCCGAGGCGCGCGCGGCCCTGCGCGCGCTGGGCGGGCCGGTCGCGGTGAAAGCGTGTTCGGCGGAGGTGCCGCACAAGTCCGAGTTCGGTCTGGTGGCTTTGAACCTTGGAAGCGAAGATGCGGTGGGCGCCGCGTTCGAAGCGCAGTGGCGCCAGCTCGCGCAGATGCAAGTCGCGCGCGACGGCATCATCGTCGCCGCCATGGTCAAAGGCCAGCGTGAGCTGGCGTTGGGCGCGCGCGTCGATGCGCGCTTCGGCCCGGTGGTGATGCTGGGCGACGGCGGCAAGTACGTGGAGGCGCTCAAGGACTTCATCCTGCTGATCCCGCCGTTCGACACGGGCGAGGTGCTCGAGGCCCTCGATCGCCTGCACATCGCGCCGCTGCTGCACGGGGTGCGCGGCGAGCCCGCGCTCGACCTCGAAGCCGTCGCTGCGATTGCCATGCGCCTGGGCGAAATCATGCAGGCGGGGCGCGGGCGCATCGCCGCCATCGACCTCAACCCGGTGATGGTCAGGACAAAAGGGGAGGGCGCGGTGGTGGCGGATGCCTTGGTTGAGTTGATCCAGGTCTAAGAAAGCGCTTTTAGTTGCCCAAAAGACCCTTGAACCGTCCTCTGCGCCATTCATTTGGCCGCGGGTTCTAAGCTATAATTTCGCCTTCATCTTTTTCATTCCCTTCGGAGCAAGTCGATGAAAGTCCTAGTGCCGATCAAGCGGGTGGTCGATTACAACGTCAAGGTGCGCGTCAAGGCCGACGGCTCGGGCGTGGAGACCGCGAACGTCAAGATGTCGATGAATCCCTTCGATGAAATCGCCGTGGAAGAAGCGGTGCGCCTGAAAGAGGCCGGCGTGGTCAAGGAAATCCTGGTCGTCTCCTGCGGCACCAGCGCGAGCCAGGAGACGCTGCGCACGGCCCTCGCGCTCGGCGCCGACCGCGCGATCCTGGTTGAAGCCGGCGCTGAACTGGAGCCGCTCGCCGTGGCGAAGCTGCTGAAGGCGGTGGTGGAGAAGGAAAGCCCGGATTTCGCCATTCTCGGCAAGCAGGCGATTGACGACGACTGCAACCAGACTGGGCAGATGTTGTCCGCGCTGCTGGGCTGGTCGCAGGCCACATTCGCCTCCAAAGTGAAAATCGCCGACGGCAAGGCCGAGGTGACGCGCGAAGTCGATGGCGGCCTGGAAACGATTTCCGTCAAGCTGCCGGCGGTGATCACTGCCGACCTGCGCCTGAACGAGCCGCGCTATGTGACTTTGCCCAACATCATGAAGGCGAAGAAAAAGCCGATGGAAACGCTGAAGGCCGACGCGCTCGGCGTCGATGTCAGCCCGCGCCTGGCGACGCTGAAGGTGGAAGAGCCGCCCAAGCGCAAGGCCGGCGTCAAAGTCCCGGACGCGAAAACTCTAGTCGAAAAACTCCGCAACGAAGCCAAGGTGATCTAAATGCCCATACTCGTACTAGCCGATCACGACAATCAAATCATCAGGGGCGCTACGCTCAACACCGTCGCCGCTGCCGCGAAAATCGGCGGCGACATCGTGCTGCTGGTCGCAGGCGGCGGCTGTGCCGCCGTAGGCCAGGCCGCGGCGCAGATTGCCGGGGTGAGCAAAGTGCTGCTGGCCGATGCGCCGCAGTACAAAGATGAACTCGCTGAAAGCCTCGCCGCGCTGGTCGTATCGATTGCGTCGGGCTACAGCCATATCGTCGTGCCGGCGACCACCTTCGGCAAGAACGTGGCCCCGCGCATCGCCGCCCTGCTCGACGTAGCGCAAATTTCCGACATCATTGCGGTCAATTCGCCCGACACCTTCGTGCGTCCGATTTACGCGGGAACCGCGCTGGCGACGGTGCAGTCGAAGGATGCGCTGATAGTCATCACCGTGCGCGCAACCGGATTCGACGCGGTGGCGGCCAGCGGCGGCTCGGCGGCGGTGGAGACGCTGGCCGCGGTGGCCGATGCAGGCTTGTCCAGCCTGGTCGGGCGGGAACTGGTCAAGTCGGAACGGCCCGAACTGACCGCCGCCAAGATCATCGTTTCCGGCGGCCGCGGCATGGGGTCGGCGGAAAATTTCAAGCTGCTCGAGCCGCTCGCGGACAAGCTGGGCGCGGCGATGGGCGCTTCGCGCGCCGCGGTGGACGCGGGCTTCGTCCCGAATGACTGGCAGGTGGGCCAGACCGGCAAGATCGTCGCCCCGGAACTGTATATCGCGATCGGCATCTCGGGCGCGATCCAGCATATGGCGGGCATGAAAGACAGCCGCGTCATCGTCGCCATCAACAAGGACGAAGAAGCACCGATATTCCAGGCCGCGGACTACGGCATTGTCGGCGATTTGTTCAAGGTGGTGCCGGAGCTGGTGAAAGAACTGGGATAGCCGTTGGCAAACTGCATTGTCTGTCATTGCGAGCGCGGCGAGGAATCTGCTTTTCAGAGCGAGCAAGAATCAGATTCCTCGGCTTCCAGCCTCGGAATGACAATTCTTAGAGGTCGTCATGAGTGACTACGTTGCCCCGCTGAAGGACATGCGGTTCGTGCTGACCGAACTCGCCGGACTGGATCAGGTCGCGAAGCTCCCGGGCTGCGAGGACGTCAGCGTTGAGCTGGTCGAGCAGATACTGGAGGAGAGCGGCAAGTTCTGTGCGGAGGTGCTCGCGCCACTGAACCAGTCGGGCGATGTCGAGGGCGCGAAATGGGACAACGGCCGCGTCACCACGCCCAAGGGCTTCGTCGCGGCGTATAAGCAGTTCGTCGAAGGCGGGTGGAACGCGCTGCAGTTCCCGCCGGAATTCGGCGGCCAGGGCCTGCCCAAGCTGGTGGCAACCCCGGTGATGGAAATGTGGAAATCGGCCAATCTGTCGTTTTCGCTGTGCCCGCTGCTCACCGGCGGTGCGATCGAAGCGTTGCTGCTGCGCGGCGCCGACGCGCTGAAGCAAACCTTCTTGCCGAAAATGATCGAAGGCACCTGGACCGGCACCATGAATCTGACCGAGCCGCAGGCGGGCTCGGATCTGGCGCTGGTCAAGTCGAAAGCGGTTGCGCAAGGCGATCACTATCGCATTACCGGGCAGAAGATATTCATCACCTATGGCGAGCACGACCTGGCAGAGAACATCGTGCACCTGGTGCTCGCGCGCACGCCCGATGCGCCGCCAGGGGTGAAAGGCATATCGCTGTTTATCGTGCCCAAATTCCTGGTCAATGCCGACGGCAGCCTGGGCGAGCGCAACGACGTGCACTGCGCCTCGATCGAGCACAAGCTCGGCATCCATGCCAGCCCCACCGCGGTGCTGATTTTCGGCGAAAAGGAAGGCGCGCTCGGCTATCTCGTCGGCCAGGAAAATCGCGGCCTCGAATACATGTTCATCATGATGAACGCGGCGCGCTTCGCCGTCGGCCTGGAGGGTGTCGCCATTTCCGACCGCGCCTACCAGCAGGCGCTGGCCTACGCCAAGGAGCGGGTGCAGGGGCGCGATCTCGCCGGCGGCGCCAAGGCCGTGCCCATCATCCGCCAGCCCGACGTGCGGCGCATGCTGATGAGCATGAAGGCGCAGACCGAGGCGATGCGCGCGCTCGCCTATGTGGTCGCGGCTGCGATGGACATCGCCCACCGCGATCCGGACAGTGCTCTGCGGGCCAAGCACCAGGCGTTTGCCGACATGATGATCCCGGTGGTGAAGGGATGGAGCACCGAAACTTGCATCGAACTGGCCTCGATCGGGATCCAGGTGCACGGCGGCATGGGCTACGTCGAGGAAACCGGCGCGGCACAGCATCTGCGCGATGCGCGCATCACCACCATTTACGAAGGCACCACTTCGATCCAGTCGAACGATCTGGTCGGGCGCAAGATGGCGCGCGAGGGCGGGGCGACGGCGAAAGAAGTGATCAAGGCGATGCGCGCGGTCGAGGGCGAGCTGGCGCGGGCGCAGGGCGAGGACCTGGCGGCGATACGCGCGGGGCTCGCCGCCGGGATCAAGGCGGTGGAAGAGAGCGTGACCTGGATCGTCGCCACGTACGCCGCAGACATAAAAGCGGTGCACGCGGGCTCGGTGCCGTTTCTCAAGCTGATGGGCATCGTTTGCGGCGGCTGGCAGATGGCGCGCGCCGCGCTGGTGGCGCAGAAACGGCTGGCGGCCAAGGAAGGCGATAGCGCGTTCTACCAGGCGAAGATCGGCACCGCGCGTTTTTATGCCGACCATATCCTGGCGCAGGCGCCGGGCTTGCGCAACACCGTCGTGCGCGGCGCCGCGGGCGTGATGGCGCTGACCGAAGAGCAGTTCTAAGAATCCGTAACAGGTGTTTTCTTGTTACGTTCGTTCTGATATAGGGGAGCACGAGGGAAGGCGCCCCGAAGGAAGTCCCCGGAGGGGATTTCCCCTCGTCTCGTTACAGACTCAAAAGGGGTAAGACATGGCAACGCACGAATCATGGCTCAGCAGATTCCTCGGCGAGTTCAAGCCGCAAAGCTACGAATCCGAGTTCACCAAGTTCATACGCGAGTTGAAGCAGCAAAGGCCCGAACTCGAGGCGGAGCAGAGACAAAGCCGCTCGATCTGGTGGGACCACAAGCAGGACCTGGAGACGCTCGAGCGCGAAAAGGAGTCCCGCGTCAGCCAGCAGGCCTACGTGTACCAGAACAAAGTCTGAGCTTTCTTGGCTATCAGGTTTTTCGGAAGGGCAGGCATCGTCGCCTGCCTTGTTGTTTGCGGCGCCTGCGCGCAAGTCGCGCTGATGTCGGTGACGCCCGTGATCGCCGCGCTCGCCCGCCATGTCGACCAGCGCACTTCCCGCGAAATCGTCGAGCTGGAGCAAAAACAGGACTGGCCCGGCATGCTCGCACTGGCGCGGGCACAGTTGCAGCGCGAGCCCACCCGCGCCGACTGGTGGTGGCTGCAGGGCTATGCGCTGGCGCGGCAGGGGCAGCACGCCGCGGCCATCGAGTCGTACCAGCAGGCGACACGCATCAGTCCGGAAGACGAGCGTTCCTGGCTTGCGCTCGGCCAGAGCCAAAGCGAGCTGGGTCGGCCCGGGCAGGCGGTGCAGGCGTATCGGCAGGCGCTGCGCTATCGCCCGGAGTCGGCCCAGGCCTATCTGGCCCTGGCCGAGCTTTACCAGCGGCAGGGACAGCCGGATCTCGCCCTGCCCAATTATCGCGAGAGCGTGCGCTATGAGCCGGATCTGCAGCAAGCCTGGGTCGGTTTGGCAATCGCCTATCAGCGCACCGGCCAGCGCGAACGCAGGGACCAGGCTTTGCAGGGACTGCGCAAGCTCGATCCTGCCGCCGCGGACCAGCTCGAGAAACAGTTTCGGTCGAAATAGCGCGCGCGGCGCCGGCGTTCAGCCTACCGCGAGCCCGTCGTCGGCGGTGATCACGGCGCCGTTGATGAAATTGGACTGCTCGGAGGCGAGCAGCAGCACCAGCCCATCCAGGTCCTCCGGCTGGCCCACGCGCCGGCGCGGCAGCATGCTCACCAATTTTTTCCCGCCCTCGGTTTGCCAGTAGTCGCGGTTTATCCCGGTTTCGATATAGCCGGGGCAGATGGCGTTGACGTTGATGTTGTAGCGCCCCCACTCGTGCGCCAGCGCCTTGGTCATCTGGATCACCGCAGCCTTCGACATGCAATAGATCGATAACTGCGCCAGCACGCGCACGCCGGCGACCGAGGCGATGTTGATAATGCGTCCGGGGCACTTGCGCGCGATCATGCTGCGCCCCACCGCCTGGGCGACGAAAAACGCGCCTTTGCAGTTGGTGTCGGTCACGTAGTCGTAGTCCTGCTCCTCGACTTCGATGGCGCGCTGCTGCTTGTTGACGCCGGAGTTGTTGACCAGGATGTCGATGCCGCCCAGCGCCGATTCGGCGGCGGCGACCGCGGCGCGCACGCTCGCCACGTCGGTCACATCCATCCTCACCGCGCAGGCCTTGCCGCCGGTCTGCTCGATTTCCCGTTTGAGCTGCTCCAGCTTGTCGGTGCTGCGCGCCGCCAGCGCGACCCTGGCGCCGGCCTGGGCAAGAAGCTCGGCAAAGCGCCAGCCGAGTCCGCTGGAGGCGCCGGTGACCAGCGCTGTTTTTCCGTCGAGTCGAATCGAGTGTTCCATGCTGTTTCCTTTATGTGCGAAGTTTTCCGGCGTCACGGTACCGCGTTCAGTCTGCGGCAGCAAGCGGCGGTCCGAAATGAATATGTGAGACGGGAGAACGACGCAGTCAATAGATGATGGGGATACAATCAACATCCCGCCTTGCGTCTAGCCCGTTTCGGCTAAGAAGATTGGAAATCGATTGGGCTCGACAAACATGAAAACTCTCAAATCCGCCTGCAAGCCACGCGATACGGTCTTTGACGCTGGCCGGCGCGACACAGTTCTCGATCTCTCGGATCTGGTTGGCGATCGTATTAAACCCGAAGAGTTCTTTCCCGAGAACTACATTACCGAAGGGATGAAGACCCTCCTCACGGAAGGCTTCCGCAGGCTCGAGGGCAAATCGGATCAGGGTGTGTTCAAACTGACGCAGGCAATGGGAGGTGGCAAGACCCACAACCTGCTGGCGCTGGGTTTGCTCGCGAAGCACCCGAAATTCCGGGTCCCCGTGATGGGTTCTTTCTATACCCCGGACAAGGCGCTTGGTCCGGTGCGGGTGGTCGCGTTCTCCGGGCGCGAGAGCGATGCCCCGTATGGCATCTGGGGCGCGATGGCCGAGCAGTTGGGCAAACGCGAGCTGTTCAAGGATTACTATTCGCCGCTTTCGGCGCCCGGCCAGACTGCGTGGGTCAACCTGCTGAAGGGCGAGCCGCTGGTCATCATGCTGGACGAGCTGCCTCCATACTTCGTCAATGCGAAAGCGAAGCCCGTTGGCAACTCCGATCTTTCCGTAGTCACGGGAACCGCGCTCTCGAATCTGCTGGTTGCATTGGGGAAGGCGGAGCTCAAGAACGTCCTGCTGGTAATCACGGACCTCACCGCCTCGTATCAGGCCGGGCATCAGCAGATCGTCACTGCCCTCACGGATCTGCAGCAAGAGACTGGGCGCTCGGCGATGGATCTGGAACCGGTGCGAATGAACACCGACGAGTTCTACCAGATCCTGCGCAAACGCATCTTCGCGGAACTCCCCTCGAAAGACGACATTGCCGAGGTGGCACAAGCCTATGCAAAGGCGATTCGGGACGCCCGTCAGATGGACGTTACCAACGCTTCGCCCGAGCAGTTCGCGCAACGAATCGTCGAGGCCTATCCTTTCCATCCCGCGATTCGCGACCTTTACGCTCGAGTTAAGGAGAACCCGGGTTTCCAGCAGACCCGCGGTCTCATCAGGCTGATGCGCATTGTGACGGCACGTATCTGGAACGAGACTCGTGATAACCGCTATCTGATCTCGGCCCACGATATCGATCTCAACGACCGCGAAACCCTCACCGAGATCAATCAGATCAACCCGACGCTCGAATCGGCCATTGCCCACGACATCGCGTCCGGCGAACAGGCGGTGGCCGAGCTGACGGACGCGAACCTGGGCAATCGCGACGTGAGTGACGTAGCGCAGGATAAAGTGACGCTCGTCGTTGTCGAGCCGAACCAACGCGGTCGCGACGCAGTGGACGTGGTGTCCGCGAACGAATTCGGAAAGCGCTCGCGGCCCCGCGGTAGCCTGGTCGATTTCTTCCGCAATTCGCCGCTCGCGGGCGTGAAACTTGATCTCGCCCGCAGCACCGACACCGGCAGGCGCGTCGACCTGTGAGCTTCCTCCTCGATACCCGTGTGATCTCCGAACTCGTCAAGCCGACGCCTGACGATAAGGGGTGGAGTGGATGAAGCGCGCAGGCGAGACAGAATTGCTGTCGCTTGCGGCCACGGTT
>JBQMQE010000185.1:0-9257 GCA_052172655.1 Burkholderiales bacterium
AGGTCAATAGCGCCGTGCAAGCGCGGCGAAAGGTGGACTCACAGAACGCTTCAGGCTGATTGCTGTCAGTCAGATTCGGCGGCTGAAACTCTTGGCGGCACTGCAATCGGTCGTTCACCGCTCAGTATCTCAAACGATCACTCGACCACCTGGAGCGGTCGTTCAGCAGGGGCGACAGGTGCGAGCTCGGGAATGGCCGCTCACATCGCGGACGAACTGGTGCTTTGGGCCCGAAGGAGTCGGTCGCCGAGCGAACTAAAGCGCCTGAAACCGGTCGTCCGACAAACGCTTGGTCGGCCTTCCGCTCCCGCGGCATTGCCATTGCTGCGGCCCTCCGCTAGGCTAAGTTCGAATGCCCAAACGCGATTCCTCTCACCAGCTAGAGGGGTTGCCCTCAATGTCAGCGCTTGAATGTGGAGGCCTCAGGCGCATGAATGCCTCTTTTACGAGCGCTGAAGTCTCCTCTGCGGTACGCTTGGGCGGTCTCTTCATGGGCTCTGCTAGGTGCGGGATGGCTTCCGCAAGTGCTGCCAGAAGAGTTCGCTGACCGAGCTTCACCAGTCCACCACGCAAACGCTGATTCCGTGCGTACGCGTTTCTGGCGAGATGCGCGGGGTCAAATGGACCTTCGTAATCAGGACCCGAGATGTACTTCAGATACCGGTCGTACTCCTCGCTGTACGAGTCCAAGCGGCTAATCTCCATCACCGCATCCAAGCGTAGCCACTCATCCCTCGTAATCACGTAGTGAGCAGCTTCGCCAGCGTGAACGCGTGCGAGGCGTTTGAAAACGTCTACAGGCAGCCCCGCGAGCGGTAACTCGAGCCCGATGAGGCCGGAAAACTCTCTATGGCGCTTTATCAGCACAAGAGCTTTGCAGAAGTCGTTCGACGACAGCCCAAGCTGGTCACATATTTCTTTCTTGACCGGCTTGAGCTCTGCTACCCATTTCTCGTGAGGAGGCAGTCGCTTGGCGATGGCCTCTATGTTCCCTCGATGCAACGTGCTCTGCGCATATTCCTGTTGCAGCACGGTCAAGCATAAGGAGAACTCTTCCGCCTGCTTGAACATCTCCCGCAAGCGGTCGCCGAGCACGCCCAAGTTGATGTGCTCAAGGTCGGGAAGATGTACGCTCTCGTTAAGGTCATGAGAGTATCGAAACGTCATGCCGGTGTTGTCGACCTCGGCAATGTCTTTGAAGACCTCTTCCAACGGCATTCCGAGCTCGACGAGACGACTGTCGCGCGCTATGGCAGCCTCAAAGCCTGCCCACAGCCCGGTTAAGTCATGAGTGGCGATGACACCAATCTGGGTTGCGTTCGTACCCAGTGCTGAGACGCTCCGAATCGAGTCTTTCAGGAACAGCTCGATGAAGTGCCTGGCATTGAAGCAAATCGGGTAGACAAGCGCGTCCACGAAGACGACGGTATTTTCCTCCGTATTGGGGTCGACGTAGGACTCTGCGGCAGCTGCTGCGAGCAAAGCCAACGTGGCCTGCATGAAGCCTTCCCGATAGGCGTGGTCTAGGTCGCCAAACCAGTGCGCCCCAACGACGGCGTTCTGATGCGGGTTGCTGAAGTCTGTTCGAAACGATTTGTTTTTCATCAGCAGGTGCTCGTTAAATCGGTAGTAGTTGCTAGGTAGAAAGGAGTTAGGAAGCGAGGTACGACATCCTATAGGCAGGCTTCCCTTGGCTCCGAAGCCTCTGCCATCTGTCCCCCCTTAACCGAGCCGCAAAGTAGTCGGTTGCGAACGGCCGGTTGCGCTGCAAAGCCGAGTTTCGAAAATCGAAGGTCCCTTCAGGGCCGCTATGGAGAGCTCTCCATAGTGACCCGTTGCTGCCGTTCGATATCGCGAGGTTACCCGCTGAAAGCTGTCGGTCGCCGCCTTGTGGGGCGTAAGCTCTTAATACTCTTGACATCGGCCGGCGCAAACATGAACGAGTTGCACAGGCACGACTAAACAACAAGGTGCACGTAACGCGAACATGCTCTGGCGAATTGGCCAGCCCGTTCGGCAAGTTGCCTGGCATGTGCGGCTGGGCAAATCGTATCTGAAAGTTAAGATAGACAGATGCGACTCTTGCACCTGTCCGACATCCACTTTAGAACCCCCGACTGCGAGAATCCGGCCACTGACGTCCACCAACCCTACCGGACCCTTTTGGCGCAGGACGTGGTGGAACTGTGCCGCGAGGGAGGCTTTGTAGACGCCATCCTCGTAGGCGGCGACATCGCATTCAAGGGGAGCCCTGTGGAGTACAAAGTCGCCCGCGCTTGGCTGCTAGAGCTGGCTCGACAGTGCGGCTGCCCTCCTGAGGGCATCTACGTCGTGCCCGGGAACCACGACGTCGACCGAGGCGTGTGCGGCAGGTCGATGGCCATTTCGAACGCTCAGGATGCCATTGCAGCGGCGAATCCAGACGCTCGCGAGCTGGTTATGAAGCGGCAGTTGGCCGATGCCGATGTGGGGCAGTCGCTCTTCCGGCCGCTGGCCGCGTACAACGAGTTCGCTGCGGGCTTCGACTGTAGTGTCTACCCCGATTCACCGTTTTGGACCGACGAAGTTGACCTCGGGGGAGGCGTCCGGCTCCGTCTTTTCGGACTCACCTCAACGCTCATTTCTGGCTTGGGTGAGCGGGATGATGCCGCCGGTCGCCTCTACCTGGGACGTCTCCAGACGGTGCTGAACCCCGAGCAGGACGTAGTCAACCTGGTGCTCTGCCACCACCCGCCGTCTTGGTACTCCGACCGAGACGATACCGACGACAATATCAACGAACGCGCGAAGCTGCAGTTCTTCGGCCATGAGCATCGGCAGCGATGCACGCCAACGCCGACCTACATGCGATTCCAGGCCGGAGCGGTGAACCCGGACATGAACGAGCGGGAATGGAAGCCCGGCTACAACCTGCTCAACGTCACGGTGCGGGGCGAAGGCATGGGGCGGACCCTGGACGTGCGCGCTTACGTGCGCCATTTTCAGAAGTCGCCGGATATGTTCGTGGCGCTGCGGCAGGGCCGCTTTCAGGAGGTCTGGACTCACAGCATGGCGCTGCCGCACATGGCACCATTGTGGGCGCCAGCTGCCGAGGTCAAACCGCCAGTTGCGCAATTCCATGCGACCCAGGTAACCGAGGCTGCGCATGAGGCTGCAGCGGTAGCGCCATTGGAGCCCGAACCGGAGGGAAAAATGCAGGGTCCGTCCATGCGAAATCTCATCTACCGGTTCTGGGACCTATCCATCGGCGAGCGCCGGGAAATCACGTTGAAGCTCGGGCTTATCACGGAAGCCGATCTGCAGGTTCCGGAGCCTGAGCGCTACAAGAAGGCGTTCAAAGAGGCCGCGGCGCGCGGCCTCCTGGCTGAGCTGGCCACTGATATCGAACGCGTCGAAAACACTCACTAAAAAGGCAGGGGAGCACCATGCAGGAGCAATTCAACGGTTGGTACGGCGGGATGGAGTTCTCCGAGAACGCTGAAGTTCGCGCGCAACGCTATGCAGCTATCCAGGTCGCATCGCGGATCCCATCTATGACGACGCTCGAGATCTTGGTGCGGCTTGCGTTCCGCACAAAGATGCAGAACCTGTCCACGGAAGCCGGCCAAGTGCGCAACCAGCTCGCCGAGGCCGGACCAGCCCTCAGCGACGAGGAAGCGGGGCTGCTGGCAGCAGTGACCCTGGCGATGATCCTGGAAGAGCAGGATGCAACGGCGGGCAAGGCTGCGGCGCTGGTAACTGGCGCTTTCTGCGCAGGGCTGCGCACGTTGAGGCAACCGATGGATTTGGTGGGCTTGGCCATCGCCGCCCAGAACTACCTCGCGGAGACCGCGCGTCGGCGACCACCGCTCGAGCAGCAGAAGCTGGTAAATCCTCAGCTCGACATCGCGGCGCACCTCAACGCCCTTCAGGAAGGCAACATCGCGACTGTCCGCGCAGCTATCGACGCACTTGCCAGCGCCAGTCGCCAGACGCTGACAGCCATGGCCACCCGGCAGCGTGCCTTCGAGACTGCAGTGCAGGGCTATGTCAAGGTTCAGGATGAGGAGCTCGACATCCTCTGGTGGCTCCAAGGCGGGCGATGCACTCGTTTCGATCAGGCCTTCGAAGAAGTTCGGTCTGAGTTCCGCCCCATCGTCATCGCAGTGGAACTGGCTGCCCTGACCAAGGTGCTTCCCGGCCCGACAGCATTGACCTCCCTGCTGTCCCGTGCAGGCGTGGATGACGTCGTTCAGCTGTCCATTCCCGCGATGGTGCAAGGCTTCCCTCATGACTGGTTGGGGCGCGTATTGCCGGAAGACAAGGCAGGGAAGGTGTCGGCGACCACCACGCCCATCTTGGAAGCCGTCCGGCGCAGGCAAGAAGTTGATGGTCAGGACACATGGGTCCCGGCATGGGCCACCGTGACCGGCGTTGAAGCGACGGCTTCGTTGCCTGCACGTAAGCTGGCCGATTTGCTCTACCGAGAGCTGCTGCAGGTGTCGTTGGGATGACCACGATGGAACATGTCGAAGAGGACTCCGAGCCACAGTGCGCGAACCCCGCCTGCAAGATCGCGTCGGGCGCCCGTTGTCTCGAAGGCTTCCCTGAAGCTTCCGCTTGCCCCCAATTCGGCAAGGCATTGGTCATTATCCCGGGTACCACTCCGGCCCCTAATTCGTCTGTCCCAGGCCTTCGCCTGCCGCACGCTCAATCGCTGTCCATCAGCGAAGCGACCTCGTTGCTGCGGCAGGGCCCGTGCAACGTGATTTCCCTGGTGGGGCCATTCGATTCCGGCAAGACCAGTCTGGTCGCTGGCATCTATGACCTGCTGCAGCGCGGGCCTTTGGGTGGATACGCCTTCGCCGGCTCGTCCACGATGCATTCGTTCGAGCGCGCCTGCCACGATTCAAGGCGTGACTCCAAGCGCGGCGAAGCGCACATCGAACGAACCGAGCGCGGTGAGGTTCTCTTCTTCCACGTTGATTTAGTTGGCGAAGGTTGCGATGCCAAGCGCGCAGCACTCTTCGGCAACCGCGCGGGCGAGGAATACACCACCGTGCAGGACGAGCCGGACCGCGCGAAGGCCTATCCCGAGCTGAAGCGCTCAGACGTGCTCACGGTTCTCGTGGATGGGGCGAAGCTGCTCAACGCCGGTGAGCGCCACCAAGTGCGCGCCGAAGTTCGCCTCACCCTGCGGGCGTTCGTGGAGTCTGGCGTCGCTCCGCCTTGGCAATGCTTGGCTCTAGTGCTTACCAAGCTCGACGCGATCCGCAAGAACGAAGCCGGACGTGACGGCGCGTTAAGCTATTTCGAGGCACTCGTGGCAAAGGTGCGGGACGACTATGCCTCCAACTTCGCTGAAATCCAGTCGTTCATCGTCGCCGCCTCGCCGAAGACCACCAATGCCCACCGCGGAGAGGGCATGCACGAGCTGCTACGGTATTGGATGGCTGACCCCGCCAGGAATGTACCTGCGGCTATTGAGCAGAGAGAGGTGCCAAAGGAACGCGCGTTTGGAAGGCTTCCGTTGCCGGCGACTGCGAGGGCAAGCACATGACCGCGCACGACATAGTTGTGCTGGGGCTTCCTGGCTCGGGAAAGACTACCTTTTTGGCCGCTCTGTGGCATCTGCTGACGTCCGATGAGGTCGAGACTCGGTTGAGCCTCGTATCGTTGAAGGCTGGCGAATCAGCGCATCTCAACGAGATTGCTGCACTGTGGCGGCGCGCCAAAGTCCAGGAGCGGACGCTGCATGCAGGCGACCGCACGGTGACCATGTCTCTACGAAGCGGGGCTGCTCCTGAATTCCAGTTGTCGTTCCCCGACCTGGCGGGCGAGTCTTTCCAGCAGATGTGGGAAGCGCGCGAGTGTGCGCCCGAGGTGACGGCATCACTGCGCAGCGCCAACGTGTTGCTCTTCATCCATGCTGACAAGATCAAGGCGCCTGGCTGGATCGCGGACGACGCTGAAGATGCGGAGGCGGTAGGGCTTCCACAGGAACCCGGCAAGCCTGTGCCATGGAATGCTCGAATGGCCCCCACGCAGGTCAAGCTCGTCGACCTCCTGCAATCGTTGCAGGCGCCACCGTTGGAAACAGGCGCACGCAGCGTTGCCATCGTCTTGTCCGCGTGGGATAAAGCTGCAGGCGCCGGGATGTCGCCGGATGAGTATCTGACGACGCACCTGCCCTTGCTTCGCCAGTACCTATCCCACGGGCTCGACAAAGCCTGGACTGTCAGGGTGTTCGGGGTCAGCGCCCAGGGCGGGGTTTACGACGAGACCGGTAAGCCTCTGAAGGATGAGGCCCAGCGCATTCGCGAGATGGACGTTCCCTCCGAGCGCATTACGGTGGTCTCCGCCGACGGGCAATCACACGACCTGACGGAACCGCTTCAGTGGTTGCTGGCCTGAGATAGGTTGTGGGAATCATCGTCCATCAGGCACTTCATGGCTATTCAGAGGGCCACCGGCAGTTTGCGTGCTCTGCAGAACTGACCCCGAACGACGCGCGCCTCGTATTGGTGATGAGCGACGCGTCCGGGTCCGGCGTCACCGCGGAGGGCATCTCCTACCTGACGGGCTATCCGCTGCCGGAATCGGGCTTGTACGCGCTCGCCCGAACTTGGCCAGCGCCCGAGATGCCGAGACCAGGCTGCGTGTGGACGCATACGCTGTTCATTGAGTTCGCCGACTTGGCAATGCTGGATAGTCCGTCACAACTCGCTGCGCTGTTCAAGGCGCCTTCCATCGAGACAGCCCGTGTCTACGGAGGCGCTCTTCACCTCACAAACGCATTAGCAAGTGGTTCGGCGCTGATGTCGAGCCAGTTGCCGGTGTTCGAACGGCTCGCGACTGCTTTGTACGAGCAGCCTCATGACCAGGTGTGGGCTCGCAGAGCCACCGATGCGCAGGTGGACGACGTGGTGCTGCGCCTGTGGGACTTACAGTGGCCGCGGCTTAGGCGTTCATTCCGGTTCTGTACGTTGACTACTCGTGATCGCTCACAAGAAGGGGCGCTGTTCGACCTCCAGTTTTGCGGCGAATCGGTCTCCCGATTGCGCTTTACCCAGAACACGGAGGGGGTTGAAGCGACCTCCATGTCCGATGGGCCCTGGCTTGCGCAACTCGTCGACTATGCTTGCCGTCCGGATGCCTCTGAATTCCGTGAGGTACTGAGGCTGCTGGGCACAGACGTTCTTGGTGGCCGCGAAGCCATGCGAGCCATTTGCCAGCTGCAGGCGACGCTTACTCGGCGCGGGCCAACTGCCGTGGCCGATGCCATCGCATTGGTGACCGTGCCGGCCACATTGTCCGGGTCGAAGGCGGCCAAGGAGATGGTTGCGACCCACGCCCTGTCCAGGGCTGATGTTCTCAACGATTCGGAGTTGCACTATGTCGTTGATAACCTGGACCTCGTCGCAGAAGGAGAGCTCGTTGACCACGGCTGGAAGCTGGCTGCGCACTTGCTCGAGGTGGCCCCGGAGACGCTCGTAGAGCTGGTCGAAGATGAGCGCTCGGCCGTGCAAGCTGCGATGCGGGCGGTAGTCAAAGAGCTAGACGCTGCCCTGCTCGTGGACCATCTGATGCCGGGGACGAACTGGTGGCCTCCGCTGTTATCCATCCGACCAGACCTTGCTGAAGTGAGCGAGTTCTGGCGTCGAACCCAAGCAAGAGCATCTGATGTCCAGCAAGCCGGTGTCGAACTGCACGCAGGAAACCAGCTTGCCGCCGCCGTTCAAGGCCTGCACAACGAAGTGTCCATTGAGTCAGTCGCCTGGGCTTTTGGACCGGATGCGGTGCTCACTTGCCTTCAGCAATTGATGTCGCACGGTGGAGAGACCACAGAGCTGCGGATGTGGATCAAAGAGGCCTGCAGGCAGCCCGGTGCAGTCGCAGTCTTCCTGGCGCATGCGCCCACGCTGAATCCGCGCTTGGTCGCCTGCATCACGGCTGAACTTGCTCCAGATGTGGTGCCCAACGACTACGGCGTTGACCCTTGGCTAGCCGCGTTGACGGCTGTGAAGCAGCAAGCTGGTCAACTGCCCATCGAGTTGCTGGTCTACGGGTTTCGACGGGCCATGAGCTGGCGGTCCAAAAGCGTTGGCCCGCTGCTGTGCCTGACCTTCGAATCACTGCATGGAGCTGCAACTGCGGGGGCATTGGCGTCATCGAATTGGCAGCATCTGCGTGACAGCCTTCCGTGGATCCGGCCGGCAGACGCGTGGGATGTAGCGCTCAGCCTCAGACTCGGCCTGGTGAAGCGGTGTGTCGAAACGCCAGTTGCCCCTGAGGACTACGTGGCGCTGGCGTCGACGGATGGCCTCTTCGCAATGATCCTCGACGCGACCTGGGAGCATTGGGGCGGTAAGCGCTATCTCAAAGGGGTTCAGGAGGCGATGGGGAATTCGGCCGACCCGAGGCAGAGGTCACGCAGTCGGGCTGTTAAGGCGTACGTCGAGAAGCACTCCAAGTGGTGGGAGTAGGCTTTCCCAGCGTGACCCGGGCACGGTGTCTGGTGACGAGACCGTCAGGGCAGCGCGCCGGAGCGTCGAAGCAATGTCCTTCTACTCGTTGGTAAGCGTATGGCGATGAAGGTTGATACGGCGCGCACTTGGTCTACGACTGCTTGACGGACCATGCGGTCGCACGCAGTTTCCGACCGCGAGCGCCAATGAACCTTGACCGGGCCTCCTGGCCAGTACGGGCACTGCTCGGCTGCTGCAGCATCGCGCACGGTCACCACGATGTTGATGCTACGGCGGGCCCCAAGATGCAGTCGCGAACGCCGAGGTGGCCAAGACTTCTCCTGCCAGTCGGAACCCTCCTGTAGCGCACCGACTTTGGGGACTTGTTGGGTCGCCACACAGCTGACGTTGTTGAACGACGGCATTTGACCGACAGCGTGAAGTAGCCGGCGACGCCTGAAGCCGACTTTGGCCGGCAAAGATTCACAACCCGACCGGCGGCCCCCCCAGGGCGACCGAGAAATGGCGCCTGCGGGGCGACAGTGTGAGTCCAGTCCGAGGAGAGGCGGTCAACGGTGTGCCTCTAGCCGCAAAGGCCAGGACCTAAGACCGCTTCACTTCGAATCACAGATCGTCATGCGGGCCGCGGCCGTCAGGCTAGTGACTGCTCAACGGGGGTAAGCGCGAGTTCGGCCTGCGATGCCGACAGACCGCACCGCTGCAAAGCGGTCATCCCGGATCCAAAACGTTCAAAAGTTCATTGACCCTGTTCACATTTATAGCCGACGTTGCCACCGGACCGGTGCGCTG
>JBQMQE010000186.1:0-9217 GCA_052172655.1 Burkholderiales bacterium
CGATTGCGGCGTGGTGAAGGACATTGCGGCGCGTTCATGTGTTCCTGGCCAACCGCAACTGCTGCTGCGCAAGGTGGCGCCGGGCACGCAGGACGCCTCCCAAGGCCCCGCCATGGGCCTGGCGCAGTGCGAGGCCGCCCTTCAGAACGGCATGGACGTGGTGCGCGGCTTGCCCGGCAATGCCGTGCTGCTGGGTGAAATGGGCATTGGCAATACCTCGGTCGCTTCGCTCTTGCTGGCGCGTCTGGCGGGCCTGCCGATCGCCGAGTGCACCGGGGCGGGCACCGGGCTGGACGCCGCAGGCATTGCGCGCAAGTGCGCCGTGCTGCAGCAGGCGCTGGACGCCAATGCGGGCGCCACCGAGCCGCTCGCTGCTCTGGCCGCGCTGGGCGGGTTCGAGGTCGCCACGCTGGTGGGCGCCGTGCTGCAGGCCGCCGCCGAGCGCCGCGTGATCGTGGTCGACGGTTTCATCACCAGCGCTGCCGTGCTGGTGGCCAGCCGCCTGCAGCCGCACGTGCTGCAGCGCTGCGTGTTTGCCCACCGATCCGGTGAGCGCGCACACGGCCTGATGCTCGATCAGATGCAGGCCGAGCCGCTGCTGGACCTGGGCCTGCGCCTGGGCGAAGGCTCGGGCGCCGCGCTGGCCTGGCCGCTGCTGCAGTCGGCCTGCGCCATCCTGCGCGAGATGGCGAGCTTTGAGGCGGCGGGCGTGTCGGAAAGCGCTGCGGGGTGATGCGGTGCACCGGCGTTGGGGCCGAGCCGAGGGCATGAGGTTCGTCAATTGCTACTGAATTGGTAGCTGTTTGCGCTTGCTGAATAAGCGCTGCCGTGCTATTTGACTGTTGATCTTCGTGGAGTGGGTGGGGCAGCGTTTGTGGGAAAGGGCGTGCTGCGTGGAGCGGTGTTCGGCCATGAGCGGTCATATAAAACTCCTTTCATGGCCGACTGCTTCAGGCTGGAAGCAGCCCACCGCCGCGGCTCCCATCAACGACCTCTGTTACCTGAAGCGGCCACTGGGTGACAGACTTACATGCAGCGCTCCGAGCACATGGCGTTCATTGTTGAGTCAGCCCGTTGCGCGTCTTTCATCCGGTTTATTGGCAATAGATTGGGGAACTTCAGGAGGCCGGCGTTACGAAATCGTCCCTCATCCTGAACGCGGCGGAAGAACCGGTCTCGACAAGAACATCAAGCACATACAGGATCGCCTCGCGCAGTGTGGGATCGCGCTTGAGTTCCAGCGGCCTTGCGTAAACATGCCGCTGAAGAAGGACTTCGAGCATGAAGACCGTGTTGGACTCACGCAGCATGTCGGCAGGGTTCCCGCGCCTGAGCGCGTTCGCGACGCGCACAAGCGCGGCGGGCATGGAACGCTCGCCGATGTGGTAGAGAAATCGGACATAGCTGTCCAGCGCGATCCAGACCGGCGGCAGCGCGTCGAAGAGCGCGTCGACGTTGTGGGCGTAGCCTTCAAGGCTCCGCCAGTGACGGACGTTGTCATTCCACCATGCGGTCAGGAAGATCGTTGACAGCACCTCGCTGCCGTAGGGATGCTCCCCGTCCAGATGCGCGAGCCACTTGGCACACTTGACCCGCTCGGCAAACAGGTTCCATAGGAACCAGTAATGCGGCGTATTGGGATTGCTGTCCTCGCTGCTCGTGAAACCCTGGATGACGTTGTGGACCTCGCGCGGATGCCGGTCAACGGCCTCGAGGATTGGCTGGAGGACTTTCTCGGCATCGGCATCTGACGCGCGCATCACAAATTGCTGAATGCGGTCGGATATGGCTTGCTCCCTGTGAAAATTTCGGTCGCGCCGGCCGGGAGATCGGTCGTGCTCGCGGTTCCAACATTCGACCAGGTCTTCGCTGGCGCGCCTGTGCGCGGCCACGGCCAGAGGCTCGTTCGGCACCCGGCCGAGGATGGCGAGGACCTTCGCGTGGGCCTCTGCCCCGAATGTTTCGGTGATATCGAGCCTGACGTGCGCATCTTCGGCAACTTCCCCTTCGGTCCAGAACCGCCGACGGACGTCTTCGGCCGCGGCGGCAGAGATCGTGTCTGGCGTGCGCCGCTTGTCGTAACGCTTCTTATCCTCGGCGTTCCAGTCGCGATCGGCAAGTGCGGCCTCGGTTGCGACGGCGTTGACGGTACGCAGGGCAAGGGCGGGGTTTGCGGCCCAGAACTCCTCGTTGATGCCCTGGGTGGCGTACCAGCGGACCTCGTCGATCGGATGGGTTAGCGCGGCAACAAAGGCTTGGCGCACGCGCGGAGTCTGGGTTTCCGTCAGGGTCTTGGAGAGCAAGAGCGGCATGACGAAGGCACAGGGGCGGGCCGCCAGCATCGAGAACCGCTGCACTCGGTCGATGGCTCCCCACTGATCGGCGTGTCTGAAGATTTCAGAGTAGATGACGTCGATGCACCAGTCCTTCTCTTCCGGCGACATCTCGTCCCAGTAATCGCGGACGCAGACGGCGGCGACGAAGCCGGGAGCGTTGCGGCTGTTGTCCGGATGTTCCTCGGCGCGATCTATGCTCCGCGCGCTTGCCAGCTTCTCCCGCCACCGGGCAGGTTCGGCAGAGCCGGAGTCGCGCTGGAAGATCTGGAGGCCCCACATGTAGACACCGAACCGGGAATTCATCTCGCCCAGCCTCCTTGTGCTCTCATCAATGAGTTCCTGCACTTCCGGAGCAGGAGGCTTGGGTTCAAGGCGGATGTAGTTCTTGGGGGGCTCCTCGTCGTTCGCCGTCTGTGTCTCGTCCGCTGCAGGCTGGACGTCGGCTAGGTCGTACTGGCGGAAGTCCATCCGGTGCAGCGCGAGCTGCCACGTGAGGTCGTGTTTGTCACGTTTCTCCCGCGCAGGCAATGCCGCAATGTGCTTGTCGATAAGGGCGCGAACCCGTGGGGCCAGAAGACCGAGTTGCAGGTTTGCGATGGCCACTTCAAGGTCATGCTTGCGGTGTGGCAGCGCGTTCGACTTCTTCCGCTCCTCTTCGTAGATTTTATTTTCGGCGCTGAGGGCCGGTAACAATCCCGTTAGGCTCAAGGTTTGGTGCTCGCCGACCATGCGGCTGCGGTCCATCTCGATATAGTCCTGCACCGACAGCAGCACCAGAAGGGCCTCGCCTGACCGGTGAGGATGAGCGGTCGCCACGCTTGCGACGACGGCTGCGAGCGCGGCGGAATCGCTGCGCTGCAGGATTTCGAGGAGCACGGCGTCGAGCCCCTCGGGATGGGACTTGGCATAGTCGAGTAGCCACTTCTCGAATGCCATCAGCAGCGACTGGAGTACATAAGGCCCGACGGTTATGCCGCGATACAGACCCCATAGCCGCGCGTTCGCCCACTGCTTGCGCGTGGTCCCGTCTGCAAGTGTGAGCTCGACTTCCCAGGCGGGCTCGAGGCGGTCCCGGAGACGCGGATGCGCATACCACTCGGCACTGTGACTGAAGACCTGGATCAGGAACTCGAGACCCTTTCTCGGGTGGCGCGTGAGTAGGTTGATCCACGGCCCCCGGAAGGCACTGGCGGGGAAGAAATCTTGGCGCAGGTGTTCCTTGATGCCGAAGTAGAGGTCAACGTCGATGGATGAGCGGCCATAGGGTTCCGCGCTTAGATATTCCTCCGTGGCGAGGAAGGTATCCAGTGCGACGGAGATCACGAGGTCCGGCAGGTCGCGCGCGGCGGGCGCACCGTCAAGGCCCGCAAGGAGGATGTCGCGGAATTCCTCGGCGAGGGGATCGCGGCGGTGCCCTTCCTTGATCTGCCCGCGCAGGACGGCCTCGAAGCGCGCGAAGTCGGCATTCGGGATCTTGGCAATCACCTTCAGAATTCGTTGGCGCGCATCTCCTCCCCTGTAGTGGTCAAAGCACAGGAGGAGCCAATGGGCGATGCCGGAAACATGTTCTGCCCCGTCGATGTCAGGTGCCCACCAGCTGATACCGCGCACGGCATCCTCGATTAATGCGAGAAGCAACGGTGCATCTTCCAGTCCGAAACTGCCTAAGTTACGGTGTGCCAGTCTCATGACGGTTGCCCAGACAGCGCCTTCCGGCACGCTCAGGATCGAGCTGTGGCCGCGCACGTCGGCAAGCCACGCAGGCGACGTCACACAGGCGACGCGTAGGAGGTGGATGGCCCGCTTGAGGATCGCGCGGTCGTTAGCGAGCAGTTCGGCCTCGTGCCGCGTCAGGAATTCTGACGCCGACGGTGCCTTGAGCAGCGAAACCAACGTGTCGTCGCGGAACTGGGCGGGCACGTCGGCCTGTGCGATGGCCGCGCTGAACAGCCGGTCCGCTGCGGGTGCGTCGCGGTCGACCAGTTCGGCAACCCACTTCCGGTAAGAGCGGCGCAGTGCAGGATGCGGACCTATCGCTGACGACAATGCCTTGAACGCCGTCTCATCCGTGAGGTGCTGTTCCTCGATCCATTGCAGGATGGCCCAGTCCTCGAGGACGTCGTGCGCCGTCGCCACGAGCAAAGCATTGGCGTCGGGCGAAACAACGAGGGAGTCAAGTTTGAGGAGGGCGATGGCTGCGGCATTGAGTCCCGTAGCTGGCACGTAATCCGACAGGGCACGCGCCCTGCGCACCGCCAGCTCCTGCAAAGCCACTTCGCGCTGGCGCGGCATGCCGCCGGCCGGATTCTGGTCCGCACGCACGATCTGCCGCCAGAAGACGGCTCGGAAATCGCGCTCGTTCTCCGGAAGTGGACGTCCCGCATCCCACGGAATCTGCAATGCCTTGTCGATGAAGTACGGGTTGCGCAGGATCTCGCGCAAGGCGGGGTCGGCGAGTGGCACTGCCAGCGACGGAAAGGCGGCCTGGATCTCCTGCAACTCGTTGTCGTCAAGCGGCGGAACTTCGATGACCGCGTAATCAATCCCCGCCGACTGGAGAAAGCTGGCCTGTACCTGCTCCACGGAATAGTCACGGCAGGTCATGAGGATACCGAGGCCGTCGTCGCTCTGGGCGAGCGTCATGAGGTCGCTGAACGCGTCGCGCGTCGGTTTCTCAAGCAGGCGTTCGACGCTCTCGATCACGAGCAGCTTGCGGCCCTGTGCTCCGAGGATGGCCTGAAGCTCTGTGGCGCGCGCCGGAATCTGGCTGTTGTTGAGTGTTTCGTCGATGTGGGCGACGGCGAATTCCTCGACCCGGAACCCGAAGGCGAAAAATTCGCGTGAGAGAAAAGACACCGCCTCCTTGCCGATGACGGATTTGCCGCTGCCGGCCGGCCCTGATATCAGGACGATCTGCTTCGCCTCGATGGCCGCAAGCACCTTCTGGACGATGCTGGCGCGACGCAGGTGAAAGGCAGGCCCGATCGTCGCGCGGATCTTCCGCAGGACAAATTCCGTGTGGTTCTTCAGTGCCGTCAGTACGCGCTGCTCGTTCGCGCCCACCTCGCCGTAGGCCTGGACGAGAGCAGCTGGAAGATCGGCGCGTTTCAGGCTCCGCGCGGCCGGTCCGGCCTCGCTGGCAAAGGCCAGGAGAGCGTCCCACGCAGACGTTGCTCTGGCGACGGGCTCTGGATCGGTAGACTTGAGGGCGAGCAGCGTCTTGATGTGCGCCTCGGTCTGACGGGTGGAGGTGTGCAGGTCGAGGCTCAGGACGTGCAGCAGGCGCAGGAAGGGCCACAGGTCTTTGGCGATGACGGGCGTTCCTTCCAGTGCGCTGATGATTTTGCAGAGCTCGTTGCACTGTTGGAAGGACTTCTTTGAGATGAAACCGTCGAGAGACAGCCGCCGTTGGAATTCTTCGCCGTCGGCCGCGCCTCGCGCGCAGTCGAGCAGCCCGACTAGATTCTCGAGAAGCGTATTCGTGCCGCGCAGCGTGACGAGCAGGAAGCGGTCGTGCTGGGGATTGAAAAGATCGGCCTTCTTGAAATCCTTCCAGAAATCGCCGATGGCCTTCTTGCATTCGTCGTCGGCGGCACTGACGGTGAAGCTGCGTTTCACCTGCCCTACGAGCCGCGCATTCGCCGCGCCCGCGCGCGCGCAGACGACGAGGAAGTCGTCCGTGTTGAAGCCGAGATGCTCGGTCTGGAAATGGACTTCGGTGACGCCGGTATCGGTCAAGATCGGCGGGATGCTGCGGACGAGGAGTTGGGCCAGCCAGTAGGCCGCAACGTGTTGCTCGAAGAACACGCCCTCGCCGCCGGTGGAGATCGGACTTGAAACTCGCTTCTGGCTTTGGTCATCCATTCAATCCACCAAATGTTTCACCGTTTCGCTCGTCGGGGAAAGCCGTTCGAAGCCCAGCTTGATGATGATCTCATGCAAGCGGTTAAGCAGCACGCTGGATTCCCCAGCAGATTGATAATATCAACAACGCTTGATGTCATTGGTTTTGTGGTGCTCCTAGTGAGAGTCCGGTCTGGGCCGGTTGCTGCCCCTGACAATTACCGAATGACCGGCTGCTCACGCTGCAAACCGGTCGTCGGCGCCAGTAGGTCAAGTAACTGCTCCGGGTCGCTTGCAGACCTCCATACCCAGCACCGGGTAGCCCTTTGTCGCCGCGAGATGTGTGGTTTCGGCACCAAACGCGTCGGTGGTCACTGGCCTACGGAAACGGAATTCGCCAAAAGCTATGAAATCAATAGCTACTCGCGCATTGTGGACGGGCGTTAATGGCCAATTTGAGCCCAAATCCACTCGGCCAGCGACGCCGAGGCATGGTGTGCCGCTTACTCCGACCGATGGCACACCGCCTCAATGTTGCTGCCCTCAGAGCCGATGACGAAGGCGCCGTAGTAGTGGGGGTGGTAGTCGGGATGCAGACCGGAGGCGCCGTTGTCCTTGCCTCCGGCGCTCATGGCGGCGGCATGGAAGGTGTCCACCTGGATGCGGATCTGTGTCTTCCACGCCAGATGGCAGCCCGTGGTAGCCGGTGGGCCGCCTCAGGGCGAGGGGCCATCGATAAACCACATGTCCGCCGCCTTGCCATCGGGTTCGGCGGAGTCGGGGTGGGCAAACCCCAGGATGTTCATGCCGTAGTGGCTATCGAAAGAAACGCTGTAGCCCAGGGGCGCAAGGGCTGCGCTGTAAAGCGCCTTGGCGCGCTGGATATCGGTCACGCGGAAGGTCATGTGGGCCAGGGTCGCTCCCCTCGGGTTGTGCGCATGACGCACATCAGTGCCGTATGCGTTACAGCTTTGTCTTGCAAAAGGCCCGTGAGCCTGCTCAAAGGCCGGTGCGGCAGGGGCGGCGCAGGCTTGACGCCACCCGCCTCGTCCAACATAGATGTGGTTGCGCCCCTGGGCTTTGGCTTGGTACAAGGCCGCATCGGCGCGGCCGAGCATGACGTTCAGCGTGTCTTTGGGGCCGCACCAATGGGTGACGCCGATGCTGGCTGCGCAGTCCAAGGCATGGCCGGTGGTTAGCGCGGTGCGAATGCGCGCCGCCCTTGAGCCGCGTCCCCCCCCAGGGCGATGAGCGAACGTGGGTCCAGGGAGCTCATCGAAGGTCGGCCTTGGTCAGTCGGTGAAATCCAGTATCGCCAGCGCGCATGTGCCATGCTTCGCACCGTCGGCGTTCGGAGTACCGCAGCGATGTCTGGCACTCAGTAAAAAATGCTCAAGAGTCTGGGGCGGCGCAGGCTTGAGGCAGGATGGAACGGGAGACCTCAGCCGGTACAGGTGCGGTTGCGCCCCTCGGCCTTGGCTTGGTACAGCGCTGCATCGGCGCGGCCGAGCATGGCGTCCAGACTGTCGTCCTTCCCTTTCCAACCAGTGACCCCGATACTCACTTTGCAGTCCAGTGGATGGCCGGTGGACAGCGCGGTATGGATTCTTTTGGCGATCGGTAGCGCAGTGTCGAGGGCGGTGTTGGGCAATAACGCCAGGAATTCTTCGCCACCGTAGCGGCCGAACCGGTCGGCCCGGCGCAACGCAGCGCGGGCGCAGTCAACGAAATGGATCAGCACCTGGTCCCCGTGCTGGTGGCCGTAGGTGTCGTTCACTGCCTTGAAATGATCGAGGTCCATCATCATCAGCGAGAAAGGATGCCCGTAGCGCACGCTGCGCTCGTGTTCTTCTTCGCAAAAACCGACAATGGCGCGGCGGTTGAGCGTGCCGGTCAGCGCATCGTGCGTAGCCATGTGTTCCAGCTCGGTACGCACGCGGTCGGTTGCCATGAGCAGGGCGCCAATCGACAGCAGCAGGCCGGAGAGCACATAGGCGCCGAGGTAGAACGTCTGGATTGCAGAGGCCTCCAGCAGGTTGCCCACATCGCCCTCTGACAGCACCGTCTGCAGTCGCACCAGCAGCACGGCCAGATGCAGTCCCAGCGTGGCCTGGACCATGCGCACTGGAAAATTTCGGTTGCCGTTGCGAAACAAAAATACCAGGCTGCCCATGTGGACCAAGGCGATGGCACCGGTGACTACCGCGACGCGTATGCGGTACGAGGGCTCGCCCCCTCCATACCATGCAAGGACAAGCATGGTGAGGCTGTACAGCGCCAGTACGCGGTGCCAACGGGCAGGTTTGCCGTAGAAGCGGCGAAACCCCACATGAAACAGCACAAAGCCCAGCAAGATGAATCCATTGGCAATCCAGCGCCAGACCTCCGGAAACCACGGCGCAGGGGCGCCAAAAAACACGGCTGCGCCCAGCAGGGCAGCAGGTGCCATTGCCCAATAACCGAGCCCCAAAATGTTGGGCGGGTAGTAGCGCCGAGTGAAGCCGAGGACGATGCCCATCACCAGCGCCATCAAGCCACCCATGGCAATCAGGGAACGGGGGTCGAGACTGTTCATAGGCAGTTGGCCGCGGTACGGAGTTGAATTTCAGTATAGCCAGCGCCATTGCGGCCCTATGGATGAGGTGTTTTCGGCTTGTAGTCGCAATACGGTGCGACCAAGCATTCCCAGCAGCGCGGCTTGCGCGCCTGACAGACATAGCGCCCCAGCAAAATCAGCCAGTGGTGCGAATCCACGGCGTATTCAGGCGGCACGCGCTTGAGCAGTTGCAGCTCTACCGCCAGCGGCGTCTTTCCGGGCGCCAGGCCGGTTCGGTTGCTGACGCGAAAGATGTGCGTGTCCACCGCCATGGTGGGCTGGCCAAACGCCACGTTCAGCACCACATTGGCCGTTTTGCGGCCTACGCCGGGCAAGGCCTCCAAGGCCTCGCGTGTGTTCGGTACCTGGCCGCCATGCTGCTCTACTAGCATGCGGCAGGTTTCCATCAGGTGCCTGGCCTTGCTGCGGTACAGGCCGATGG